>WBTZ01000121.1 GCA_009026175.1 Zoogloea sp. | reverse complement strand
CGGGCACTCCGGGCGGCAATGAAGCCCCGCCCCCCGCAGCCATCACCGAAAGCCACGCCAGCGTCAGCGCCGCCCAGGCCCAGGTCGTCGAAGGGGACACCGGCAGCGCCGGCGTACTGGTGTTCGTGGTGACCCGCGACAACCCCTTCACCACCGCCTCGGCCCAATGGACGCTCAGCGGCATCGACGCCGCCCAACTGGCTGATGGCGCCCTCACCGGCACGGTCAACTTTGCCGCCGGGCAGACTGAAGTACGCATCAGCATCCCCCTCGCCGGCAACCGGGCCATCGAGGCCGGCCGCACCGTCACCCTGCAGCTCCAGTCCCCCACCGAAGGCCTGCTGATCGACCAGCCCAGCGCCAGCGCCCAGGTCGTCGATGACGACGGCACGGTGAGCATCAGCGCAGGCCAGGGCAGCGTCGTCGAAGGGCACACCGGCACCAGCCAGGTGCTGAGCTTCACCGTGGTGCGCAGCACCAGCGTGGGCGCCTCCACGGTGGACTGGACCCTCGACGGCATGGACGCGGCCGACTTCGGCGGCACCCTGCCCGCCGGCAGCCTGCTGTTTGCCAACGGCGAAACGACCAAGACCATCGAGATCACCCTCAGCGGTGACCGGACCATCGAGGCCAACGAGACCCTCGGCGTGGTCCTGAGCAACCCGGGCGCCAACCTGACGCTGGGCACCGATCGGGCCAGCACCGCGGTCCTCAACGACGACGGCACCTTCAGCATCACCGCCAATCAGACAAGCGTCAGCGAAGGCGACCAGGGCAGCACCCAGTTCCTCACCTACACCGTCACCCGCAGCAACGCGGTGGGCGCCGACCAGGTGAGCTGGAGCGCATCCGGCCTCGACCCTGCCGATTTCGGCGGCGTGCTGCCCTCGGGCACCCTCGATTTCGCACCGGGCGAGACGAGCAAGACCATCAGCCTGCCCCTGGCCGGCGACCGCCTGGTCGAGCCCGACGAGACGGTCACCGTGACCCTCGGCGGCAACGGCATCCCCGCGGCCTCCGCGTCCACCCAGGTTCTCAACGATGACGGCAGCGTCGGCATCAGCGCCGACCAGGCCAGCGTCGTAGAAGGCTTCACCGGCGACAGCCGGACCCTCACCTACACCGTCACCCGGACCCAGTCCGGCTTTGCCAGCAGCGTCGACTGGACGGTCTCCGGCGTCAATGCGGCCGACTTCGGCGGCACCCTGCCCTCGGGCACCGTGGTCTTCGCGCCGGGCGAAACCAGCAAGACCATCACCCTGACGCTCACCGGCGACGGCACCCCCGAGCCGGACGAGCTCCTCACGGTCAGCCTGTCCAACCCCGGCCCCAACCTGTCCCTGGCCACCGCCAGCGCGGTCACCACCATCTTCAACGACGACGCCACCGTCAACATCAGCGCCGTCACCACCTCCATCGCCGAGGGGGGCGAGGCCGACACCCGCAGCCTCACCTTCAACGTGGTGCGCGACATCGGCCTCAACGCCAGCACGGTCGACTGGGCCGTCAGCGGCCTGGATGCCGCAGCCTTCGGCGGCAGCCTGCCGAGCGGCACGATCAGCTTCGGAGTGGGCGAAACCAGCAAGACCATCACGGTCAGCTTCACCGGCGACCACGTCATCGACGTTGACAAGAACCTCACCGTCACCCTGTCCAACCCCGGCCAGAGCCTGGGCATCGGGACCGGCAGCGCCAGCACCACGGTGCTCAACGACGACGCCACGGTGAGCATCGCCGCCGTCGCCGTGGACGTGCCCGAAGGGGACGAGGGCACCACCCAGACCCTCAGCTTCACCCTCACCCGGGACAACGGCCTCGCCGCCAGCACCGTGGACTGGGCGGCCAGCGGCCTCGACGCCGCCGACGTGGGCGGCCCCCTGCCCAGCGGCACCGTCACCTTCGCCGTGGGCGAGCTGACCAAGACCATCACCGTGCCCGTCGTCGGCGACCGCAGCATCGAGCCCGACGAAACCCTGACCGTCACGCTTTCCAACCCGGGCGCCAACCTGCACCTGGGCACCGCCACGGCCAGCACCGTGGTGCTGGATGACGACAGCCTGGTCTCCATTTCCGCCAACGCTGTCCAGGTACTCGAAGGCGACACCGGCACCCAGACCCAGGTCAGCTTCACCGTCAGCCGCGCCGACGGCAGCGCCGCATCGTCCGTGGACTGGTCGGTCAGCGGCCTCCCGGCAGCCGACTTCGGCGGCACCCTGCCTGCCGGCACCGTGCACTTTGCCATCGGCGAGACCAGCCGGGTCATCACCGTCGCCTTTGCCGGTGACCGTATCGTCGAACCCGACGCCGTGCTCACCGCCACCCTGTCCAACCCCCAGGGCAACCTGCGCCTGGGCGACGCCGAGGCGTCCACCAACATCATCAACGACGACGTGGGCTTCAGCCTGACTGGCGACACCCTCAACGTCGTCGAAGGGGCCAATGGCACTCAGGTCGCAGTGACCTTCCACGTCACCCGCTCCGAAACCTTCGGCCAGGAAGCCGACATCTCCTGGCGCTTCGTGCGCGTGGGTGTGCACGCCGCCGATGCCAACGACTTCATGGGCGGCCAGGACGGCCTGGGTGGCAACGATGGCCTGCCCAGCGGCAGCCTCCACTTCGGCGCCAACGAGATTTCCCGGACCGTCACCGTCTACGTCAAGGGCGATGCCCTGCAGGAATACGACGAGACCTTCGGCATCGTGCTGGTCAATCCGCCCCCCGGCATACAGATCATCAATGGCGACGCCTACGGCCACATCTACACCGACGAGACCCAGTACAGCGTCAACGCCGTCACGCCCTCCACCCTCGAGGGCAACGGCAGCGGCGGCCGCCAGGCCTTCACGGTCACCCGCGCCGGCGACCTGAGCCAGGCCGGTGAGATCGGCTACACCATCTCCGGCTATGGCGAATCCCCCACCACACCCGACGACTTCGCGGTCGGCCAGGCCCTGTCGGGTACCGTCAGCTTTGCCGCCGGCGAGTCCAGCAAGCTGGTCTATGTAGACCTGTCCGGCGACAGCGTCCTCGAAGGCTTCGAGACCTTCGCGTTCACCCTCAATCCGCTCAACGCCAACACCCAGATCGATGTGGGCACCGCGCTGGCGGTGATCGACCCGGACGACCAGGCCATCTCCATCGTCGCCCGCGACGCCGTCCGCAAGGAAGGCTCCGCCATCGATCAGCCCCAGCTCTTCGCCATCACCCGTGTCGGTGACCTCTCCGGCAGCGCCACCGTGGCATGGCAGGTCAATGGCAGCGGCGCCAACCCGACGAATGCGGCCGACTTCGGCGGCACCCTGCCCTCCGGCTCCGTCACCTTCGCCCCGGGCCAGAGCGAGGTCGTCATCGCCATCACCCCGACACCGGACAGCCATCTGGAGACCCGGGAAGACTTCACCGTTTCCATCTCCAGCAGCACCCCGGGCGCCATGGTCCTCCAGGGCAGCGCGATCGGCATCGTCCTCAATGACGACTCGGGCTTCGTGCTCGACGGCACCGCCCTCACCACCAACGAAGGCAACAGCAACGGCGTCCGCCAGGCCAGCTTCACCGTCACCCGCAGCGGCGACCTGACCGTCGTCGCCAGCGTGGACTGGGCCCTCGAATTTGCCGCTATTGACGGCGTGGACAGCAACGACTTCCTGCCCGGCACCCAGTTCTCGGGCTCCCTGGTGTTCGGCCGCGGGGTCAACAGCCTGGTGGTGAACCTGCCCCTCACCCCCGACCATGCCGTCGAAGCCAGTGAAGGCTTCACCGTCCGCCTGTCCAATCCGTCCGCGGGCTCCGAGATCGCCGTCGGCGAATCTGCAGGCCTGGTCCGTAACGACGACGTGGTCATCACCCTGCTGCCCTCGGCGGCCATCGACGAAGGCAGCGGCGGCCTCACCGAGCTCCGCTACACCGTCCAGCGCAGCGGCGACCTGGACGGCAGCGACACCATCACCTACAGCGTCACCGGCAGCTCCGCCAACCCGGTGGACGGCGCCGACTTCGTGGGTGGCGTGCTGCCTGTCGGCTCCATCACCTTCGCCCCGGGGGAGAGCAGCAAGGAGATCGTGCTGCAGATCGCCAGCGACTCGGACCTGGAGGCCAACGAGGGCCTGACCCTCACCCTGGGCAGCCCCGAGCCGGGCGCCACGGTGGCCAACGGCACCGCCACCGGCACCCTGATCAACGACGACCACCAGTTCCACATCGCCGTCCAGAGCGGCACCGCCAACGAAGGCGTGAATGGCGCGGTGACCAGCTTCACCTACGTCGTCACCCGCAGCGGTGATCTCACCCGCGCCGGCCAGGTGGCCTGGAGCGTTGCCGGCAGCGGCACCCACGCAGCCGATGCCGCCGACTTTGTCGGTGCGGCCCTGCCCTCCGGCGTCCTCGACTTTGCCGCCAACGAAACCAGCAAGACCATTACCGTACAGGTCGCCGGCGATTACTCCGACGAGCGGGACGAAGGCTTCACCGTCACCCTGTCCAGCCCGGCCACCGGCTCCACCATCGGCACCGCCAGCGCCACGGGCAGCATCATCAACGACGACACCGGCCTGGCCGTCAGCGCCACCAGCACCGCCCTCGTCGAAGGCGACAGCGGCACCCAGGCCCACACCTTCACCGTGACCCGGACCGGCGTCACCACCGGCACCACCACCGTTGACTGGGCCCTCACCGGCAGCGGCGGCCACCCCGTCGATGCGGCTGACTTCGGCGGCACCCTGCCCTCGGGCAGCCTGAGCTTCGCCCCCGGCGTCCTGACCCAGACCATCACCGTCTACAGCAGTGGCGACACCACGGTCGAAAGCACCGAAGGTTTCACCATCACCCTGTCGGGTGCCGACGGCAACACCGAGATCGTCACCCCCAGCGCCAGCGGCAGCGTGGTGGCCGACGACATCGGCATCAGCATCAGCGCCGGCGCGACGACCGTCCTCGAAGGCAGCACCGGCCAGTCCCGCGTGCTGCAATTCACCGTCACCCGCAGCGGCGACACGGCCTCGCCCATCACCGTCGACTGGGCCGCCAGCGGCATGGACGCGGACGATTTCGGCGTCGGGACGCCCCTCTCGGGCACCCTCAGCTTTGCCGCCAACGAAACCGTCAAGGTCATCAGCCTCACCCAGACCGGTGACAACCTGAACGAGAGCAACGAAACCCTCCTCATCACGCTCTCCAACCCCGTCGGCAACCCTGCCCACGACCGCAGCTACATCACCACCGCCACGGCCAGCACCGAGGTCACCAACGACGACTCGACCTTCGGCATCACCGCCGACGCAGCCAGCCAGGCCGAACGCAATACCGGCGACGGGGCCTCCACGGCCTTCACCTTCACCGTGACCCGGGGCGGCGACCTGTCCCTGGCCCAGGACATCGACTGGCTGCTCGAACTGCCGGGCGGAGTCGGCTCCGCCTCCATCGGCGACTTCATCACCGGCCAGGACGTCCTTGGCAGCAATGGCGGCCTGCCCTCGGGCACCGTCAGCTTTGCCGCCGGCGCCAGCACCGCCACCGTCACCGTGCAGGTCAAGACCGATGACCAGGTGGAATTGGACGAGTCCTTCAACATCGTCCTGCAGCCTGCCGGCGCCAACACCGCCCTCACCGGCACCACCGCCGGCAGCACCATCACCAACGACGACACCGGCTTCTCCATCGTCGCCACCGACACCGACAAGGCCGAAGGCCAGAGCGGCAACACCACCTACACCTTCACGGTGACCCGTGCCGGGGCCGTCGGCGATGCCGCCACGGTGGACTGGGCCGTCACCGGCAGCAGCGCCAGCGCAGCCGACGCTGCGGACTTCGGTGGCAGCCTGCCCACCGGCACCCTGTCCTTCGCGGCCAACGAGACCACCAAGACCCTCAGCATCACCGTGGCCAGCGATCTGAACGTGGAGCTCGACGAAGGCTTCACCGTCACCATCAGCAACGCCAAGCTGCTCGACAACACGCCGCAGATCATCGCCGACGCCACCGCCACGGGGCGCATCGTCAACGACGACCAGCGCTTCTCGGTCAGCGCCGCCAACGCCGCCATCGCCGAAGGCAACAGCGGCACCACCCAGGTGGCCTACACCGTCACCCGCACGGGTGATCTCAGCGTGGCCGCCACGGTGGATTACGCCGTCGCCGGCAGCAACGGCGCCAATGCGGCCGATGTGGCCGGCGGCGTGCTGCCCACCGGCACCCTCAACTTCGGCGTGGGCGTCAGCGAACTGGCCGTGACCTTCAATGTCATCGGCGACACCGTTGCCGAGGCCAACAACGAGACCTTCACCCTCACCCTCAGCAACCCCTCTGCCAACACCACCCTCGGTACGACCACCGCCAGCACCGTCATCAACAACGATGACACCAACTTCGTGCTGAGCGCCCCGGCCAACACCGCCGAAGGCGGCAGCGGAACCACCCCGGTGGTCTTCACCGTCACCCGCAACGGCGACACCAGCGGCACCAGCAGCGTCACCTGGGCCCTCAGCACTTCCGCCGGCCTCACCACCGCCGACTTCGTCGGCAACCAGGACATCCTCGGCACCAACAGCGGCCTGCCCAGCGGCACCGTCAGCTTTGCCGCGGGCGAGACCAGCAAGACCATCACCCTCAACGTCCAGGGCGACCTGACCCTCGAGAGCGACGAGACCCTGCAGGTGGTACTGGGCAACCCCGTCAACGGCATCATCCAGCCGGGAGACGGCAGCAAGAGCACCGTCCTGCTCACCGACGACGACAACTTCAGCATCAGCACGGCCACCACCACCCGGGCCGAAGGCAACACCGACAGCACCGTCACCTACACGGTGACCCGCAGCGGGTCCCTCGACGGCGCGCGCGACCTGACCTGGACCATCACCGGCACCAACGGCTTCGCCACCGGCACCGACCTGGCCGCAGGCCAGGCGTCCACCGGCACCGTCAGCTTCGCCGACGGCCAGACCAGCGCCACCATCGTGGTCAACATCAAGGGCGACTCCACCGTCGAATCCGACGAGACGATGACCGTCACCCTGTCGAATGCGCCGGCCAACAGCAACATCGTCACCGCCGCCGCGTCCACGGTGCTCACCAACGACGACGCCGGCCTGACCATCACGCCCCTGCTCGCCGACAAGAACGAAGGCAACGCCTCCTATGTGGACTACACCTTCACGGTCACCCGCTCGGGCAATTCGTCCCAGACCTCCACGGTCAGCTGGGCGGTTGACACCGGCGTGGCCAGTTCCGTCAATGGCACCGACTTCTATGCCAGCCAGCCGGCCGGCGTATCGAAGGACGGCAACGGCATCCCCTTCGGTACCCTGAGCTTCACCAGCGGCGAGACCAGCAAGACCATCACCCTGCGCATCGCCGGCGACAGCACCCTGGAAGTGGACGAGGCCCTGCGGGTCAACCTCTCCACCCCGTCCGCGGGCACCGAGATCCAGGGCGGTACTGCCGACGGTTACGTACGCAACGACGACGCCGAGTTCAACATCACTGCCGGCACGGCCAGCATCGTGGAAGGCGACAACGGCCACACCGGCACGGCCCTGACCTACACCGTCACCCGTACCGGCTACCTGAGCCAGACCAACACGGTGAACTGGGGCGTCGGCCACATCAGCACCAACATCAACGACTTCACCAACGGCGTCTCGGCCAACATCACGCCCAGCGGCACCCTGACCTTCAACTCCGGCGTCACCACCCAGACCATCACGGTCTACGCCTACGGTGACACCGACGTCGGCAGCATCGAGAACAACGAGACCTTCAACATCAACCTGAGCGGTGCCAATGCCGGCAGCTCCATCGGCGCCACCGGCAGCTACACCAGCACCATCCAGAACGACGACACCCAGATCACCGCCTCCATCGACGACATGCGCGTCGCCGAGACGGTGGCGGGCCAGTCGTCCACCTTCACGGTCACCTTCACCCGCTCCGGCGATCTCAACAAGGCCTCGTCCCTCAACTGGGCGGTGCAGGGCACCAACGTCTATGACGCCGAGGAGAACGCCTGGTCAAACTCCGCCGACGCCAACGACTTCGGCGGCAGCCTGCCCTCCGGCACCGTCAGCTTCGCCAGCGGCGAGACCAGCAAGACCATCACCATCACCGTGTCCGGTGACGACGTGGTGGAGAACGACGAGTGGTTCCAGATCGCCCTGTCCGGCGGCACGGGCGTGGATCAGGTCACCACGGTGCACAATGACCCACGTATCAACGGCGGCGGCGCCTTCTTCAACTCGGATCACATGGGTGGCTGGGTCGCCGACAACGCCCAGTACAACAACACCAACTCCGGCTACCTGTTCGGGGAAATCGAGCGGGACGAAGCCCTGTTCGACCTGGGCGATCTGGCCAACACCGGTGAGACCAACTCCTTCAGCTACGTCAGCAGCAAGCTCGAAGGCGACACCCTGGCCGACGGCGGCCCCAGCGACGACTACATCGAGCACGTCTTCGCCGTGCGCCGCACCATCGCCACCTCGGGCACCGCCTGGGTGGAATGGAAGCTCGGCACCAGCGTGAGCAGCTACGTAGCCACCGACATCAACGACTTCAAGCCGGGCCAGGACGCCCTGGGCACCAACGGCGGCTTTGCTTCCGGCCGGCTCAATTTCGCCGACGGACAGGAGTGGGGCTACATCAAGGTCTACACCGCCCGCGACAACGTGGGTGAATACGACGAGGCCTTCCGCGTCTACCTGACCACCACCAGCGGCGGCAGCAGCTTCAACGGCAACCCGGACGGCTCCGGCTACAACAACAACTACCTGGTCCTCACCAACGACGACACCCGCTTCGACGCCAGCGCCAACGACGTCACCGAAGGCAACGTCATCACCTACACCGTCACCCGCCAGGGCGACAGCCGCGGCACGGATACCGTCGACTGGTCCTTGACCCTGCCGGGCTCCGAGACCACCAACGAAGGCAACACCAATACCGGCAGCTGGTACAAGCTCGACCCCAGCGACATCTCCGGCGTCACCACCAGCAACGGCACCGCAACATTCAATGCCGGCGCCTGGACCGGCACCCTGACCTTTGAGGACGGCGAGACCACCAAGACCATCCTGGTCCAGACCGTGGACGACACCTGGACCGAGACCTGGCGCGAAGAGCTGGGCATCGTCCTCAGCAACGCCAACAACATCAATGCCGGCGAAGCCAACCACGACCTGGAAACAGCCAGCACCGGCTACACCGACACCGCGCGCATCTATGACAACGAGCCTGATCCGCTGATCAGCGTCTCGGTCAACAAGAGCAGCGAGTTTGAAGGCACCGGCGCCAGCGACAGCGCCGTCGGCAACACCGTCACCTTCACCGTCACCCGCAGCGATCAGGCTGGCCGCGACGGCGCCCTCGACTACCCCACCACGGTGGCCTGGCGCATCGACGGCAGCTATGTCAACTGGGCCAGCGCCAGCGGCAGCGCCGAGGTCATGACCTATGGCGGCGACGCCACCGGCGTTCAGAAACCCTATTACAACCAGACCTACGGTCTGGTCAGCTTCGCCGCCGGCGAGACCACCAAGAACGTGGTCGTCACCTACTACGGCGACCGCTACGTGGAAGACAACCGGACCCTCACCTTCTCGGTGATCAATCCGGATGATGCCGAACACTGGCCCCTGTACACCGATGCGTACGGCCCGGCCAACATCGACAACGCCCAGGCCAGCGTCACCACCACCCTCAAGAACGACGACATCCGCCTGTGGATCAACGGCTGGGACACCTACGCCGGCGGCAGCGGCGGCGATGTCAGCTACTACAGCGGCGTCAACACCAGCGCCTACGAGGGCAACCCCCTCACCTTCTCGGTGATCCGTGGCGGGCGCCTGGACAGCGACATCGTCGTCAATTACACCCTCATCAACGGCACCACCGCAGCGGGCGACTTCCTCTACACCAGCGGCAGCTTCACCCTGGCCGCCCAGGCGACGTCCTACGGCACCTACACCTACAACATCTCCCTCGCCGACATCCTCAACGATGACGTGACCGTGGAGAACAACGAGACCTTCACCCTGCGGCTCACCGCCCCGGGAGATACCACCGGCTCCGCCGTGCGCTTCCAGAGCTACTACCTGGATTCCAACAACAGCTACACCACGCCGACGACCACCCTCGACCTGTCGGGGACCATCTTCGACGACGACACCACCTACAACCTGACCCCCACCAGCACCAGCCTGGTGGAAACCGACCAGGGCGCCAACCAGACCTTCTCCTTCGACGTCACCCGCAGCGGCACCGGCTACTCGGGTGCCGCCACCCTGCGCTGGCGCGTCGAGGCCGTGGGTGCCAACCCCACCAACACCGCCGACTTCACCAGCACCGACAGCCTGGGGAACAACAGCGGCCTGCCCTCCGGCACGGTGAGCTTCGCCAACGGCGTGCTGACCGCCAACTTCAACGTGCTGATCAAGGGTGACCTGATCGCCGAGACCAACGAGACCTTCCGGGTGGTGATCTACGAGGACGTGCTCACCAGCGCCTCCCCCAACATCACCAACACCCAGAACCTCGCCACCAGCACCCTCACCGTGCTGACCGACGACACCGGCATCAGCATCGCCGACTCGTCCATCGTCGAGAGCGACAGCAACCAGGTCATGAACTTCACGGTCACCCGCAGCGGTGACCTGTCGGGCGCCTCGTCGATGACCTGGACCCTGTTCAATGGCACCACCGCCGCCGGCGACTTCAGCGGTGCCACCAGCGGCACCGTCAGCTTTGCCGCCGGCGAGAGCAGCAAGACCATCAGCGTCACCGTGGTGGGCGACACGGCCCCGGAGGCCAACGAGACCTTCTCCATCCAGCTGGGCAGCCTGTCGGGCATCGATGAAGCCATCGACGTCACGGCCAACGCCACCATCACCAACGACGACTCGGCCTTCGCCATCGCCGGCACCAGCGCCAGCACGCCCGAAAACACCGCCCAGACCTTCACCATCACCCGCACCCACGACACCAACCAGAGCCAGACCATCACCTGGTCGGTCCTCACCGGTGGCGCCAACGGCACGGTGGACGCAGCCGACTTCGGTGGCAGCCTGCCCTCCGGCTCGGTCACCTTTGCGCCGGGCGAGATGAGCAAGACCATCACCATCACGCCCACCAGCGACACCACCCCCGAGACCGACGAGACCTACACCGTCCAGATCGCCCTGGGCGGCGGCACCACCGGCGACAGCATCACCACCGCCACGGCCACCGGCACCATCGAGAACGATGACGCCGTGTTCCACATCGCGGCCAACCAGGCGACGATCCAGGAAGGCCACAGCGGCACCACCAGCCTGACCTTCACCGTCACCCGGGGCGGCGACACCAGCGGCGCCGGCAGCGTGGACTGGAAGCTCGGCTCGGCGCTCGCCAATGCCGCCGATTTCGCCACCGGCGACGCCCTCGGCAGCAACGGCGGCCTGCCCAGCGGCACGGTCAGCTTCGCCGACGGCGAAGCGACCAAGACCATCACCATCCAGGTGGTGGGCGACCTCAATGTGGAGAGCGACGAGAGCGTCACCGTCACCCTGTCCAACGCCAGCGGCGGCCAGATCCAGGCCGCCACCGCCGTCACCGACATCCTCAACGACGACTCGACCATCGCCATCAGCGCCCTGTCGGCGGCCAAGGCGGAAGGCAACAGCGGCACCACCGCCTACACCTTCACCGTCACCCGCAGCGGTTACCTGGGCGAAGCCGAGACGGTGAACTACGCCATCGCCGGCACGGGCCTCAACCCGGCCGACGGCGCCGACTTCGGCGGCAGCCTGCCCTCCGGCACCCTGACCCTGCCCGCCGGCCAGGGCAGCGTGACCCTCACCGTGCTGGTCAGCGGAGACCTGGCCGGCGAGCCGGACGAGGACTTCACCGTCACCCTGTCCAACCCCTCCAGCGGCGTCACCATCACCACCGCGGCCGCCAACGGCACCATCCAGGCCGACGACGTGGTGTTCGATGTCACCGCCCCGTCCACCGCCCTCGAAGGCAACACCGGCGACACCACCTACTTCGACTTCGTGGTCACCCGCAGCGGCAACCTGAGCGCGTCCCAGACCCTGGACTGGAGCGTCGCCGGCATCGGCGCCGACCCCACCAGCGCAGCCGATTTCGTCGCCACCAGCGGCAACATCACCTTTGCCGCCGGCGAGACCAGCAAGACCATCCAGGTTCCGGTCAAGGGCGACTACTCGGGCGAATCCAACGAGAGCTTCCGCCTCAGCCTCAGCGGCCCCAACGGCGTAGTGTTCACCCATAGCACGGCGGATGCCACCATCACCGATGACGAAGCCTCCCTGCGCATCAGCGGCACCACCGCCACCCGCGTCGAAGGCCACGACGGCACCACCACCGACCTGACCTTCACCGTCACCCGCAGCGGCAACCTGAACCTGGCCGCCACGGTGGACTGGGCCGCCAGCGCCGGAACCGCCGATGCGGCCGACTTCCTGGGCAGCGTGCTGCCCAGCGGCAGCCTGTCCTTCGCCAGCGGCGAGCTCAGCAAGACCATCACCGTCACCGTGCAGGGCGACGTGGAAGTGGAAGGCAACGAGAACTTCACCATCGGCCTGTCCAACGCCTCCATCGGCGCCGACATCATCACCGGCAGTGCCATCGGCACCATCACCAGTGACGATGTGGACTGGAGCATCGCCGGCTTCAGCCTCCCGTCGGTCGAAGGCGACGGCGCCAGCCACAACTTCGTCTTCCGCGTCACCCGCACGGGCGGCACGGCGGCCACCACCCTCGACTGGAGCGTGGCCGGCTCGGGCACCCATGCGGCCGATGCCTCCGACTTCCTGAACGGCTTCTTCCCCAACGGCACCCTCAGCTTTGGCCAGGGCGTGATGTCCCAGGACATCGTCGTCCAGGTGGCGGGCGACAGCCTGCTGGAGAGCGACGAAGGCTTCACCGTCACCCTCAGCCCCCCCAGCGACAGCCTGGTGCACAGCTTCACCCACCAGAGTGCCGACGCCACCCTCGTCAATGACGATGACGTGATGTCCATCGCCGCCCTGGCCGCCGACGGCGCCGAAGGCTCCGGCGCACCCGGCATCCTGAGCTTCACCGTCACCCGCAGCGGCAGCACCGCCGGCAGCTCCAGCGTGGGCTGGCGCATCGTCCATGGCGACACCGTGGCCGGCGACTTCGTCGCCACCTCGGGCACCGTCAATTTCGTCGATGGCCAGGACAGCGCCGTACTCAACATCGCCATTGCCGGCGACCGCAACGTGGAGCTGGCCGAAGGCTTCGACGTCGAGCTCTACAACCCCGGCTCCGGCAGCACCGTGGATGCCCTGGCCTCCACCGCCGCCGGCATCATCCGCGACGACGACGTGGACCTGGCCCTGTCGGCCGCGGTCGGCAGCGCCGTCGAAGGCGACACCGGCAACCCGGGTCAGCTCAGCTTCACCGTCACCCGCAGCGGCGACCTGTCGGTCAGCACCTCGGTCAACTGGAACGTGGTGGCCGGCAGCGCCGTGGCCGCTGACTTCCCCGGCGGCGTGCTGCCGTCCGGCAGTGTCACCTTTGCCCCGGGCGAAATCACCCAGACCATCCTGGTCAATGTGGCTGGCGACGGCCTCGACGAAGGCAGCCAGGACTTCACGGTCCAGCTCTCCGGCCAGAGCACCCACGCCGACATCACCAGCAACAACGTGATCGGCACCATCATCGACGACGACGACACCCTGACCGTGTCCGCGGTATCCGCGTCCCAGCTGGAAGGCAACAGCGGCACCACCGCCTTCACCTTCCGTATCGACCGCAGCGGCACCTCCACCGGCGCCGCCAGCGTCGAATGGAACGCGGCCGGCTCCGGCCTGCGCCCCGTGGGCAACAGCGAGTTCCTGACCCAGACCGGCACCGTCACCTTCGCCGACGGCGAGACCAGCAAGGAGTTCACCGTCCATGTGAACGCCGACACCCTCGGCGAATACGACGAGACCTTCAGCGTCTCCCTGGGCAATCCCAGCTACGGCTCCACCGCCGCGGCGGCCACCGCCACCGGCACCGTCATCAACGACGACGCCGTGCTGCTGATCGCCGCCGACCACGCCTCCACCCCGGAAGGCGACACCGGCGAGGAAACCCCCTTCACCTTCACCGTCACCCGCAGCGGCGACACCACGGTCACCTCCAGCGTGCTGTGGCAGGTCATCCCCAGCGGCACCAACCCGGCCAACGCCCAGGACTTCGGCGGGGTGTACCAGAGCGGCGCGGTGGCCTTCGGCATCGGCGAAACCACCAAGACCATCACCATCACGGTGGCCGGTGACAACACCGGCGAGATGGCCGAGGGCTTCTCGGTGGAGCTCAGCGATGCAGCGGGCGCCACCATCCTCGAAGGCACGGCCAGCACCCTGATCGGCAACGACGACACCGGCCTGACCCTCACCGCCGTCGGTAACGCCGAGAAGTATGAAGGCGACAGCGGCACGACCTTCTTCACCTACCGGGTCGAGCGGCTGGGCTCCAACACCGACACCGTGAGCCTCAACTGGCACGTGGAAGGCGTGGGCAGCTATCCGATCACCGCCAGCGACTTCGTCGGCAACATGCTCCCCAGCGGCAGCATCACCCTGGCACCGGGCCAGACGATCTACGACATCCAGATCCCGGTGGCCGGCGACAACGTGCTGGGCCCTGACCAGAACTTCCGGGTCGTGCTCACCGACGCCGTCGGCATCGACCTGATCAATGACCAGGCCGCCGGGGTCGTCCTCAACGACGACAGCCAGTTCAGCGTCACCGCCATCGACACCAGCCTGGAGGAGGGCAACAGCGGCGGCACCACCGCCTACCGCTTCACCGTCACCCGCGCGGGTGCCGACGAGCTGGCCGCCGACATCAACTGGCAGGTGGGTGGCAGCGGCTCGGCGCCCGCCAACGCCGCCGACTTCCTGAACGGCGTGCTGCCTCAGGGCACCCTGCACTTCCTGGCCGGCGAGACCACCAAGGAGCTCGTCATCCAGGTCGCCGCCGACACCGTGGGTGAATCCGACGAACAGTTCTCGGTGCAGCTCTCCAGCGCCGGCGGCGGGGTCACCGTCAATCCGCTGCAGTCCAGCGCCGCGGCCACCATCGTCGGCGACGACATGGCCGTCACCGTGCTGGCCCTGGACGTGGATCGCGGCGAGGGTGCCGACGGCGCCACCACCCCCTTCACCTTCCGCGTGCTGCGCGCGGGCCCGGGGAACGAGGCCGTCACCGTCAGCTACAGCGTCGCCGGCGCCGTCAATGCCGACGACTTCCTGACCCCGCTCACCGGCACCATCACCCTGGCCTCCGGCGTCAGCGAAGGCCTGTTCACCCTGCAGGTCAAGGGCGACGCAGTCCGCGAAGGCGACGAGGCCTTCAACGTCACCTTCAGCCACCCGGCCATCACCGGCGGCACCACCGTGCTCGCCGGCACCATCCGCGACGACGACCAAGGCCTGCAGCTCACCGCACCGGCCAGCATCGTCGAAGGCGACTCGGGCAGCACCACCGCCACCTTCCAGCTCACCCGCGGCGACACCAGCACCACCGAAACCTTCTACTGGAAGATCCTCGGCGGCGCAGTGCACAGCGTGGATGCCAGCGATTTCACCGGCAGTGTCTTCCCGACCGGCAGTGTCACCTTCAATGCCGGCCAGAGCAGCGCCAGCTTCAGCATCAATGTCGCGGGCGACACCCTGGTGGAAGGCAACGAGTCCCTGCTCGCGGTGGTCACCTCCAGCGCCGCCAGCCCGGTGGCCCTGACCTCGGCGGTGGCCCAGATCACCAACAACGACGTGGCCGGCGAGGGCAATGACATCCTCTCCGGCACCTCGGGCGAGGACAGCCTGCAGGGCCTTGGCGGCAACGACACGCTGTACGGCTACGCCGGCGCGGATCAGCTCCAGGGCGGCGACGGCGATGACGTGCTGATCGGCGGCAGCGGTGCGGACACCCTCGCCGGGGGCGCGGGCGCCGACCGCTTCCACTTCGAGCACCCGAACGACGGGATGGACGTGATCAGCGACTTCGTCGCCGGCACCGACCACCTGAGCTTCGACGCCGGCAACTTCGGCGGCCTGAACGCCCTCAGCTCGGTGTCCCAGTCCTTCGCCACCGACGCCCTGACCACTCTGCAGGACCTGGCCGCGCAGGGTGACGCCAGCGTGTACCGGGTCAGCTTCGCAGCGGGGAGTTTCCAGTTCGGCACCGGCAGCAGCGGCCAGCTCGACGAGCTGGAGGCGGCCATCACCGGTGGCAACCACACCGGCTCGGCCTTCTTCCTGATCTCCAACGGTGACGTCACCCGCCTGTACTACGATGCCGACACCAACGCCGGCACCGATGGCAGCGGGCTGGTCGCCCTGGTGGAACTCGCCAACCAGCCCCATGCCGACACGCTGCCCACCGACGTGATCGCACCGCACCCGGTCGTCTGAACCCGGCGGCCCCCACGCCTGCCCCGGTCTCCCGCAAGGGAGCCGGGGCAGTTCCCCATGAATCCACCCC
>WBTZ01000271.1 GCA_009026175.1 Zoogloea sp. | reverse complement strand
CCCGCCACCCCCCATGCACATTGAAGGCACCCTCGCCCGATGGAATGACCAGAGCGGCTTCGGCTTCATCGCCCCCATCCAGGGCGGCCCGGAAGTATTCGTCCACATCTCCGCCTTCCCCCTCGACGGCACCCGCCCCATCCAGGGCGAACGCCTCCGCTTCGAGATCATCAGCGGTGAGGACGGCACCCGGCGTGCCCACATCCTCCAGCGGCTCGACCGGCCCAGCCACCCCAGCCAGCGCCCTGCCACCGCCCGCCACCCCGAAAAGCGCAGCCGCGGCTTCTTCACCCAGTTCATCCTCCTCGTCCTGTTCGGGCTCCTGGCCTACGCCGCCTACAGCCACTTCACCCGCCAGGCCCCGTTCCCGCAGAGCTTCTCCAGCCCACCGGTAGAGCACTACGCACCCAGCCGGCCCGCCGGCACCCTCCGCACCAATGTACCCGCCTTCAAGTGCGACGGCCGCATCTATTGCGCGCAGATGAACTCCTGCGCCGAAGCCACCTGGTTCCTGAGGAACTGCCCGGGCGTCAGGATGGACGGCAATGGAGACGGCGTGCCGTGTGAGAAGCAGTGGTGCGGGTGAGGCCCCGGCCCACTCCACCCGATCAGCCTCACCCGCGCTGTACGCCACTCCCCAGACAACACGACCCCGCGTGCTGCCTGACTTCACAACACCGGGGCAGGAAGAGCACATGTTTTGTCCCGAATGCGGCAAGGAAACCCCCGCCAGCGCAAAGTTCTGCACCCACTGCGGCGCCAAGCTCCAGGCCACCGGCACCGCGCAGCAGCCCGGCCTCATCCCGCTGAACGCCGCCGAACCGATGACTTTCGGCCAGTCCATCAAGACTTGTTTATCCAAGTACGCGGATTTCAAGGGGCGGGCAGGGCGGCCGGAGTATTGGTGGTTCTTCCTCTTCTGCCTCCTGCTCGGCTGGGCCGGCGGCATCATCGACCATTCCGGCACGCTCACCGGCTTTATCAACCTGGCACTTCTTCTGCCCTCCCTGGCAGCGGCGACGCGACGCCTGCATGACACCGGGAGAAGCGGCTGGTGGCAATTGCTGTCGCTGACGGTGATCGGGTTGATTCCGCTGTTTTACTGGCTGGCGTGCAGGGGGAATGAGGAGGGAGAGAGGTTTGAGGGGAGGGGCGGGTAGCGGCCAGGAGCGGAAATTCGACCTGCTTAAAAGCAGTCATTGGCAATGACTGCCGTAGTTTCGAAAGCAGCCCATCAGCCGTTTTCGAGTTATAAACTCGATATGCCCAAACGTAACGCAACCAATTGGTCGATTAGAACCTACGGTCCTTCGCCGGGGAGCCACGCGCACGACCATTTTCAGATTCTCTGGGGGTTAGAAGGAAGCCTAGAGCTTGAAGTGGAGGGCAATGGCGCAAGGGTTGGCGCTGGCCAGGGGCTAGTTATCACGCCGGGTGACAAACACGATTTTGAATCGTTGCATGGAAGCCGCTGCTTGATACTCGACGCTCCAGACCTTGGCTGGTCGTCGCGAGAGAGCCTGCCTCAGTTTGCCAAAGCATCAAACCTGCTGGCTCAATACATCGTTGAAGCAATCGAACAGAAGATACCTTTCGATGCCGGACAGGCCGCGTTTCTGTTTGCCCAATCCTGGGGGCCAACAAGCGAAATGACGCGGGTCAGACGGGACATCGATTGGCAAGGATTATCCCTCTGGGTCAAAGACCATCTCTCGCACCCCTTGAGCGTCGGCGACCTCGCTGAAAAGGCTTGCCTGAGCGAAAGTCAATTCCGGACCAGATGCGTTGAAGCCCTTGGGTGCAGTCCAATGCAGTGGATTCGACGGTTGCGTCTTGAGCAAGCGCAGCGCTTACGGCTTCAAGGGATGAGCGTGGCTGAGGTAGCAAACCAAACCGGCTACGACTCGCCTTCTGCTTTAACTGCCGCGTTACGACGCTTGAAATCCTGACCAGCGAAACGCGACGACAAACCGGCGATATGACGCTGACGACTCGACTAAGCTGGCAACACTCTTGAAACCAGCAGTGTTAGATGTCTAGGACGCCCAGCATGAATATCCGCCAAGCCGTTGAATCTGATTTTGGGGCCATGTGGCCCATCTTTCAGCAAGTCGTCAGTGACGAGGCTACTTACGTTTTTGCCTCAGATACCAGCTACGAGGATGCTTTCGCCTACTGGTTCGGCCCTGGAGTCGTCTCTTATGTTGCAGAAGACGATGGGCAAATCATCGGCATGTATAAACTGATTCCCAACCAACGTGATTTAGGCAGCCATGTCGCTAATGCCTCGTTCATGGTCTCCCCTGGCCACAGCGGCAAAGGTATAGGCCAGAGATTGGGATTGCACTGCTTGCAGGAGGCCAAGAAGGCCAGTTACCAAGCAATGCAATTCAACTTTGTCATCAGCAGCAATGGGGCCGCAGTCGCTCTCTGGCAGAAACTGGGCTTTTCGATTGTAGGAACACTGCCCAAGGTATTTCGCCACCAAAAACTGGGCTACGTGGATGCCTACGTGATGCATCGTTTCCTGACTGCTTAACACCAGTTTGCCGCCATTGGTGCTCAAGCAAGGCGAATGACAGCAACGGGTCGCTAGCCGCCCCAACCTCATCCATTTCACCACAGCCCCAACCCGGTAC
>WBTZ01000120.1 GCA_009026175.1 Zoogloea sp. | reverse complement strand
GGGCGGCAGCGTCCCGGTGGCCAGCCCCTGGCGGGCGGCCTCGCCGGCCTGCTGGCCGACCTGGGCCGGGGTGCTGAAGAGGGCGAGGAGGGCGCCAGCCTTCACGTAGGCCGGCGAGAAGCCGACGACGGGGGAGCGCTGGTGATAGGCCGTCAGCAGGATGTTGGAGATGGTGCGGTTGTTGTACAGGCTGCTGTCGGGAAGGGCGAGCAGGATGGTGGGCTCGGCGAGGACCCGCTGCAGGGTGGGGTAGAGCTCGTTCTCGTCATTCACCTGGGCCAGCACGGGGCGCAGCTTGCGCTCCCGGGCCACCGCCTGGAGCCGGCTGCCGAGCTCGTTGCTGTCGCGGCCGGTCAGCAGGGCGAGGCGCGACCAGTCGGGCAGGGCGAGGCGCAGCAGTTCGATCTGGCGGGTTGCCGGCTGGTCGATGAAGACCGCCGAGAAGCGCCTGCCGTCGTCCGTCCGGTGGGGCAGGCGCTCATAGGCGCTGCGCGGGAGCAGCGCGTACAGGACGGGGGCCCGCGGGGCCAGCGCTGCAATGCCCTGGGCTGCGCGGGTGCCGAGGGTGACGATCAGGGCACTGCTGTTGAGCGTCGGGGTGTCTTCCGCGCGCAGCGGGTAGGGCAGCAACTGGACCCGGTGCCCCCCATTGCGCAGTTCCGTGCTGATCGCGTCGGCGGCCTCGCCAAAGGCGCTGCCGTCCTCGGACATGACGAGCGCCACCTGTGCGGCCTGCGCCATGGGCAGGGCCAGGGCGAGCAGCACACAGAAGAGAAGGCGCAGGAGAAGCCCCATCGGGGATCAGAACTCGAGTTGCACGGTGCCGAATACCTGGCTGCCCCACCAGGAGGCACCTGGGGCGAAGGTCTGCTCGCCGCCGTCGATGTTGCGGGCGGTCAGCGAGACATCGCCACGTGCCAGGGTCGCGGGCAGGCGGTGGGTCAACTGCAGGTCGAGCTGGCGGTAGGCCGGCACCCGGTGGGCATCGTCGGCGTACCAGGCCATGCCTCCGTTCCAGCGGCGCGCCAGGCTGATCTGCCAGTCCGGTGCAAAGGCCCAGGCGCAGAACAGGCCGGTCGATTGGCGCGGGGCGGAGTTGGCAACCCACGGTGACGGATTGGCGCCGCTGCCGGCGGCCGGCTCGGCGGGGCCGTCGATGCGCAGCTCGGTGTGCTGCAGGGACAGCCAGCTGTGGGTGGCCGGACGCCAGGTGGCGATCAGCTCCAGACCCCGGATGTCGGCCCTTCCATTGTTGGCCAGGTAGCGGGTGTTGTCGCGGGGAAGCAGGCCGATGCTGGAGTTCTCACGTTGCATCTCGATCAGGTCGCGGGCCCGTTCGAGGAAGATGCGGGCGTCCAGGCTGGCATTGAGGACAGGGGCTTCGGCGAGGTAGCCGAGTTCGTAGGTGGTGATCCGTTCGGCCGTCAGTCCGGGAGAGGGGCGGAATGTCTGGGATATTGGTGTGCCGGCCGGCAGCGTGAGGCCGGGAGTGACGACTGGCGCGGAGCTGGAAAAGATCATGCTGGACTTCTGTTCGAAGGCAGTCGGGCTACGGTTGGAACGATTGACGCCCATGCGCAGCGTCTGATTTTCCGTCATATGATAATTGGCTGAGGCTCGCGGGGCCAGCGATGTTCCTGTCAGTGAATTGTCTTCGACCATGGCGCCCGCGTTGAACAGCCAGCGCCGGGAGGCCCGCCATTCCAGGGTGGCGAAGGCGCGATTGATGCCACTGCCGATGCTGCTGGTGGTGCCGAAGTACAGTGGCGCGGTGAGCTGGTCCTGGCGCAGGCCGGCGCCGATCACCGTGCGCAGGTCGGGGTGGGGCGAGTCCACGCGCTGGATCTCCAGGTCGTCCCGGACCGCGCGGAAGCCGTAGTCGAAGTCGAACGGGATCAGGATCCCGCCGGGAATGCCCGACTGGCTGGCTGAAATCGGGATTGTCCGGGCAAAGCGGTCGCGACCGTTCTCCTCCTGGTGATACCAGGTGAGGGTCAGCTCCTCGCCGGCGGAGGGGGCGTGGTGCCAGCGCAGCAGCCCGAAGTTGCTCGAGATGCGCATGGCCCGTTCCGGGTCCGTGAGGTTGGCGTCCTTGCCGGTTCCCTGCTCGTTGCCGGTCCACCCGGCCTGGAACTCCACGCGGTCGGCATGGGTGGCGGACCAGTCTGCGCGCAGGGTCGCCATTTCGTTCCTGCGCCAGTCGTTGATGCCCCGGAGGCCCCGGTCGTACTGGCGGGCCACCGTCAGGCGCAGGTCCACATCGCCCAATTGCCGGCCGAAGCGCAGGCTCAGATCGTTCACCCCGCCGTTGCCCGCCCGGTAGCGCATGCTGTTGCCGAGGGTTTCCGAGGGAGCGCGGGTTATGATGTTGGCTACACCAAGGAAGGCATTGCTGCCGTAGGCTGCCGAGTTGGAGCCGCGGAAGACCTCGATGCGTTCGATGTCGTCGATGTCCACCCCCAGCTGGTTCCATTCCACCCCCGCGATCAGGTAGGGGGAATATCCGGAGCGGCCATCCACCTGCACCAGCATGCGCCGCGGGGCCTCGTCGGCGAGGCCATGATAGGTGACGAGCGGGTGGTTGCCGGTGTGCAGGCCGACCTGGAAGCCGGGCAGCAGCATGAACAGCTCGTGGATGTTGCGGGCCCCCGACGCCCGGATCATGTGGCGGTCGATGACGCTGACCGAACCCGGAGCGTCGGCGCGGGCCTGGGACAGCCGTGTCGCCGAGAGGACAACCGGCATTTCGGCGAGATACTCCGCTTCGCTGATACTGTTGTCGGCCTGTTGCGTGTCCATGCCGGCGGCAACGGGGGCAAGCACGGCGAGCAGGACGAACAAGGCGTAGCAGGCTGGACGGTGCTGGATTGAGGCGTGGTGAGAAAGCAGCATGGCCGTGAGCCCTAGTGGCCCTGGACTTCAATTTTCACCATTCTGGGCCCACCCTGTCCGGACTAAACTGAAAAATTGCCCATTTTGGGCTTTTGCGAACGACTGGTGATGATGCAGACCCGTATTCTAATTATCGAAGACCATGTGCTGGTTCGCGAAGCCATGGCCCTGACCCTCGCCCAGGTGGGCGAGGGGGTGGTGTGCGAGCAGGCGAGCAATGCCACCGACGCCCTCGCCTTGCTGGAGGCCAATCCCGACTGTGACCTGCTGGTGGTGGACCTGATGCTGCCCGAGATCAACGGCTTTTCGCTGCTGGGTGCCATCGCCAAGCGCTTTCCCGATGTCCCGGCCCTGGTGGTGTCGGCCCTCGACGACCGGGAGTCGGTGCAGCGTGCCATGAAGGCCGGTGCCTCGGGCTTCGTCTCCAAGGCAAGCCCCAGCAATACCCTCATCGAGGCCGTGCGCACCATCCTGGCGGGCGGCGTGTTCACCCCCGAAACGGCCACGGGGACGGATGGCTCCGGGCGCAACCGGCGCGCCAGCCAAGCCTTCGCCGAGCGCTTCCAGCTGACGGCGGCCCAGGGGCGGGTGCTCGAGCTGGTCGCCCAGGGCAAGTCGAATCGTGACATCGCCGAGTTTCTCGGCCTGTCCGAGGGGACGGTCAAGGTCCATGTCTCGGCCATCCTGAGAGCGCTGGGCGTCACCAGCCGGGCCCAGGCGCTGCTCCTGATGACCCGCGCCGGCCTGCGGGTCTGAGGACGGCGCCGGCGAGGAGGCGTCACCGGAGCGTCATGGCCGTTTAACCCTGCGGTCCTAGTCTCCTGGGCTTTTGACAATCCAGGCGGCTGCAATGACCTTCCCCCACATTTCCCATTCTCCCGTCAGGCGGACCCTGCCGGTCCTGCTGTCCCTCCTTGGTGCCCTCGGCCTGTCGGCCTGTGGCGGCGGCGGGAGCAGCAAGGCGCTGGATCTGACGATCCTGCACATCAACGACCACCACTCCCACCTGGACGCGGAAACCACCACCCTGAGCCTGCAGGATGCGGGGGGCACCCGCCGTGCGGTGACCGTCGAGCTGGGGGGCTTTGCGCGCGTCACCGCCGCCATCGAGGCGCTCTCCGCCGGCAAGCCCAACGTGCTCAGGCTGCACGCCGGCGACGCCATCACCGGCGACCTGTACTTCACCCAGAGCGAAGGCAAGGCCGACGCCGACATGATGAACACGGTCTGCTTCGACGCGATGTCGATCGGCAATCACGAGTTCGACAGCGCCAACGCGGGCCTGGTCAAGTTCATCGACTTCCTGCACGCCGGCAACTGCAAGACGCCGGTGCTCTCCGCCAACGTCCGGCCTGCGGCCGGCTCACCGCTGGCCAGCCGGATGAGCGCCTACCGCGTCGTCGAGAAGGACGGCGAGCAGATCGGCATCGTCGGCCTGACCGTCAAGGGCAAGACCCAGTTCGCCTCCCGCCCGGATGCGTCCACCGAGTTCATCGACGAGGCCACCGCGGCCCAGACCACCATCGACGAGCTCAAGCTGCGCGGCATCAACAAGATCATCCTGCTGTCCCACCTGGGCTACGACGCCGACAAGGCCATCGCCCCGAAGCTGACGGGCGTGGACGTGATCGTCGGTGGTGACTCCCACACCCTGCTCGGCCCGTCGGGCATGACGGCCTACGGGCTGACCCCGTCGGGTGCCTACCCCACCCAGGCCACCGACAAGGCTGGCAAGAAGGTCTGCATCACCCAGGCCTGGCAGTACAGCTACGCCGTGGGCGCCCTCGACGTGAAGTTCGATGCGAGCGGCGACGTGCTCAGCTGCAGCGGCACGCCCCAGGTCCTGCTGGGCGATACCTACAAGGTGGGCGCGGCGACCGCGTCGGAGGCGGATGCCGCGGCGTATCGCAGCCAGCTGAATGCCGCCGGTGTTTTCCGCATCACCACGCCGTCGGCCGCCGCGGTCGCCGTGCTGGCCCCCTACAAGGCCGCCAAGGACGCCCTCGGCACCCAGGTGGCAGGCCGCAGCACCGACAACCTGTGCCTGCGCCGGGTGCCGGGCAGCAAGCGCGACACCAGCCGCTCCGGCCTGGGCGATGTCTGTAACCAGGACGCCGACGTGCTCGCCCACGGTGGCGACATCCAGCAACTGGTGGCGGAGGCCTTCCTGGAGCAGGGCCAGCGCTTCGGCGGTGCCGACATCAGCCTGCAGAACGCGGGCGGTGTGCGCATCGACATCGCAGCCGGCGACATCACCGTCGGCAAGGTGTACACCCTGCTGCCCTTCAAGAACACCCTGTACCGCCTGGTGCTGACCGGCGCCCAGGTCAAGTCGGCGATCGAGGACGGGGTGGATTCGGTGATCAACGGCACCGGCACGGGGGCCTATCCCTACACCGGTGGCCTGCGCTTCAAGGTGGACATGAATCAGCCAAGAGGCAGCCGTGTCAGCGCCCTGGAGGTGCGTGACAGCGCGGGGACCTGGAAGGCCCTGGACCCGGCCGCCAGCTACAAGCTGATCACCAACAACTTCACCGCCGACGGGGGTGACAAGTACGACACCCTCAAGACCATCCCGGCCAGCCTGCGGGAGGACACCTTCCTGGATTACGCGGACTCCTTCCTGCAGTACGTGCGGACCAAGGGCACCCTGGCCAAGCCGTCCGCTGCCAACCGCAGCACCCAGCAGTACATCGAGACGCCTTGAGTCTTGGGGGGCCTGCAGGGGCGGCTTCCGCCGCCTGCGGTGCCTGTGTGGGGCGGCTTGCCGTTGTGCTGCGCGGGATTGGCCGGGAGTTCGCCCCGGCGGCTGCTTGGGGTGAGCGGCCTGTAGGGGCGGCTTCAGCCGCCCGCGGGTGCTTGATCAGAGTCCGTGGGCGGCTGAAGCCGCCCCTACATGGGTAAGCTCGCGGGTGCTTGATCGGAGTCCGTGGGTGGCTGAAGCCGCCCCTGCATGGGTAAGAAGAAGGTCGCCCGCCGGGGCGGCTCCCGGCCCGCGCCTCGAACACAACATTACGGACACTCCCCGGACACGTCCCATGCCCGGGGCGCTTGCCTGAGTTCACCCAGCACGGATGTCAGTTAGCTGCCCGCATGATTGACCTCCGCGGGTACAGGATTGACATCCGGTACCGCGGATTTGAGATCTCGCTCTTCAGAATTGAGATCCGGCCCTCCGGAATTGAAATCTCCCGCTCCGGAATTGAGATCCAGCCCTCCGGAATTCAAATCTCGCTTGCTGGATTTGAGATCCGGGCCCGCGAATTTGAGTTCACGCAGCCCGGATGTGAGATCCGGCGGCACTTCATTCAATTCAGCGGGCCCGGATTCGATTTCCTGCATCCGTCGTCAGGCTTCAGGCCCCCGGCTCTTGGCTTCGACGACGGTGAGGGCGGTCATGTTGACGATGCGGCGGACGGTTGCGGTGGGGGTCAGGATGTTGGCCGGCCTGGCCGTGCCGAGGAGGATGGGGCCTACGGTCAGGTTGTCGCCGGCTGCTACCTTGAGGAGGTTGAAGGAGATATTCGCCGCATCGAGGGTCGGCATGATCAGCAGGTTGGCCTGGCCACCGAGGCGGGAATTGGGGAAGGCCTTGCTGCGGATCGCTTCGTCCAGCGCCGCATCGCCGTGCATCTCGCCCTCCACTTCCAGCCCGGGGGCGCGCCGTTGCAGTTCGGCCAGGACGGCCCGCATCTTCTGGGCGGTCGGCGTGTCGGCGGTGCCGAAGGTCGAATGGGACAGCAGGGCCACCTTCGGGGTGATGCCGAAGCGGCGGATCTCGTCGGCGGCCAGCAGGGTCATGTCGGCCAGCTGTGCGGCCGTCGGGTCGTAGTTGATGTAGGTGTCGCCGATGAAGACGGTGCGCCCCGGCAGCATCAGCAGGTTGATGGCGTAGTAGCGATCCTGCCCGGCTTGCATGCCGATCACCGCCTCGACGTATTCCCGGTGTGATTCGTGGCGGCCGAAGGTGCCGCAGATCAGGCCGTCGGCATGGCCGAGGTGGACCATCAGGGCGGCAAACAGGGTAGCCCGCCGGCGGACTTCCCGCCGCGCGTAATCGGGCGAGACGCCCTTGCGCTCGGTCAGGCGGTGATAGGTCTGCCAGAACGCCTCGAAATGCGCGGTGGAGAAGGCGCAGCGGCCGGGCTGGACGACCTCGTAGTCGATGCCCTCGCGGATGCGCAGGCCATCAGTGGCGATCCGCTCGGCGATGAGCGCCGGCGAGCCGATCAGGATCGGCCGGGCGATGCCCTCGTCGCTCACCACCTGGACGGCGCGCAGCACCCGCTCGTCCTCGCCCTCGGCAAAGACGATGCGCCTGGGGGCCAGCCTGGCCTGGGAGAAGACCGGCCGCATGATCATGCCGGAGTGGTAGACGAACTCGTTGAGCCCCTGCAGGTAGGCGTCCCAGTCGCGGATCGGCCGGGTGGCGACGCCCGAGTCCATGCCGGCGCGAGCCACCGCAGGGGCGATCCTGACGATCAGGCGCGGGTCGAAGGGCTTGGGGATCAGGTATTCCGGGCCGAAGGCGGCGACCTTCTCGCCGTAGGCCGAGGCCACCACGTCCGACTGCTCGGCCCGGGCCAGCCCGGCGATCGCCCGCACGGCGGCCATCTTCATCTCCTCGGTGATCGTCGTCGCACCCACATCGAGGGCACCGCGGAAGATGAAGGGGAAGCACAGGACGTTGTTGACCTGGTTCGGGTAGTCGGAGCGGCCGGTGCAGATGATCGCGTCGTCGCGGACGGTCTTGACCTGCTCCGGCAGGATCTCCGGCGTGGGGTTGGCCAGGGCCATGATCAGCGGCCGCGGCGCCATCTTCGCCACCATCTCCGGCTTGAGTACGCCGCCGGCCGAGAGGCCCAGGAAGACGTCCGCGCCCTCGATGATCTCCCCCAGGCTGCGGGCGTCGGTCTGCTTGGCGTAGATCGCCTTGATCGGGTCCATCTCGTCGACGCGGCCCTCGTAGACCACGCCCTGGATGTCGCTCACCCAGATGTTGGACACCGGGGCGCCGAGCATGACCAGCAGGTCCAGGCAGGCCAGCGCGGCGGCCCCGGCGCCGGAGGTGACGATCTTGACCTGCGCCAGATCCTTGCCGATCAGGTGCAGGCCGTTGAGGATGGCCGCGCCGACCACGATGGCGGTGCCGTGCTGGTCGTCGTGGAAGACCGGGATCTTCATCCGTTCGCGCAGCTTCTTCTCGATGTAGAAGCACTCCGGCGCCTTGATGTCCTCCAGGTTGATGCCGCCGAAGGTCGGCTCCAGCGAGGCGATGGTGTCGATCAGCCTGTCCGGATCGCGCTCCTCGATCTCCAGGTCGAACACATCGATGTTGGCGAACTTCTTGAACAGCACGCCCTTGCCCTCCATGACCGGCTTGGCCGCCAGCGGGCCGATGTTGCCCAGGCCGAGCACCGCCGTGCCGTTGGTGATGACGCCGACCAGGTTGGCGCGCGCCGTCAGGGTGCTGGCCTCGGCCGGATCGGCGACGATCTCGTCGCAGGCGAAGGCGACTCCCGGTGAATAGGCCAGTGACAGGTCGTACTGGTTGGTGAGCTGCTTGATCGGGGTCACCGCGATCTTGCCCGGCCGGGGCTGGCGGTGATAGTAGAGGGCGGCGTCGCGTAACTGGCGGGAATCCATGGTGTCTCCAACGGATGCATGGGCCGTGTTCGGGCGATGCCCCGCTTGCGGCGGGGCATCGTCACGGCGCTCTTCTGTTTGACGGGGGCTTACTTGATGAAGCTGAGCTGCTTGCTGATGCGTTCGAGCACCGGCTTCTTCTTGGCGTTGAAGTCCACCTTGTTCTGCTGGATCAGGTTGTTGCCCTTGGTGTCGATGGAGATGATCAGCGGGCCGAACTCCCTGACCCGGTTGATCCACAGGGTCTCGGGCATGCCCAGGTCCTGCCATTCGGCGCCCTCGATCTCTTCCACCTGGGTCGCCGCCAGCACCGCGCAGCCGCCCGGGAAGATGGCATGCACCGCCTTGTTCTCCTGGCAGCCGGCGGCCGTCTCGGGCCCCATGCCGCCCTTGCCGACGATCAGCTTGACGCCGGTCTGCTTGATGAACGCGCGCTCGAACTTCTCCATCCGCATGCTGGTGGTCGGGCCGATGGAGACCATCTCGAAGTTGCCGTCGTCCTTCTTGCGGACGATCGGGCCGGCGTGGAAGATCGCCCCGCCCTCGAGATTCACCGGCAGCTCGCGGCCCTGCTCGATCAGGCGGCGGTGGGCCACGTCGCGGCAGGTCACCAGGCGCCCGGTCAGATACACGACATCGCCGACCTGCAGGTTTTCGAGGTCTTCGTCCTTGATGGGGGTCGTCAGGATCTTTTTCACAGCACCACTCCTTCGTGGGAAATGATTTCGTAGGACATGTCGGCGTTGATGCGGATCTTGCCGCGGCGGTGGGCCCAGCAGCCGGTATTGACGGCCACCCCGATGGTCGAGGGGTGGCGGGCGGACGATTCGATGTTCACGCCCATCACGCTGCTGTTGCCGGTGAGGCCCTGCGGGCCGATGCCGATCTCGTTGAGGCCTTGCTCGAGCAGCTCCTCCATCAGGGCGGCGCGGGGGTTGGGGCTCTTTGAATCCACCGGCCGCATGATGGCGAGCTTGGACAGGCGGGCCGCGGTTTCGACCGAGGTGGATACGCCCACGCCGACCAGCAGGGGCGGGCAGGCATTCACGCCGCGCTCGGTGATCACGTCCATCACGAACTCGGCCACGCCCTCGTAGCCCTGGCCCGGCATCAGCACCTTGGCGGCGCCCGGCAGGGTGCACCCGCCGCCGGCCATGTAGACGTCGATGGTGCAGCTGTCGAGTTCCGGCACGATGCGCCAGTCCAGCCAGGGGATGTTGGTGCCGGTGTTGGTGCCGGTGTTCTTCTCGTCGAAGGTCTCGACGGCGTTGTGGCGCAGCGGGCCGAGGCGGGTGGCGCCGGCGGTGGCCTCCTGCAGGATCTCTTCCAGCTCGCCGAGCAGCGGGAAGTTGGCGCCGGCTTCGACGAAGTACTGGATCACCCCGGTGTCCTGGCAGCTGGGGCGGTCGAGCTTGTCGGCGGCCTCCTGGTTGCCGGCCATCGAGTCGTAGATCGACTTGGCCAGCGGGTTGGTTTCCAGGGTGCGGAGTTCGGCCAGCTTGTTCTTCACATCCTTGGGCAGACGCTTGCCGATATAGGCCGTGAACTTGGCCATGGTGTCGGTCAGGGACTGGATTGCAGCTTCCTTGTCCATTTGATGCTCCTCTGTAGATTGATGGGGATAGGGGGTTAGTGCGCGGCTGCCCGGGCAGTCGTCACTTCGGTCTTTTGCGAACGGGCCAGCAGGAGGGTCAGTGCCGCTGAAAGCACCAGCAGTCCGGCGACGAAATAGAGCCCGCCTTCGAAGCTGCCGGTCTTGTCCTTGACCCAGCCGATCATGGCCGGGCCGGCGAAGCCGCCGAGGTTGCCGATCGAGTTGATGGCGGCGATCCCCGTGGCCGCCGCTGCGCCGGACAGGAACATGGTCGGCATGCTCCACAGCGGCGGCTTGGCGCAGCTGATGCCCACATTGACCAGGGTCAGGGCTGCGATCAGGCCGACCACGCTGTTGGCGCCGGCCGCCACCACCAGTCCGATGGCTGCGGCAATGCAGGCCAGCACGACGTGCCAGGTGCGCTCGCCGGTACGGTCGGAGTGGCGGGACCACAGCACCATGGCGAGGACCGAGACAATCGGCGGAATGGCATTCAGGAAGCCGACGGTCATCGAGGAGACGCCCAGCTGCTTGATGATCTGCGGGGCCCAGATGCCCAGGGTGTACAGGCCGGCCGAGGTGCCGAAGTAGATCAGGGCCAGGGCGATCACGCGGGGGTTGGCCAGTCCGCTGAGGATGCTGTGCTTGGCGTTGTCGGCCTTGCTGCTGGCCTCGGCGTTCATGGCATTGACCAGCCAGGTGCGCTCATCGTCCTTCAGCCAGGTGGCCAGCTCGGGGCGATCCGTCATGTAGAAGAAGACCACCACGCCGAGGATCAGGGCCGGGATCGCTTCGAGGATGAACATCCATTGCCAGCCGGCCATCCCCATGACCCCGTTCATCTCGAGCAGGGCGGCGGAGATCGGCGAGCCCAGGGCGGTGGACAGCGGCGCCGCGGCCATGAAGAAGGCGGTCACGCCAGCCCGGTGACGTGCCGGAAACCAGTAGCTGAGATACAGGATGATCCCGGGGAAGAAGCCTGCTTCGGCGGCCCCGAGCAGGAAGCGCATGATGTAGAAGCTGGTCTGCCCCTCGATGAAGGCCATGCCACCCGAAATGATTCCCCAGGTGACCATGACCCGGGCGATCCACAGGCGTGCCCCTACCTTGTGCAGGATGATGTTGGAGGGCACCTCGCACAGGAAATAGCCCCAGAAGAAGATGCCGGCGCCAAAGCCGAGGATAGAGGCCGTAAAGCCCAGGTCCTCCTTCATGGTCAGCGCCGCGAAGCCGATATTGACCCGGTCGATATAGGCGACGAAATACAGCAGCATGATGAAGGGCACGATGCGCCAGGTAATCCGGCGCAATGTCCTTTTCTCGATATCCATTTCCATTTGATGTCTCCTGTCTTGTGGCGATTTCCAGGCGGTGCCGGCGCGGCCTATGCCTACGCTGGCGCACGAGCCCGGTCAGGTAGTCCTGGGCCAGCTCCACCGTCTGCTGCGGCTTTTTGGCCAGGCCGATCCTTCTCCTCGAAGGGGCTACTCTCTGTGGGGGCTGTAGCGTGGAGCGGAGGTTAAGGCTTTGGAAAAATGGATGAATCGATGTAGAGTTAATTCATCGTTGCAAAAAACTTACTAATGAGCACGGACTCCGAACTCGGCTTCTTCTGCCTGCTGGTCAAGCAGGGCAGCCTCGCCGCAACGGCGCGGGAGCTGAACCTGACCCCGCCGGCGGTCTCCCGGCGCCTGTCGCAGCTGGAGGAGCGGCTGGGGGTCCGGCTGCTCAACCGCACGACGCGGCGCATCAGCCTGACCAGCGAGGGGGAGGTCTATTTCGCGAACGCGCAGCGCATCCTCAGCGACATCGATGAGATGGAGCGGCTGGTCTCGAGCAGCCGGGCGGCGCCCAAAGGGTTGTTGCGGGTCAATGCGCCATTGGGTTTCGGGCGCTCTTATATTGGCCCGGCAATTTCGGCCTTCACCAAGGCCTATCCCGACGTCGAAGTGCAATTGCACCTGACCGACCGTCCGGTGAGCCTGCCGGACGAGGCCATCGACGTGTCGATCCGCTTCGGCGACCTGCCCGACTCACGCCTGATCGCCAAGAAGGTCGCCGCCAACCGGCGCCTCTTGTGCGCGTCGCCGGCCTATCTGCGCGTGGCCGGCCTGCCGGCCTATCCCCATGAGCTCACCCAGCACCAGTGCATCGTGCTGCGCCAGAACGAATCCGCCTATGGCAACTGGCGCCTGAGCCGCGGCAAGCAGACCGAGACCGTCAAGGTGCACGGCAAATTGAGTACCAATGACGGGGAGGTCGCCCTCAACTGGGCGCTGGAGGGGCACGGCATCCTGATGCGCGCCGAATGGGATGTGGCCAAATACCTGCGCAGCGGCCGCCTGGTGCAGGTGCTGGCGGATTACGACACGCCGCCTGCCGATGTCTACGCGGTTTACCTGGAGCGGCTCAACCTGTCTGCCAAGGTCGCCTATTTTGTCGAGCACCTGCGCGACTACCTGAGCCAGCACGCCGACAGCCCAAGCCACAACCGCTCCAACTGGTAGGTTCAGGGCACATCGTTCATCCCGGTCCGCTCGAACCACTCCTCCAGGAACTCGACGCAGACCTTGAGCTTGGCCGACACCGACAGGCGCGAGGGATACACGGCCCAGACATCCGCCTGCTGGAAATACCCGGGCAGCACCGGCACCAGCACGCCGGTCCCGATCTCGCGGTGGATGTCCCAGGTGGAGCGCAGGATGATGCCGTGGCCGTCGATGGCCCACTGGCGGACGATCTCGCCGTTGTTGGCGGAGAGCGGGCCACCGACCTTGATGGCGACACGCCCCTCCGGGCCGTCCAGCTCCCAGCGCCCGAAGTCCTGGTCGCGCTCGCGGATCGGGATGCAGCGGTGGGCCTTCAGGTCCTGCAGGGATTGCGGCACCCCGTATTGCGCGAGGTAGGCCGGCGCGGCGCACAGCACCCGCCGGTTGCGGGCAATGCGGCGCTTGATGACGTTGCCCTCGCGCACCTGGCCGATGCGGATGTCCAATTGGAAGCCTTCATCCACCAGATCGACCGGCCGGTCGAGCAGCTCCACCTGGATCTCCAGCAGCGGGAAGCGCCGCGCCAGCTCCGACAGGGCGGGGGCCAGGCGGCTGCGCCCGAAGCCGGTGCTGCTGCAGATCCGCAGGAGCCCGCCGGGGGCGGCCTTCTCGAGGGAGATCGCCTCTCCCATCAGATCGACGTCCTCGAGGATGCGCTGCGCCCACTGGTGGACGATCTCGCCCTGGGCCGTCAGCAGCACATTGCGCGTCGTGCGGTGGAACAGCTTCTCCTGGACGGCCGCTTCGAGCAGGGCGATCCGCTTGCTCACCACCGCCTTCGAGATACCCAGCTCGCGGGCCGTCTCGGCAAAGCTGCGGTTGCGGACTACAACGCAGAACAGGCGGAGATCTTCGAGCTGGGGTCTGATGTTCACGATTCGTGTCCGCAGGATTCACATTTGAGCGGATTGTAAATAAATCCGTGATCTCTAAGCTGTGCAGACCAGACATTCATCCATTGCAGGGGAGATCGACATGAAGCACAGGATCGCGGTGATTGCCGGCGACGGGATCGGCCAGGAAGTCATGCCGGAGGGCTTGCGCGTCCTCGAGGCCGCCATGCGCAGGTTCGGCCTCGAGCTGGAATTCACCACGTTCGACTGGGCCCATTGCGATTACTACCTCGCGCACGGCGAGATGATGCCGGCCGACTGGTTCGAGCAGCTCAAGGGCTTCGATGCCATCTACTTCGGTGCGGTGGGCTGGCCGGCCACGGTGCCCGACCACATCTCCCTGTGGGGCTCGCTGCTCAAGTTCCGCCGGGAGTTCGACCAGTACGCCAACGTCCGCCCGGTACGGCTGATGCCCGGCATTCCCTGTCCGCTGGCCAACCGCAAGGTCGGCGACATCGACTTCTTCGTGATCCGCGAGAACACCGAGGGCGAATACTCGTCGATCGGCGGACGGATCTTCGAAGGGACCGAGCGCGAGACCGTGATCCAGGAGTCCATCTTCACCCGCAAGGGCACCGACCGGATCCTGAAGTTCGCCTTCGACCTGGCGCAGACCCGGCCGAAGAAGCATGTGACCTCGGCCACCAAGTCCAACGGCATCGCCATCAGCATGCCCTACTGGGACGAGCGCCTCGAGGCGATGGCCGGCAATTACCCCGACGTGCGCTGGGACAAGTACCACATCGACATCCTGACCGCCCGCTTCGTGCTCAGCCCCGAGCGCTTCGACGTGGTGGTGGCCTCCAACCTGTTCGGGGACATCCTGTCCGACCTGGGCCCGGCCTGTACCGGCACCATCGGCATCGCCCCGTCGGCCAACCTGAACCCCGAGCGCAGTTTCCCGTCGCTGTTCGAGCCGGTGCACGGCTCGGCGCCGGACATCGCCGGCCAGGGCATCGCCAATCCGATCGCGATGATCTGGTCCGGCGCCATGATGCTGGACTTCCTGGGCCAGGGCGATGCGCGCTACCAGGCCGCCCACGACGGGATCATGCAGGCCATCGAGCACGTGCTGGTGAGCGGCCCGCGCACCCCGGACATGGGCGGTACGGCCAGCACCGTCGATCTTGGCCGGGCGGTGGCCGCGGTGCTGGAGCAGGGCGCTCGACAGGCCTGATGAAGCCCCGCCGCCGATGAACGGATTCCTGCACCAGCTCGCCCTCGGCGCACCACTGTTCGCCCTCATCCTGACGGGCTACCTGCTGATGCGCGTGGGCCGCTGGCCGACGGCCATGTCGCAGCACCTGACCCGCTTCGTGTTCAGCGTCGGGCTGCCGGCGATGCTGTTCCGCATGATGAGCGACCTGTCCCACCTGCCGCCGGTGGACAGCCGCCTGCTGCTCGCCTTCTTCGGGGCCTGCCTGGGCATCTTCGTCCTCGGCCGGCTCCTCTCGTCGAGACTGTTCGGGCTGGACGGCATCGGGCAGACCGTGTTCGGCATCGGCTGCATCTTCTCCAACAACGTCATGCTCGGCCTGCCGCTGGCGAAGGCTTACCTCGGGGATCGGGCCATCCCGTCGGTGGCCCTCGTGCTGGTCTTCAATGCCCTGATCCTGTGGACCCTGATCAGCGTCTCCGTCGAGTGGTACCGGCATGGCCATTTTTCGCTGAAGGGGCTGCGGGATACGCTGAAGGGCGTGCTGTGCAACCCGATCATTTTGTCCATCCTGGCCGGGACGGCCTTCGGGTTGAGCGGGGCGGCCCTCCCGGAGGTGCTCGACAGCCCCCTGCACATGCTCGGCCAGACCGGCATGCCGCTGGCCCTCGTCGCCCTCGGCATGAGCCTGGCCGAATACGACCTGCGGGCGCAGTGGCGGGTCAGCGCGACCATCGCCGTGCTCAAGCTCGTCGTCCTGCCGCTGGCGATCCTGGGGCTGGCGCGGCTGATCGGCCTGCCGCGGATGGAGACCATGGTCATCATGCTGCTCGGCTCCATCGGCCTGGGCGCCAATGTCTTCCTGATGGCCCGGCAGTTCAAGGCCGTCGAAGGCGGTATCGCCGGGGCGCTGATCATGTCCACCGTCTGCTCGGCGGTCACGACGCCGCTCCTGCTCGCCATCACCGCCCATGTTTTTGGCGCCACCGGGCCGTGAGCACCGGAGGGGGCGTTATTTCTCCCCTTTGCCGTGCATGACCATGATGGTCTGCTGCATCAGCGCGCAGAGGGACTCCTTGCCATCCTTGACGGCAAAGACCTCGGCCCGGGTCACGATCAGGGTCCGCCCGGAGCGGACCACCTCACCCCGGGCGATGAGCTTTTCGCCATCGGCCGGGGCCATCAGGTTCATCTTGAACTCCACGGTCAGCACCGAAGCGCTGGCCGGCACCATGGTCATGGCCGCATAACCTGCGGCCGAATCGGCGATCATGCCGACCACGCCCCCATGCACGAAGCCATGCTGCTGCTCCACGCCCTGCCAGTGGGGCAGGTGGATCTCGGTGCGTCCCTGTTCCACGACGGGCAGGGTGGCCTGGATGAGCTGCATCGCGTTCTGCCGGTCGAAGCTGGCGCGGATGCGCTCGGCGAAGTGGGGGTCGGAACTGTGGGCCATGTTCTAAGTCTCCTGGATGGGTGCCCGCATTAGAGGGCATTGCCCGGAGCACTACAACCGGGAGCCCGGTTGTCGATGATTCCGGAGTGTTGCCATGATCGATGTCGTCAGCGAAATACAGACCTTCAACACGGGGCGCGACCCGGACCGGCTGCGCCTCAAGTTCAAGGGCATGCGGGAGAGTCCCTTCGTCTTCCTGCGCGGCACCTGCCACCTGTTCTACCGGCGGCTGCCGGAGCTCGACCTGTTCTCCGATGCGCCGCCGGTGTGGTCCTGCGGCGACCTGCACCTGCAGAACTTCGGCAGCTACAAGGGCGACAACCGTCTGGTGTATTTCGACCTGAACGATTTCGACGAGGGCGTGCTGGCGCCGGCCAGCCTGGATCTGGTGCGTTTTCTCAGCAGCGTGCTGATCGGCGCGTCCACCCTCGGGGTGGGCGGGCGCGAGGCGCGGGCCTTGTGCGATGCCTTCATCGACGCCTACCG
>WBTZ01000119.1 GCA_009026175.1 Zoogloea sp. | reverse complement strand
TGGGCATCGAAACCGGGGTGGATGTGGCCAAGATCACCGACGTGGCCGAAGACCTGGTGATCCCGATCATGGACTTCCCGATCCGCATCGACCGGGACGCCCTCACGCTGGGCTACGCCGGCGTGTACGGCTCCTTCCTGCTCTTCGCCAAGCGCGCCTCGGTGAAGTACGGCATCCCGGCCCGCGACATCCTGGTCGAACTGGGCCGCCGCGGCATGGTGGGCGGGCAGGAGGACATGATCGAGGATACGGCCATCACCATGGCCAGGGAGCGGGGCCTGAGCGTATGAACAAGGAGCACAGCATGGAACTGCAGGACAAGGTGGTCATCGTCACCGGCGGCGGCAGCGGCATGGGCCGCGACGCCTGCCTGGCCCTGGCCCGGGCAGGCGCCCGGGTGGTTCTCGGCAATCGCCGCCAGGCCGAAGGCGAAGCCCTGGTGAAGGCCATCAGTGCGGCGGGTGGCACGGCCCTCTTCCGTGCCACCGACGTGTCGAAGCCGGCCGATTGCGCGGCCCTGGTGGCCCTGGCCACCGACCGCTTCGGCCGCCTCGACGGCGCCTTCAACAATGCCGGCCTGCAGCGGGAGTTCAATGACATCCACGACACCCCCGACGAGGACATTGCCGACGTGATCGACATCAACCTCAAGGGCATCCTGTACATGATGAAGTACGAAGCCGCCGCCATGCTGGCCAGCGGCGGCGGCAGCATTGTGAACAACAGCTCGATCTTCGGCCTCAAGGCCATGCCGCGGCTGGCCTACTACGTGGCGGCCAAGCACGGCATCATCGGAGCCACCCGGGCGGTGGCCCTCGACTACGCAGACCGCGGCATCCGCGTCAATGCGGTGTGTCCGGGCCCGATCAAGACCCCCAGCTACGACCGGGTCACCGGCGGCGACGACGAGATGTACTCCGGCGGCGTGCCCATGCACCGCATCGGCGCCCCGGGCGAGGTCAGCGCCGCCGTGCTGTGGCTGCTCTCCGCCCAGGCCTCCTATGTCACCGGCGCCGCCCTGCCGGTGGATGGTGGCATGGCGGCGGCTTGAGCCCTGCCCCCCTCCAGCCTCTGTCGGCCCCTTCCATCACACAGCGCATCCCCCCAGGAGACGGAACCATGCAGAAGAAGCGCGTCAAGATGATCTTTCCGGTGCCCATGAGCGAGGCCACCCGCCCCCTCGTGGAATCCCAGTTGCCGCCGGGCATCCAGCGCCCGGACATCGAGGTGGCCTTCGTCGGCGCCGGTAGCACCATCACCCTGGCCGACAGCTATTACGACATGGCCCTGATGGAGCTGTCGGTGATCCAGGCCGGGCTGCAGGCCGAGGCGGAGGGCTTCGATGCCGTATGCATCAACACGGTGAGCGATTCGGGCCTGGCCGCCCTGCGCTCGCGCCTGTCCATCCCGGTGCTGTCACCAGGCCAGAGCGCCTTCCATCTGGCGTCGATGATGGGCCACAAGTTCTCCATCCTGACCATGTGGGAGCGCTGGCTGCCGCTGTATCGGAAGGGGCTCAAGGAGTACGGCCTGGAGTCCCGCCTCGCCTCGATCCGCTCGATCGAGGTCCGCCCGGACACAGAAGCCCTGCTCGCCGGCAAGGAAGACGTGGTCTTCGCCAGGCTGGAGGCCGCCGCCCGCCTGGCCATCGAAGAGGACGGCGCCGACGTGATCGTGCTCGGCTCCACCACCATGCACCAATCCCACGCCTGGCTGGCCGAACGCCTGCCGGTGCCGGTGCTGAACCCCGGCGTGGTGGCCTACAAGCTGTGTGAACTGTTCCTGGACCTGGGCCTGTGCCACAGCAAGAAGGCCTACCCCTCGCCGGAGAGCCTGAAGGACGGGGCATTCATGTAGGAGCGGACTCATCCGCCCGCGGACTTCGATCAAAGGCATCCGCTTGATTCGGGCACCGCGGGCGGCTGAAGCCGCCCCTACACCGCCCTACACCGCCCTACCACGCCCTACCACGCTCTACACCGCTGCGCAGCCGGCGCGGGCGCAACGCTCATCCTCCTCCTCGCTGGCCCCCGAGACGCCGATGGCGCCGATGACCTGCCCCTGCCATTCGATGGGCAGGCCGCCGCCGAAGACCACCAGCCGCGGGCGCAGCAGGATGCCCTTCTGCACCGGTTCGGAAAAACCCGCCAGCAGCTGGCTCCAGTGCGCGGTGGGGAAGCGGAAGCTGGCCGCGGTATAAGCCTTGTCGATGGCGGTGTCCATGGAGTGCAGGGAGGACTCCGGCATGCGCAGGAAGGCCATCAGCACGCCGGAGCGGTCCACCACCGCCACATTGACCGCGACACCGAGGCGTTCCGCCTCCTCGATGGCGGCCACCGCGGCCTGTTGGGCGGCCTGCCGGGTGATGCTCAGGCAGGCCGCCGCGGGTGAGGCGGACGCCACCGTCACGGGGCCTCCGCCGCGAAGCGGTCGCGCAGCAGGTTCTTCTGCACCTTGCCCATGGTGTTGCGGGGCAGGTCATCCACGAAGAAGACCCGCTTGGGCACCTTGAAGTTGGCCACCGCCCCCTTCAGGCTGCCGATCACGTCGGCCTCGCTGAGGGCCGCGCCCGCCTCGGCCACCACCACTGCGGCGACGGCTTCGCCGAAGTCCTTGTGGGGCAGGCCGATCACTGCGGATTCCTTCACCCCGGCCATCTCGTCGATGTAGGACTCGATCTCCTTCGGGTAGACGTTGTAGCCCCCCGTGATGATCAGGTCCTTGGAGCGCCCGACCAGCACCACATAGCCCTGGGCGTCGATCATGCCCAGGTCGCCGGTGCGGAAGAAGCCGTCGGCGGTGAACTCCTCGCGGGTCTTCTCGGGCATGCGCCAGTAGCCCGGAAAGACGTTGGGGCCGCGCACCTGCACGTGGCCGATCTCGCCCTGGGGCAGGGCCTGGCCTTCATTGCCGGCGATGCGCACCTCGACGCCCGGCAGCGGGTAGCCCACCGTACCGGCGCGACGGGCCCCTTCGAGGGGGTTGGAGGTGAGCATCACCGTCTCGGTCATGCCGTAGCGCTCGAGGATGGCCTGGCCGGTGCGGGCCTCGAACTCCTTGTGGGTCTCGGCCAGCAGCGGCGCCGAGCCGGAGATGTAGAGGCGCATGCCGGGCCCGCTGTCGCGGCCGAAGCCCGGCTGCTCGAGCAGCCGGGTGTAGAAGGTCGGCACCCCCATGAAGACGGTGGCGCGGGGCAGCAGGCGCAGGGCGGTGTCCACGTCGAAGCGCGGCAGCCACAGCATCAGGCTGCCGTTGAGCAGGGCGCAGTGGCAGGCCACGAAGAGGCCGTGGGCATGGAAGATGGGCAGGGTGTGGAGCAGCACGTCACCGGGCCGGAAGCCCCAGTAAGCATGCAGGGTGCGGGCGTTGGAGGCGAGGTTGGCGTGGGTCAGCATGGCACCCTTGGAGCGCCCGGTAGTGCCCGAGGTGTACAGGATGGCGGCGAGGTCGTCACCACTGCGGGGCACCGTCTCGAAGCTTGCCGCACAGGCGGCGGCCTGCTCCGGCAGGCTGCCCTCGCCGGCCTCGCCGAGGGTCAGCACATGGGCCACACCTGCGTCGGCAGCCAGCTCCTTGAGCAGGGCTTCGCCCTGGGGCCGGCACACCACCAGGCTGGGCTGGGCATCGCCGAGGAAGTAGGCCAGCTCGCTGCGCTGGTAGGCGGTGTTGAGGGGCACGAAGACGACCCCGGCGCGCAGGCAGGCCAGGTAGAGGAACAGGGCTTCGGGCGACTTTTCCACCTGCACCGCCACCCGGTCGCCGGGCTTGAGGCCGAGGCGGACGATCAGGCTGGCGATGCGGCCGCTGGCGGCATCCAGCTCGGCATAGGGGTAGCGACGGCCTTCGGCGGTCTCCAGCGCCGGGGCATCGGGGGCGGCCGGAAAGCCGGCCTTGAGCATGAGGTAGAGGTTCTGGTTGTTCATGGGGTTCTCTTCTCGTTCAGACGATCACTTGTTCCTGCCAGCACAGCCGGGCCACTTCGAGCACCAGCTTGCCACGCACCGTGCCCTGGCGGCTCCTGCCCAGGGCCTCGGCGACAGACGCCAGCGGCATCACGTCGATTTCGGGCAGCTGCAGGCGGCCCTCGGCACACAGCTTGGCCAGGTGCTCCAGCTGGGCCTGGTCGGCCTTGGCGACGATGCGCTGGGCACGCACGCCCAGGGCCTCGGCCCGCCCAGCATCGGGCTGGCCGGCGATGCTGACCAGGCGGCCGCCGGTGCGCACGCGCTCCAGGCCCGCGGCCAGGGCCTCGCCGCCGCTGCAGTCGAGGAGCAGGTCGGGGCGCGTCTCTAACACCGAGGACGGGTCGAACAAGGCCTGGTAGTCGAGGGCGATCTCCGCGCCCAGGCCTTTGACATAAGGATGGTTGGCGGGCCGCGAATAGGCGATCACCCGCGCACCTTGCAGGCGGGCCAGCTGCACCGCCATCGAGCCGACGCCTCCGGCGGCACCGACGATGGCCACCGTCTCGCCGGCCTGCAGCCCGCCGGCCTGGACCAGGGCCTGCCAAGCGGTGAGGAAGGGCAGCGGCAGCGCGGCGGCGCTCATCAGGGCCAGTGAATCGGGAATCGGTACGAGCAGGGACTCGGGCACGCAGATGTACTCGGCGTAGGTGCCGCGCTCCACCGGGGTGCCGTACTGGCGGCAGTAGCCCATCACCCGCTGGCCCGGGGCGAGGCGGCTGACGCCCTCCCCCACCCGGTCGATCTCGCCGGCGGCGTCCCAGCCGAGGGTCAGGGGAAACTGGTGCGGGAACACCGCGGCCATCGCTCCCTGGCAGATCTTCCAGTCCACGGGATTGACGCCGGCGTAGGCGATGCGCAGGCGCACTTCGCCGGGCGCCGGATCGGGTTTGGGGACATCGCTCACGCGCACGGTGTCGGCAGCGCAGAAGGCATCGATGCGTACGGCTTTCATGGGGCTCACCCTTGTTCGGCAGCAGGCTTGAGAAAAGGCGCCCGCCAGGCTCCGGACGGAACCGGCAGGCGCCGGGTCATGCAGATCCGCCCCCCCGGCGGCCGGGCCGCGGGGAGGCGGGCATCGGGCAGAACGCTCAGCGGCCAGCCGACTGCAGGGTCTGCAGCGAGAAGTCCTTGGAGCTGACGCCCGGGGCGTTGGTCTTCCAGGTGGCCGTATCGATCAGCGACACCGTGGCGTGGTTGCGCTGGAAGTCGATCACCGCGCCGCCGGTGGTGCGCACGTCGCGGAAGCCGTCTTCGGCCTTGCCCACGTAGGAGTGGAACTCCATGAACTTCCAGAATTCGCCCTTGCGGTTGTAGGTCTCACCGTAATAGATGCGCGGGTACTTGGTATCCACGTACAGGACCTTCTTGCTGTAGGGGTGCTCGGACGGGGTGATGGCCTCGATCACATACACCTCGCGCGGCTCGAAGCGGTCGTTGTTCATGTTCCAGAACGGCGGCTTGTTCTCGAGGGCCGGGTACTTCTCCTCGAAGCTGCTGCCGTTGCGGTTCCACAGCTGGGTCTTGCCGTTGGCCACCGCCAGCACCCAGCGCTTGCCGACCATCTTGTAGCTGGGATACCAGCACGGACGGGCGTTGAAGATCTCCAGGTCGTCCTGCAGCTGGTCGGAGGAGCCCACCGGGTCCATCCAGGCGCCGCCGGACAGGCGACGCACCCGGCGCACGGCGGGGATGTAGGCCCACACGTCGTTGAACTTGGTGGAGTCGTACTGGACGGTGTAGGTGCCCAGACCCTTCATGTCGGCCGGGGACTTGAAGTAGAGCAGCTGGCGGCCGCGCTCGCTGCCGTCGCCTTCGGTGGCTTCACCGTTGAGGCGGCCCTTCATGGAGTAGCGGGTGAATTCGGCCACCGGCTCGGCGTGCACGCCCTTCGCGCCGTCGATCAGCACCTGGGTGTAGAAGGGCACTTGCGCCACGTCGCCGGTGAGCTGGCCGAGGTGCCAGTTCCAGATCACTTTCTCGGCGGCCTGGCTGTCCTTCATGTCGATGTTGGGGAAGGGTTCGCCGGCCTTCCAGCCATCCACCTGACAGCTCTCGGCGTTGATCTTGGTCTTGCCGGCATTGGCCTGGGAGGCCTTGACCCACTTCGGATCGAGGGGCACTTCCTTCGACTTGTAGAGGGGGATCTTCCAGCCGTTGGTCTTGATCCGCCATTCCATCTTCTCGGTGAGGAGGCTGGCGATGGTCTTGCCTTCGAAGGTGTCGTTCTTGATCTGGTTGATGTTCTCGGCAGAGATCACCGTGCCTTCCGGCAGTTCGGCGGCGTGCAGCTGGCACGCCATGCCGGACAGGACCAGGGACAGGGATGCGGCAAGGGCCTTGCGTTGGATTTTCATTGTGTGTTCTCCGGAGCCGGGGTTGTCAGAAGAGATAGGTCAGGCTGGTGTACAGCTGGTCGCGCTTGTGGAAGTAGCCAAACAGGCCGGAGTTGTCGCAGCTGGCAGCGTTGGGATAGGTGCACTGAGTGCCGTCACGCCACTTGTCGGACCAGAACTTGTCGTACTCCACCTTCCAGCGCAGGCTCTTGCTCAGCTCCATGGTCACCGAGGGCACGGCGAAGCCCCCGCCATAGGTGATGTCGCGGCCGATCACGAACTCGGGGCGGACCCGCCCGTTGTCATAGCTCAGGCTGAAGATGCCGGTCAGCAGGAAGGAGTGCTCCTTGGTGCGGCCGCCCCAGCCCACCGAGTTGAGCAGGCCGTCCTCGCGCTTGTAGTCCTGGATCCATTTGTCGAAGAGCTGCATCGAGAAGAACATCGGCTTCTCGGTGCCCAGCCAGGTCTGGGTGGCAGCGATGTTCTTGTCCATGCGCAGCATCCAGGCCAGCACGTCCTTGCGCTTGATGCCGTCGAAGCCCGGCGCGACGGCCTGGGAGATCGGCGTGGGGGTGGCGGCGAGGATCTGGTACGGCGCATCCTTGATGACGGCGATCTCGGTGCTGAACACCGCGTCGGCCAGGTTGGAATAGCCGCTGGCGGTGAGGCCGAAGACATCCACGATCGGGTAGATGATGTCGCCGGCAACGCCCGCCGTATTGCTGCGGCCCACGGTGGTGGCGCCCGACGGCGTGGTGGGCATGCCGAACAGGCCGAGGGTGCTGGAGGCGTTGAGGATGGGGCTCGGGTAGAAGGTGTTGAGGTAGGACAGGGAGTAGTTGATGTCCTTGGCCACGCCGCTCCAGCGCACCCCGCCGGTCACCTTGCGGTAGTTGCCTTCCTTGTTCTTGTAGTCGTAGGGGTCGATGTTGCGGAAGTCGACGCCGGCGTAGGGCTGGCTTGACCAGCGGCCGCCGTAGATGTCGATCTCGGTACCGATGTCCTTGGTGCGGTCCCAGCCCGGGCGGATCAGCACTTCGACGCCGCCGTCCAGCTCGGGCACGTCCACGTTGATCTTGGCCATGATGTTGGGCTTGCGCAGCTCTTCGTTGGCCGGCTCGAGGAAGGAGCGCCAGGTCAGGTTGAAGCCGTGCACCAGGTCGTTGGCGGCGAAGAAGTCGGTCTCGCCCCAGGCCACCTGCTGCTTGCCGAAGCGCACCTTGGTGCGGTCACCCAGCGGGAAATCCACATACAGCTCGCGGATCTCGGCCTCGTTGTAGAGGTCCATGATGTCGCCGCGGCCGTTGGTGGAGCCGTAGTTGTTGGCGCCCATCTTCTCGAGATGGCGCAGGAAGTCGGTCTTGGTCTCCCGCGTGGCCCTGAACTTGCCCACCACGGTGATATCGTCGGTGGCCTTCCACTCGCTGTTGACCCGGACGGTGGTACGGAACATGGACAGCTTGCGCCGGTCGTCATAGCCCGGCGTGTCGGCCCAGTTGAGGAGGTTCCACGACAGCTCCTGGCGCAGGTAGCCGTCCACCTTGAGGCTGCTTTCTTCGGCCTGTACCGCCGGGGTGATGGCGGCCAGTGCTGCCGCCATCGCAAGTACCCTGGAAGGTACGCTCGACCGCTTGCCTTTGTTCATACCGACTCCTTCTCTGTGGTTTGTGCCGTCCCCGAAGGTCCGACGATTGGGTGCTGGAAGCGGGCGGAGTCCTCCCTGTAAGGCCCTCCGCCCGGAGGTCTGCTCATGCAGTCACGGCTGGATCAGTCGGCCTGGAGGCCGGGGGCGACGCCGGCCAGAACCGGGCGCTCCTTCTTTCCGAAGATGAATTCGGGGCGGAACACGTAGATGACCGAGGGCATCACGAAGAGGGCCGACATCGCGGAGATGCCCAGCCAGATCGCCATCAGCAGCCCCATCTCGGCCTGGAAGCGGAGGGACGAGGCCCACCACAGCAGGGTGCTGACGATCAGCACGCTGGCGGTCACCACCACGCCCATGCCGGCGGAGTGCAGGGCCATGTGGATGGCCTTCTCGGGGGTGCTGCCGGCGGCGATCTCTTCCTTCACCCGGTCGGCGATGTAGAAGGCGTAATCCACCCCGAGGCCGATGCCGAGGGCCGCCACCGGCACGGTGTTGATGTTCATGCCGATGCCCTTCCAGGCCATGAAGCTGAAGGTCAGGGTGTTGGAGATGATCACCGGCACCATGAAGAGCATGCCGGCCACGGTGGAGCGGTACACCACCGTGCAGATCACCACCAGCACCAGCAGGGCCAGGGCCACGGCTTCGATCTGGCCGGACAGGATCACCTCATTGACCGCTGCCATCACCCCGATGAGGCCGCCGGCGAGCTGCCAGGAGCCGGTCTCGAGGGGGTTGGCGGCGATGAACTCCTTGACCCGCGCCACCGCGGTCCGGATGGTCTCGCCCTTGCGGTCACGGAACATCAGGGTGACGGCGCCGTTGGCGTAGGTGCTGTCCACGAAGCGGTCCATGTCGCCGGGCTCGGACACCGAATCGAGCACCGCCATCAGGCTGCCGTTGGTGGCCTGGCTGTCGCCCAGCTCCTGGTAGCGCGGGTTGCCCTCGCGCAGGGTGCGGCTGACCACCGGCAGCACGTCGGCGATCGACACCGAACCGCCGATCTCCGGCTGGGCCTCCAGGAAGCGCTGGAAGCGGTTCATCGCGGTGAGCACCTCGCTCTTCTTCACGAAGTCCTGCTGCCCGTCGGCGCCCACCACCACGAACATCCGGTCGGCCCCCTGGAAGCGGGCGTTGATGGCGGCCGAGTCCTCGTTGTAGGCCGCCTCGGGCCACAGGATGGGCGACCCCGGATTGGCGTCGCCGATCTTGAGGTTGAAGGCGTACCAGCCGGACACCGCCATCACCACCACGCTGCAGCCGATCACCGCGAAGCGGAAGCGCGAGGTGGCCATCCACACGGCGAAGTCGAGCACCTTGCGCAGCAGCGGGGCCAGATCGACCCCATGCACGGTGCCGTGGGGCTTGCGGATGAAGGACAGCATCACCGGGGTGAGGATCACCGCGCTGATGGTCAGGGTGGACACCCACACCACCGACAGCACGGTGAGCTTCTGCAGCATCGGGATGGGGCTGAGGGCCACCACCGCCATGCAGGCCGCGTCGGCGATCACCCCAAGCATGCCCGGCCGGAACAGGTCGGCCAGGGCCACCTTGGCCGCATGCCGGGCGCTTTCGGCACCCTTCGCGATGTTCTCCAGTTCGTCGTCGAAGCGGTTGACGATCTGCACCGAGTGGGACACCGCCCGCGAGGTGATGAGCATCGCCACCACGATCACCAGCGGCTCGAAGTGGATGCCCAGCAGGTGACAGATGCCGAGCGCCCAGATGGCGCTGACCACCCCGGCCAGCAGGGGCAGCAGCACGCCGCGCCAGGTGCGCAGCAGCACGAAGAGCATGCTCAGGGTCACCGCCAGCGCGGCGGCCACCAGGTTGATGGTCTCCGGCACGTAGTGATTGACCCAGCCATACAGGATCGGGTCGCCGACGATGCGGATGCGCACGGAGTCGTCATCCACCTTGGCCACCAGGGCCCGCACCTCTTCGAACACCTTGGCGTAATCCACGTCCCGGTCGATGAAGTCCACCGTGATCAGGGTCGCCTGCAGGTCGCGGGAGACGTAGGGGCCATACACCAGCGGGTTGCGCAGCACGGCTTCCTTGAGGGCCGCCATCTGCTCGGCATTGGCCGGCAGGTCGGGCCACATCAGGGGCGTGGTGGCGATGCCGTCGGTGGAGGCCTGCACCTCCTTGAGCTTCTTGGAAGCCAGGGAGGTGATCTGGTAAGGATTGACCGCCGACACTTCACGCAGGCCGAGGGTGACGGTGCGCACCTTGTCGAGGAAGGCCTTCTGGAAGATGTCGCCCTCCTTCACCTCGAACATGATGGTGACCATGTTCGAGCCGCCGAAGGTGTCCTTGAAGCGTTCGTGGGTCTTGACGTACTCGTGCTGCGAGGGAAGCATGTCCTCGAACACGGTGCGCACTTCGATGCGCAGGGCAAACCAGCTCAGCACCAGGGTCAGTGCCGCCAGCACGGCCACCACCGCTTTGCGGCGATGGATGCATAACTCCGCGATGCGTTCGATCATTTGTCTTGTCTCTTCTCTGTGTAAGGGGTGCGAAGCAGGACGGGGCGCGGTCAGCCGCCCAGGGGCTGCCAGCGCTTGCCGTCCCAGCGACCTACGCCGGCGCCGGCGAACCAGGCCTGGCCACCGGCCGGCAGCACGCGGGTATGCCAGGACAGGTCGCGCTCATCGACGCGGCCGACGCTCCACTTGGCGGCATCGGCGGGGGCGCTGACCCAGCGCCCGAGCACACCGGCGCCGAGCCAGCGCTGGCCGGCCTCGTCCCAGGCGATGTCGAGGAGGTGGTCATGGATGCCGGTGTCGGCCTGGCGCCAGTTCTCGCCGCCGTCCTCGCTGACCAGCACCACACCGTCGAGGCCGACCGCCACGCCGTGACGGGCGTCGCGGAAGGCCACGGACATCAGGGAAGTGGGGACCGGCGCCTCGCGCTCATGCCAGGTGACGCCGGCATCGCGGCTCAGCAGCACGCGGCCGAACTCGCCCACCACCCGGATCTCGTCCTTGCCGACGAGGGCCGCGTCGTTCCAGGCCACGTCCTCCTCGTCGCGCAGGCGGCGCCAGCTGTGGCCGAAGTCGTCGCTGGCAAGCAGCGCGCCCATCTCGCCGACCACCACGGCCCGCCCGCCCTCGGCGACGCGCACCCGGGTGAGCTTGTTGGCCACCGCCGAGCGGGGCACCTCGCGGGCCTGCTGCCAGGTCTTGCCGCCATCGGCGGTGGTGATGATGACGCCGTCGTTGCCGACGGCGATGCCCCGCTGCGCATCCCAGGCGGCGATGTCCTGGAGGGTCCGCTCGGTGCCGCTGGCCAGCAGGCTCAGGCTGCCGTCCGTCGCCATCGAGACGATCTTGCCGTTGGAACCGGCAAACCACACCCGGCCATCACCGGGCAGGGCGGCGCCGTAGTAGTGGTCGCGATGCTCGAGCACCGGCGGTTGCACGGTGCTGCCGACTGCCGCGGGTTTGATGAAGAGGCCCGCCCACAGCAGCCCGCCGATGATGGCCCAGGGCACCAGGGAGGTCGTCACCTTGAGCAGCCGCCCGCCGGACGGAGCCGGCGCCGGCAGGGACGACGCGGCGGGTGCCGGCGCCGTATTCAGATTCAGCAATTGATTGTTCCTGTCCATCACAACTCCATCTCGACTGCAGCAGCATTCCGCAGGGCCGGCCGCCGTGACCGGCCCCCGGATGACGCGAATAAATTGCGCAGCCGCCAGGCGGCTGCGCCAACGACCCGCCGGGGAGGCCGGGCCGCGGAGGAGAGCTCAAAAAACGGGGTCAGGCCTGCAGGGCATGGCCCCACAGGGCCGGCGCGTTGAACACCTTGACGTCCCAGTCGTGGTCATCCACTTCCACACCGCCGTAGCCGTATTCGATGGCAAAGCCGGACTCTGTCTTGACGTAGAAGGAGGTCATCTGGTCGTTGGTGTGGCGGCCCAGGTTCATCACCATCGGGATGCCCTCTTCCAGCACGATGTCGTAGGCGCGGCCCACGTCGTCGATGGACTTGACCTGCAGCATCAGGTGGTTGAACTGGCCGGGCACCATGCCGAAACAGGGGTTCATCAGGGCCAGGGTGTGGTGGCGCGGGTTGCAGTGCAGGAAGGTCGCCTCGGCCTCGGACCAGAAGATGTAGTCGGTCAGGCGGAAGCTGAAATGCTCGGTGTAGAAGCGGGTTGCCGCATCCCGGTCGGCACAGGCCAGCACCACGTGGCCGAGGCCCAGCTCGCCGGTGACGAAGCCGGAGATGGCGCGGCCCGGCTTGAGGGGCAGTTTCTCCAGCACGGCGCCGAAGAAGAGTTCGATCCGCACGCCGTCGGGGCCACGCAGATGGATCATGTCCAGCACCGCCCGCTCCTCCCGTTCGGCGGCGGTGGCGCGGGTCACTTCCAGGCCCTTGCCGCGCAGCTCGTTCTCGGCGGCCCGCAGGGCGTCGAGGGACTCCACCTCCAGCCCCATGTAGGCCAGCGACATGGTGTCGGCCTTGTAGAAGGCCAGGCGGTGGTGGCGCTCGTCCACCCGGGCGTAGAGGCGCTCGCCATCGCGCCGCACCTCGGCACCGCAGACCTTGTCCAGCACGTGTTGCAGGGAATCCAGCTCCACCACATTGACACCCGCATAGCCCAACTGAGTCACATTGATCATTGTCTTAACCGTCCCTGAAAGAAGGAGTTGGCAAACCGGAGGGCCGTCAGGCCGCACTGGCCGAGAAGTGCTCGGCGTGGATGTTGTCGGGGTGGAGACCGAGCGCTTCGAGATGCCGGCGGGCCGACTCGATCATCGGCGGCGGGCCGCACAGGTAGGCCACGGCGCTGGGCGGGTCCACCAGGTCGGCGGCACCGATGACCTCTACCGGATTGCCCACCAGGCCGCTGTAGCCGGGGCCGGGGTTGGCCACCGCCACCTTGACCTTGAGGCCGGGCAGCCAGGCGGCGCGGGTCTCCAGCTCGTCCTGGTAGAACAGGTTGTCCTCGGTGGCGCAGCCGAAGCTGAGCAGGACCTTCGGCTTGCGGCCGGACTTGAGGCGGATGTCCTCGAGCATGCCGAGCATCGGCGCCAGGCCGGTGCCGCCGGCGATCATGATCTGCTGGGCCTTGGAGTCGCGCAGGTAGAACAGGCCGAAGGGGCCTTCCAGCTCCATCTCGTCACCCACCTTGACCCGCGAGCGCAGGTAGTCGGACATCACCCCGGCGTCGAGCACGCGCAGCAGCAGGACCAGCTCGGGCAGATCGCCCATCGTCGAGGCCATGGAATAGGAGCGCCACTCTTCGGTGCCCGGCACCCGCACCCGCACATACTGGCCGCTGCGGAACTCCAGGCCGGCCTCGTCGGGCAGGCGCAGGGACAGGCGCACCACGTTGCTGGCCACCCAGCTCGCCTCGCCGACCACGGCCGTGCAACGCTCGGGGCCGGGCTCGTCGAGCAGGCTGCTCGGGTAGTCGAAGTGCATCACTGCGTCGCTGTCGCAGAAGGAGGTGCAGGTCAGGCGGAAGCCTTCGGCCGCCTCGCTGGGCAGCAGCGACGTGCCGCGGGCGGTGTTCATGCGCACCTCGCCGGACTCGACCCGGGTCACGCAGGTGCCGCAGCTGCCGGTGAGGCACTGGTGCACCAGGCGCACGTCGTTCTCCTTGGCTGCGGCCAGGATGGTCTGGCCGGTACGGACCGGGAATACCCGCTCGACGCCATCGCTGAAGCGGACGGTGGCGGAGCAGGTCTGGGTTGCCTCGACGGGCAGTTCTTCTAGGATCGTCATCGCATCGTTCTCCACGGGCCGGGGCACCGGCGGCGCCCCGGCATGGGCCTCTTACTCGCCCTTCTTGTCCCGGTAGTGGCCGCAGCCCGGACCGCGGATCTCGGCCAGCACGTTGCTGGCCCCCTTCACCACGCCGGATACGCCGCGCGGCTTCTTGGCGATGCCGCGGTTGTAGCGGGAGGCGACCTTGCGCCAGGTGATGATCGAGTAGTCCATGTCGCCGAGCTGCTCGTCGGCCCAGCCGGCGCCGTCGGCATAGAAGTTCTGCATGGCGTCGCGGGCGAACAGGTCGCAGTCGTTGAAGCCGTGCAGAGCCATCGGCTCGTAGAAGTTCTTGAAGCGGTACTCGAAGCCCTTCACGTCCTCCTCGGTCGGGCAGCGCTTGACCAGCACTTCCCAGTACTCGTAGGTGTCGTCGGTGATGGGCACGTACCACTCGTACTGCACGACGTTCTCTTCCGGCCAGTTCTCCACCATCAGCACGCCGGGCAGGAACATGGAGGTGCGGAAGTACTTGGGCACGGTGCCGGAGGCCTTCACGTTGAGCCGCTCGTTGACCAGCACCGGCTCGTAGTTCTCGGTGAAGTACATGTTGATGAAGCCCTTCGGGCCGTCTTCATCCTCGATCAGCTGGGTGGCCTGGTCGGTCAGCGGCTTGATGCCCAGGGGCACGGCCCAGTCCTTGGCCTGGACGATGGTGCAGTCCTTGTGAATCAGCAGGTGGCCGGCGTCGAAGCCGTTCTCGCAGGCCAGGCGCCAGTTGGCGTAGCCGGTACGGTGCACGCCCAGGGCCACGGCATCCTTGTCGAGCATGCTCGGGGTGTCCGGCCAGAAGGGGTGCGGGAAGCGCTCGTTGTTGTCGGGGAAGCGGATCGGCAGATCCTGGGCCAGCGGCGGGATCTCGTCTTCCCAGTCGTCGCTCTTGACGAAGACGAAGACGATCCCGTTCACCTCTTCCACCGGGTAGGTCGGGATGCCGGTGGTGCCGATGATCTCGTCATCCGGCGCCGCCACGATGGAGACCAGCTCGCCGGTCTCGATGCTGAAGGTGAAGCCGTGGTACCAGCAGGTGATGGTGTCCTCGGTCAGGCACATGGGCTTGGCCGACAGCTTCACGCCGCGGTGCAGGCACTGGTCCTTCAGCGCATAGACCTTGCCCTTGGAGCGGCGCAGCACGATGGGCACACCACAGATCTGTACGCCAACCGCCGAACCTTCCGGCACTTCGCCGGCAAAGCGGGCCGGATACCAATGGTTCAGAAAGCCCCACTCCGCTTCGGCGTAGGGTGCGTAGAGACGCCGAGCGGCGTCGTTGTTGGCCTTCTTGACCGTCCGTTTCATATCCATTCGATTGACTCCATGAATTCGGTTCAGTGATCCATCCCACCACCTGGGCTGCTTTCGTCCTGCGCTGTTCAGCGAGTTCGTGAGACAAAATATCGTCGACGTTAAATTGAAAGTCAATCAATTTTCCAAAGGTTTTTTGTTGTAATGCACTGCAATATCAGTCGATATACACGGAAAAGTCAGGCACCAATTGAGGGCGCGGGGCCGTCCACGGTGGTGCCGGTCGCCGCCATGCTGCACTGCAAAAGGGGCCGGAAATCCCTGTTCCGGTGCGCCGGGACAAGGGGCATGGATGCTTGCAAAAAGCCTTCATCCAGATGGCATCAATAAAAAAAAGATCTTCGAAAAGAAGCACTTGACGAAGATGTGAAATTAATACTTACTAGGTGATCGATAGAATTTCAATCAACCATTCAAGCAACAAGAGCGCCCCTGCGCCCTCCCGCTCCAAGGAGAAGCCTCGTGGAAACATCGCCATCCCGCCCGTCGGCCAGCTTCGATCTGCTGCGCTCGACCCACCTGGACGAAACCCGGGCGCTCGTTGCCGGAGTGTTCTGTGATCACCGCCTCGACCTCGTCCGTCGTGAGCCGCTCGACTACGTGCACCTGCACGGCCAGATCGGGCGGATCGGCTTCAGCGTGATGAGCTACGGGGCGGAGGTGGACATCACACCCGGCCCGCTGAAGTCCTTCTTCCTGGTGCAGATGCCCCTGGAGGGGCATGACCTGATCCGCATCGGCAAGGACAGCCTGCACAGCGATGCCAACCACGCCTCGGTGCATTCGCCCGACGACAGCCTGGGCATGCACTGGAGCAAGGACTGCCGCAAGATGGTGGTGCGCTTCGACCGGGAGGCCCTCGAGCGCCATGCCCACAGCATGACCGGCACACCGGTGCGGCCGGGCGGCCTGAAGTTCCAGCCGGTGATGGACGCGCGCAAGGGCGCCGGGCAGGCCTGGATCCGCACCGCGCGCCATGTGCTCGACGAGCTGCGGGCCTCCCCCGCCCTGCTCTCTTCGCCACTGATCTGCGCCCAGTTCGAACAACTCCTGATGACCACTCTGCTGGAGTGGCAGCCGGGCAGCGTCAGCGAGTCGCTGCAACGCGACACCCGCGAGGTACTGCCGCGCCATGTGCGCCTGGTGGAGGACTACATCCGGGCCCACCCGGAGCAGCCGATCTCGATCGAGCAACTCACCGAACTGGCCGGCGTCAGCGGGCGCACCCTGTACAGCGGCTTCCAGAAGTTCCGCGGCGTCAGCCCCATGCGCTACCTGCGCGACGTGCGCATGGAGCGGGTGCGCAGCGATCTGCTGGACCCGTCACAGGCGCGCAGCGTCACCGAGCTGGCCACCCGCTGGGGCTTCTTCCAGCTCGGCCGCTTCGCCACCGAGTACCGCAGGCGCTACGGCGAGTGCCCCGGCGACACCCTGCGCCGCGCCGTGTAGGGGCGGCTCCGCCCCCCGCCTGCCCTGACTCACCCCTCGTTGAGCGCTGTAGATACTGTTATCCCCGTCAACATCCTTGGTAGGTTTGTTGTCGGGTGATGGGGGCTCTGTAGGGGCGACTTCAGTCGCCCGCGGACGTTGATCAAAGGTCTGTCAGCGGTTCGAGGCGCGAAGGGCGACTGAAGTCGCCCCTACAGG
>WBTZ01000270.1 GCA_009026175.1 Zoogloea sp. | reverse complement strand
AGCAAAGCGAGTAGCGAAGCGCTCGTCGCTCCGGCGGTCGAGCAAAAGAAAACTGTATATTCAAAGAACAAAACTTTCAAATAAAGAGAAGGCCAGCCCTGTATTTTTCTGGCCATGTCGGATAACGCTCGGCGGCTACACGCAGTAGCTCGCACGCGAGGAAAATTATAGTTAATTAAGAACATACTCAAACCGTGAGCGAGCTACTGGCGAGCGACGCCCACAATCTCTCTATCGTCAAAATCAAAAGGCGTCGCGAAGCGGCACGTGTAAGCCGCATGTTATGCGAGGGCGCCCATGGTTAAAACATGATTCCAACTGAGGCTTGGAACGATCTGTTTTTAACATCAAACGGCTCAACATATACGTCGGAAATGTCTGGGCTGACCATAAATTCAATTAGAACAATTTTCGAAAAGAGTTTCGGAAGTTCTAAACCTGTCCCAAGCGAATACCCATAAAGTCTTTTCTTTGCCCACTTGTTGTAGTAAAGTAATAGAGGCGTTGATCTTTCTCCGATCTTAAAATCGACTCGGGGACCAGCACAGAAATATGGCACAAAGTCGCCGATAGAATAGCGTATTTTTCCAAGCAATGTGACAGATAGATAAGAATACCTATTGCCCACGTCAAGAAAATCGCCTGTTCCTTCGGGATGTTCTTCGGTAGTTGTTTCAACATCATATGCAAACCCTTTGCGTTGGTAAGCAATTTCACCAATCGCGCTGAGATATTTAGATCGAAAACCCTCATAAAATGCTGAAAAATGCATGTGCTCGGTATATTCAACATCAGCAAATGAATGTTTGATTTGTTGTTTTGAAAGGGTCAGCCCAGACTTAAATCCGAAATATGACTGAGCATAAGAATCATAGGTAAAAAGCATCAAGATGAATAGTGCACTTGTTCTCATAGAACCTCACTGATTATTTGGTACAAATCGTTTTTGGGCGCTCTCGCATAACGCTCAGCGGCTACACGCGGTAGCTCGCGAACGATAGTATAAAACGTTAATTAAGAACATATCAAAACGTGAGCGAGCTATCGGCGAGCGAGTGCCACAAAAGTGTAGCCTGTGGGGACTCCAAAAAGCACTCGCGAAGCGAACGGGGAAGCCGCATGTTATCCGCCGTGACCCGTTTGCTCAAATCTCTCACGTCAAAATACAAAACGAAATCAAAGAACGATTACTTTATCCGCTTACGCTGTCAGAACCAAGGCTCGACCGCCAATATAGTAATACAGAACCGCAAGCGATGAGTGCGAAGTGCGTCAACCGAGAATCTTCTTAAATCCATAAGCACGAGCACTGATCGCAAGAGCAAAACAAGATCAGACACAAAGCGTGTCAAAAGACGAAAGCGAGTAGCGAAGCGCTCGCTGGCTTAAAGCGGTCGAGCAACAAGAACAAAAGTATGATCAAAGAACATTTACTATCAAACTCTGAAAGCGTAAAGCCTCGTATATTCTGGTCATGGCGGATAACGCGGCGCGGCTACCCGCGGTAGCTCGCACGCGTGGAAAATTAGTTAAGTTAGTACATTCTAAATCGTGAGCGAGCTATCGGCGAGCGAGTGCCACAAAAGCGTAGCCTGTGGGGACTCCAAAAAGCACTCGCGAAGCGAACGGGTAAGCCGCATGTTAGCCGACGTGGCCATTTTCTCGAAACACTGATGTGGTAAAATACCACTGAATCAATGAACAAAATATCTCTGGCCGCTCGTAATTCATCGTACAACACGAAATAGAACGTAAGTATAATCAAAGAACAGGTTTTCAAACAGCGACAAGGCCAAGACTCAGATATTCTGGCCATGTCGGCTAACGCTCGGCGGCTACACGACATGGCGCGAAGCCTACCGCCGAATAGGTGGTAACCAACTAACTTTACCACCAAAACTAAATCTATCAAAGAGCGCCATGTGCGAACGCGCCAGCGTTCGTGTAAACTAACTATCTAAGTACTCGCGCTTCCGCTGGCGCGGAAGCGAACGTGTAAGCCGCATGTTATACGCAGTTTTTGGGCGCCCCATCACCGTATCTGTTATTGAACTTCAATTTTTGTTACATCACCAAATGGAATAGGTTTGATCGGAGATGAAATAAAATGAGTATATTGCCCAACGATCGCGTTATCATAAATAAAAAGAGTATCAAAATAGAATGTTGTATAATCCCCGTCTTTTTTGTGAATTCTGATTTGAGTGCGTTGTCCAACACGCAATCGTTTCTCGTTACCATTTTTATCCTTCACTATTAATTCTCTGATGCCATTTGTCATGACCTTACTGAAAACAAAAAGGCCACCCGTCGAAAAGGAATATGTTCCTTCAACGGGAATACTTTGCTTAATCTGATCGTGAAGTTCTTCAGAAGTCATGGTGTAAGTAGTACACGAAGTAAGAGACAATGATACAAATAGTGTCAACGCCACAAACACATAAGGGGTGTGCATAAATTCATTATTGGTTCGTGTCATTTGTTACCTCATTAGATAAAATGTTCGATTTGGCGCCCAAAATTGCGTATAATGGACGGCGTGCAGACGCAGCGCCGAGCGCACAAATAACATTAATTAAATAGAACAATATACTATCAAGATATCATCTAAGCTCAGCACAAGGGATCGATGTGGCTGAAGCGATGAGTG
>WBTZ01000118.1 GCA_009026175.1 Zoogloea sp. | reverse complement strand
GTAGGGGCTGTAGGGGCTGTAGGGGCGAATTCATTCGCCCGCAGACATTGATCAACGGTGAGTGGTCAAGCGGAGTCCGTGGGCGAATGAATTCGCCCCTACAGTCGCCCCTGCGGCGTGTGCAGGAAGCCGTGCGTCAGCGGACGGGTGCGAGGTACTCGCGCTTCAGATCCGCCTTGAGCAGCTTGCCGGCGGGGTTGCGCGGCAGGGCTTCGTGGCGGATGAAGATGCGGGCCGGCACCTTGTAGCCGGCCAGGTGAGCCGCCACGTGGGCCTGCAGGTCGGCTTCGGTGAGGCGGCTGCCCTCCCGCAGCACCACGGCGGCGGCCACGGCTTCGCCGGTGCCCTCGTCGGGCATGGCGAAGACGGCGGCTTCGCTCAGATCGGAGTGCTGCAGCAGGCAGGACTCCACCTCGGCGGCGGCGATTTTCTCGCCCGAGCGGTTGATCACGTCCTTGATACGGTCCACCACGAAGAGCAGGCCGTCATCGCTCACGTAGCCCACGTCGCCGGTGTGGAACCAGCCGTCGCGCACGGCGCGGGCGGTGGCGTCGGGGTCGTTCCAGTAGCCCTGCATCAGCGTTACCCCGCGCAGGCAGATCTCCCCCATTCCACCGGGCGGCACGACCTGGCCCCCGGCGTCCACGATGCGCAGGTCCACGATCGGCGACACCAGGCCCGAGGCGCGGGGCGCCAGGCGGAAGACGGCACCGGAGGCAGCCGCGCCGACGCCGTTGCTCTCGGTGAGGCCGAAGCCGATGCCGGACATCTCACCCTGGGGGCGCTTGAGCACCTCGTCGATTGCCCGCTGGGGCAGCCCGGCACCACCAAACCCGAGGCCGCCGAGCTTGCCGGTGACCGCCGGGTCGTCGAAGCGCGGCTCGGCGAGCAGTTGCATGACCATCGACGGCGCGCCGTTGAACTGGGTGACCTGTTCCTCTGCGATCAAGTCCAGCGCCGTGGCCGGGTCCCAGCGGTGGGTGAACACCAGCCGGCGGCCGTTGCGCAGGGCGTTGAGGAGCTGGGCGTGCAGCCCGCTCACGTGGAACAGCGGCACTGCCGTGAGGGTGGTGGGCGGCAGGCCACGGGCCAAGATCTTCGCCACCGCCTCCGGCGAGCTCATCGCCGACACGGCGCCGATGAAGTCGATGTTGAACAGGGCCTGGCACACCGCCCGCTGGGTGGACAGCACGCCCTTGGCACGGCTGGTGGCACCGGAGGTGAACAGGATCACCGCGGGGTCATCCGGGCCCACCTCCACGGCCGGCAACGGATCGGCGGGCTGGATGGCAAAGCGGGCGTAGGCCTGGGCACCATCGCTGTCTTGATCGATGTCGGTGACGATCAGCAGCGCGTCGGGCGCGCCTTCGCCGACGATACGGGCCTGGCGCTCCGGGTCGCAGAACACGACCTTCGCCCCCAGATCGGCCAGCGCGGCGTGCAGTTCCTCGCGCAGGCCGAAGCTGTTGAGGGGTGCCGGCACAGCTCCGATCAGGGCGCTGGCAACAAAGGCCACGCCCCACTCGGGACGGTTGCGCATGGCAATGGCGATGCGCTCGCCCGGGCGCACGCCGGCAGCGTGCAGGCGGGCCGCCACCGCGTCGGCCTCGGCGAAGAAGCGGGTGAAGGTCCAGGTTTCACCCTGGTACTTGATGTAGGGCTTGTCCCCGTGGCCCCGGGCCGCAGCGAGCAGCGCCGGCAGGGTGGGAAAGGCGTTGCGGTAGCGGCGCTCCAGGTGGTCGCCCACGGGGCATTCGATCAATTCGAAGGGGGCGCCGGGGGCGGTGAGCTGCGCCCGGGCCTGGCGTGCCAGATCCAGGGCTGCGGTGTCGGTCATGGTCTTGTCTCCTCGTCGGCAGTGGGCTGCCGGGTGTTTTATCAAGGTGTGGGGGGCGCCGGCGCGACTGTAAGCCCTTCAGGCCGCCAAGGCGAACCGGTAGACGCCGTCTTCGTCCAGGGTGCGCACAATCTGCCCGGCGTAGCGCAGCCAGGCCAGGTGGGCGAGGCTCTCGCCGACGGCCATCATCTCCTCGGCGGCCTTGAGGCTGCGCGGGAACAGCACGCCCATGGCCTCGAAGGCCGACAGACTGGCGCCGTCGGCCAGCGCCGCCAGCAGCAGGTCAAACTGATGCTGGTGGTGGGTCTGCAGCTCGGCCACCCGGGGTCGCAACCCGCGGAAAACGCGCTCGTGGGATGGCAGCACCAGGGTGTCGGGAGACAGGCGGTCCAGCCGCTCGAGGGAATCCAGCCACAGCTGCAGCGGGTTGCCCTCCGGCTCCATGCTGGAGACCAGCACATTGGACGTGATGCGCGGCAGCAGCTGGTCGCCGGCGATGAGGATCGAGTCCTCGGCACAGTACAGGCAGGCATGCTCGGGCGAATGCCCCTCACCGACGATGATCCGCCAGCTGCGACCGCCGATCTCCAGGCAGTCGCCAGCCCGCAGGCGGCGGAAGCTCTCGGGCTGGGGCGGCATGAAGGGGTCCTTGCGCAGACCGGCCAGCATCCGTGCGATGCGCTCCTCCGGCATGCCGGCACGCTGGTGGAACAGCACCAGCCCTTCGGGTGGAGGGTCCGGCAGGCGCTCTCCGAGGGCGCGCATCATGAAGAACTCGCCGTGGGTCATCCACAATGGAATGGCGTAGCGGTCGGTAAGCCAGCGGGCCAGCCCGGCGTGGTCGTAGTGGAAGTGGGTGCACAGCAGGCCCTTGAGCGGCAGGCCTTCCAGCCGGGTGGCCGCCACCTGCTCCCACAAGGCCTTGCAGGCCGGTGTGTGCAGGCCGGTGTCGACGATGATCCAGCCGTCTGCGTCCTTGAGCAGGTAGATGTTGATGTGGTCGAGCTGCATCGGCATGGGCATCCGCAGCCACAGGATGCCCGGCGCCACCTCGACCACCGAAGCATCCGGTGCGGGCGGCTCGAAGGGAAAGGTAATGAGATGCGGGGTGGGCTGCACGCCGGGCGGCGCGGGGGCATGCGGGTCTGAGACGGTGTCGGCCATGGGCCCTCCTGGGTTCATGAGTTGAATCTAGGCGCCGGGGCGCCCGCACAAAACGTCCAAAAGGACGATGCCCCCGTTGCCGGACATCCACAGTATCCCTAGCCTGTCACCAGCCCGGAGTCACTCCATGAAGCAGGAATCCCTCCCCATCGCCAGCGCCGTCCCGGTCGTCAACTGGCGAACCCATCTGAGCCTGCTGCTGCTGGCCCTGGTGTATGTGTTCTCGTATATCGACCGCAACGTCATCGCCATCCTGATCGAGCCGATCAAGCGGGAGTTCGGCGCCTCCGACACGGCCATGGGCCTGCTCACCGGCCTTGCCTTCGGGGTGCTCTACGCGGTGATGGGCATCCCCCTCGGGCGCCTCGCCGACCAGGGCTTCAACCGGCGCAACCTGGTGGCCATGGCCTGCGGCCTGTGGAGCCTGGCCACCATGGCCTGCGGCCTGGCCGGCCAGTTCTGGCAGCTGATGATCGCCCGCATGACGGTGGCCATCGGCGAAGCGGGCGGCATGGCCCCGTCCATGTCCATGGTGTCGGACCTGTACCCCAAGGAACGCCGCTCGATGGTCATCAGCCTGTTCATGATGGGCCCCCACGTCGGCATGATCCTGGCCATGGCCCTGGGTGGCTGGATCGCCCAGCAGCACGGCTGGCGGGCCACCTTCCTGTTCTTCGGCGTTCCTGGCACCGTGCTCGCGGCCCTGCTCTGGCTGCTGGTGCGCGAGCCGCGCCGGGGCGGCTTCGACGGCACGCCCCCCGCTGCCCGCCCCGCCCTGCCTCTGCTGGCGCAGTTGCGGGAGCTGCTGGGCATCCGAGCTTTCCTGCTGGTGTGCCTGGCCTGCGGACTGGGCGGCATTGCCGGCTACGGCTACGGCATCTGGGGGCCGAGCTTCCTGATGCGCAGCCATGACCTGCCCCTGGCCCAGGCCGGCCTGCTGTTCGGCCTGGCCAGTGGCCTGGGTGCCGCCGGCGGCGCCATCTTCGGCGGCTGGTACTGCGATCGCCTCACCCGCCGCGACCCGCGCTGGCAGATCCGCCTGCCCATGCTCGGCGCCATCCTGGGCCTGCCCATGGGCTTCGCCTTCCTGCTGTGGCCGGCCGGCAACTGGCAGCTGGGCAGCCTGGCCATTCCCCACGCCATGGTCTTCGCGGTGGGCTTCGGCTTCTTCAATGCCTGGTGGCCGCCCCTGTGTTACGCCGCCACCAGCCACATGATGGCGCCCAACCAGCGCGCCCTCGGCGCCGCCCTGCTCAACCTCTTCCTGACCCTTTTCGGCGCCGGCCTTGGCCCCCTCCTCTCCGGGGCCCTGAGCGACCTGTTCGTCGGCCGCTTCGGCCCGGGCAGCCTGCGCTACGCCCTGCTCGTCACCCTGTGCCTGCTGGGGATCTCCGCGCTACTGCTGGGCCGCGCCATCCAGGACTACGTGCGGCGCCTCGACGCCCTCAAGGCCGGCTGAGCGCCCATCGTCCGAACGGGGGATGCCCGATCCGGGCCGCCTCCCCACAATCGGCCGCGCATCCACACCCACACCACATCACGAAAAAGGAGCTTCCATGGCCACCACCAAGGACTATCGACTCGGCGAATTCACCTTCCCCCGCGGCTGGTTCATGATCGCCGACGCCGCCGAGCTGAACACCCACAAGCCGCTCGCGGTACGCTTCTTCGGCAAGGACTTTGCCCTCTACCGGGGCCGCGAGAGCGGCAAGGTGGTCCTGCTGGACGCCTACTGCCCGCACATGAAGACCCACCTGGCGGCCCCCAACGACACCTCCTACGTGGTGCTGGACGGTGGTGGCAGCAACGTCGAGGGTGACGGCATCCGCTGCCCTTACCACGCCTGGCGCTTCGGCCCGGACGGCAAGTGCAACGACATTCCCTACCATGAAGGCACCATCCCCGCCGCCGCCAGCGTCAAGTCCTGGCCGGTGGTGGAGAGCCTGGGCGCCATCTGGCTGTGGCACGACCCGGAAGGCGGCGAGCCGGAGTGGGACCACCCCAGCCTGCCCCAGTGGGACGACGCCGCCTGGGTGCGCTGGAAGTTCGACCACCTGGGCATCCTTGAGCAGCACCCCCAGGAAGTCATCGACAACATCTGCGACTACGGCCACCTCAGCCCGATCCACGGCTCCACCGTGGAAAAGTACGAGAACGAGTTCAAGGGCCACAACGCCATCCAGCGCCAGTGCGGCCCGCACCGCACCCTGGTGGGCCCGGACGGGGTCAGCCCGATCCTCCACACCATCACCATCTACCATGGTCCCGGCGTGCTGATCTCGCACCTCACCGGCCTGTACGATGCCATCATGATGATCACCCACACTCCGGTGGACGATGGCAGCATCAAGGTCTGGCACGCCCTGCTGGTCAAGTCGCCCGGCGGCAACGACACGGCGACCCTGCCCGATACCATCGCCGCCCGCCAGTTCCAGGAATCCGCCCGCCTCGCCTTCGCCCAGGACTTCGAGGTGTGGACCAACAAGGGCCCCTGCCTCAACGGCCTCTTCATCCCCAGCGACGGTCCCTTCATGAAGGCCCGCATCTGGTACAAGCAGTTCTACAACCCGCGCGCCATGAAGCAGGAGTTCCTGGAGCAGTGCGAGGGGTATTACGTGCCGAAGGGCGCGGTGCCCTACACGGAGAAGGAGGGGGTGGCGGCCTGAGGCCAGACTGCTCCGTGATGCATGAAGCAGGAAGCCGCAGGGATGCGGCGGCCTGCAGCTCAGCCATCAGGCCAGCCACTTCAGCAGGGCCTGGTAGAGCCTGTCGGGATCGACGGGCTTTGACAGGAAGTCATTCATGCCGGCCTCCATGCAGCGCGTCTTGTCTTCGATGAATGCGTTTGCCGTCATGGCGACGATGGGCAAGGTCCTGCCGCAGTCGAGCTGCCGGATGGCGACCGTCGCCGCCAGCCCATCCATCCGGGGCATCTGCATGTCCATCAGCGCCAGCGCGTAAGTTCCTGACGGGGCGGCGCGGATCTTTTCCACCGCCACCTCGCCGTCGCTCGCGATATCGCAGAGCAGGCCGGCATCCTCCAGCAACTCCTGCGCAACCAGCTGGTTCACCTCGTTGTCCTCGACCAGCAGGATGCGGGCTCCGGCAAACCGCAGCCGCAGCTGCTCCAGGGCCGAATGTTCCGACGCCGTCTCCACCTCCGGGCCTTCACTGTCCGTCTTTCTCAGGCGGGCCGTGAACCAGAATTTACTGCCTTCGTCGACGACGCTCTCCACGCCGGCATCCCCGCCCATGAGCTGGGCCAGCCGCCGGGTGATCGCCAGGCCGAGACCGGTTCCACCAAAGTTGCGGACGGTGGAGGCGTCGGCCTGCTCGAAAGGGGAAAACAGGCGGTTCTGCGCCTCCGGGGAAATCCCGATGCCCGTATCGATGACCTCGAAGCGGATCAGGACGGCGGCATCGTCCTCCTGCTCCCTGACGATCCGCAAGGTCACCGCCCCCTTCCGGGTGAACTTGATGGCGTTGCTGGTCAGGTTGAGGAGGGCCTGCATCAGGCGCATCGAATCGCCCAGCAGGGAAACCGGCAGGTCATCCACTTCGGTCTTCAGGTCGAGCCCCTTGGCCGTGGCTCCTTCGGCCACCATGGAGCAGACATTGACGGGCAGCGTGCGGACATCCAGCCTCTCCTCGCTCAGCTCAAGCTTGCCCGCCTCGATCTTCGAGAAATCGAGGATGTCATTGATGATGGCCAGCAGGTGCCGCGCAGACGCCTTGCTCTTGCCCAGCCAGTCGAGCTCCTTCGGGTCGGTGGCGTGATGCGCCGCCAGATCGATCATCCCCATGATCCCGTTCATGGGCGTGCGCAACTCGTGGCTCATATTGGCCAGGAAGAGGCTCTTGGCGCGGTTGGCCGCCTCCGCCGCCTCGGCGCGCCGGGCAAGGTCCAGCTGCATCGCCCCGATCTTGATCGCCATGTCGTTGAAAGATCGGGCCAGATCGGAGAACTCGTCGGCGCCGCCTTCCGGTATCCGGTACGCCATATTGCCGTCGGCGATCATCTGCGCCCCGTCGTGCAGGGGCAGAAGGCGCTCCCGCAATAATCTGCTCAGGTACAGCGTAAGCAGGATGGCGCCCAAGCCAAGCGTGAAGGCAAACACCACCACCGTGACGACCAGCCTCCGGTAGGTTGCCTCGACGCGCTGGTCTGCAACATTCTGCAGCGCCAGCGCCGCGTTCTGCAGGCCGCTGGCCTTCATCAGGAGCTGACTGTAGAGGCGCTTGTCGAGCTCCTCATAAACCAGCCTGTTGCCGCCGGATCCATTCAGGGTTTCGGTGTTCTGGATGATGCGGTAGAACAGCTGGGCCGCGTCGTCCCCGTTACGACGCAACTGCTCCATGAACAGCAGCTCCCGCCCCGCGGTGAACCTCCGCCTCGCTTCTGCGAGCAACTCGTCCGCCAGGCGCTTCTTGCGCTCCCAGGAGGCCCGCAGGTGCGCCTCGCGGAACAGGAAGTACTGATCCCGGAACACGGACCGCTCGAAATAGTTGTCGCTGATCGCGTTCGCCAGCCGCGAATTGCTCTTCGCATCGTCGAACTCGTACACCGCATCGACGAGGACTGCCCCCAGGATGAACAGCGCCCCCGCGGCAAGCGCCGAGACCATCCGCAACTTGGCGGCCAGGCTCATGCGGGCCTACCTGCGGATCAGCACAGCCTCTGGCTTGACCGCCATGAGCCCGTCCAGATAGACATAAGTGACGTAATCCGGCATGTCCACCTTTTCAACAAGCTTGTTCCTCATGGCCCACCTCGTTTCGTCTTCCAGGGTCAGCAGCAGGGTCTGATCGAGGACGACCTTGTAGTTGAACGCATCCCACACCTCCTGGACCAGCGCCCTGTCCACCCCCGCCGCCGCCGAGACAATGGCCTGCGCTTCATCCGGATGTCTTGCCACGAAGGCCTCCGCCTTGAGCAGGGCCCGGAGAAAGCGCCTGGCGGTCTCGGGATGGGCGTTGATGAAGTCCTGCTTGGCCGCGATATTGAAGGTCTCGGTGTAGATCTGCCGGTCATAGAAGATCACCCCGGCCTTCCCGAGCCGGTGCTTGATCTGGGTGAGCGGATAGTTCCAGGTCGAAACCGCATCCACCTGCCGCGCCGTCATGGCCTGCAGCATCTCGTCCGGGTTGAGGGCCACCGGCTGTATGTCTGCCTTGACCAGGCCCTTGGAAGTCAGGATGGCATCGAGGAAGAACTCGGAGGTGGAACCGGCGGTATAGCCGATGCGCTTTCCCTTCAGGTCCTCGGCGGTCCGGATCCCCGCATCCATGTTCGCCACGATCGCGTTATTGAGCGTGCTCGACTCGATGTTGGCAAGAATGAAGATCCGGTCGCCCTTGAGAATGCTGAACATCACCGGCGTCTCCGCCACGGTGGCGACATCGGCCTTCCCATCCAGGACGGACTGCAGGGCAGCCCTGCCGTGGGTGTGCTGCATCAGCTGCGCATCCAGCCCGACCTCAGTGAAATAGCGCTTCGCCACCGCCACATGGATCAGCGTGCTCTGCGGCTGATGGGTGTAGGCCACCGTAAGCCTGTGCGGCCCCCCCGTCACAGCCTTGTCCTGAGCCGGCTGCGTGATGCTGTCGCAGCCCGTCGCCAGCAGTACCGCGGCAATCGCCAACGCCCTTCTCCACATGGTCCACCGTCCTCATCTAGTTCAACGGGGTTGCGCACAGCGACGGATCAACGTTCAAGCTCGGGGCAACCAGGACCCAGGAATGCGGCCTGTCCGGCTTCAAGTAAATACCCGGCTCATCCCCAGTGCAAGGCATCCGATTTAACAGAATCTCACCCTTCCGCTCACCGGGCAGTGAAGCAGGTCACTCGCCCCAAGGGGGCAAGGCCCCCAGCACCGGCGCCACCCGCGAGTTCCGGGAGTCCGCCTGGCTCGCCTTCGCCCGGGAGGTTGAGGTGTGGAGCAGCGAGGCACCCTTGCCTGAACGGCCGATGGAGGTCAAAGGGCGCTCATCTACCGATGACCACAAACGCCAGATCCGAAGCCACAGGCCGATCCAGCTCAAATATCTTGCGCGTCGCTGAAACACGGATTGCATCTGCTGTATCCAATGGGCTGAAGGCAGATACAACGGAGCGGGCCATGATCTCAGAGAAGAATCCAGTCACCCCAGCAAACCCCGCTGACATCGATCTGGCACACGCTGTCGCAGCAGGCGATCAGGACGCCTTTAAGACGCTGATGAGGCGCCATAACCAGATGCTCTTCCGCACGGCGCGCAGCATTTTGCGTGATGACCGGGAAGCCGAGGAAGTGGTGCAGGATGCCTATCTCCTCGCCTACCGGGGCATTCGTCACTACCGCGGCGAAGCACGACTGTCGACGTGGCTGATCCGTATCGTGGCCAACCGGGCGATCCGTCGGCGGCAACGCCTGTGCCGGGATCAGGCGATCTTTGCAACGGAAGACACCACCGTAGGCGAGGAGGGCAACATGGGCGAAAGCACCTTCCAGAGTCCGGAATCAGCCGCCGCCAACGGTGAGTTACGGCACTTGCTCGAATCCCGCATCGACCGCTTGCCGGATCTGTACCGGGAGATCTTCGTCTTGCGCGGCGTAGAGGAACTCAGCAATGAAGAGACGGCCGGAATTCTCGGCATACCCGAAGCGACGGTACGCACACGCTTCTTCCGTGCCCGGCACCTGCTCAGCCAGGCGCTGGCCAAGGATCTCGACGAGGTCTTCGGCGAGGTTTATGCCTTTGCCGGCGACCGATGCGACCGGATTGTTGCAGGCGTACTGGCACGCCTGCAACGGAGAGCCGGTCGAGCTGCCCAGTGTTGCACCCCACCAGGAGAAGAATCATGAATACGTTAATCAGGCAGGCTGTCTCGGTTGTCCAACCCCGCCGTACCTTCCTAGGCCGAACCGGCCTCCTGCTTTCTGGCACGGCCATTGCCCTGCTCTCCGGCCGCGAGGCCCTGGCCGCCAAAGCCGACAAGGCAGCCGAAAGCGACCTCCGCATCCTTAACACCGCACTGGGTGCCGAGTTGGAAGCGATCGCCGCTTACCAGGTTGGCGCTGAAAGTGGTCTGTTGCAAAAGCCGGTCCTCGATCTGGCGATGACCTTTCAGGGTCATCACAAACAGCACGCCGATTTGCTCGCCGCCACCATTGGCAAGCTCGGTGGCCGGGCGGTCAGCGCCAAGGACAAATACAGCTTTCCGGTCGATACGCTGAAAAACCAGGTTGATGTGCTGCGCTTCGCAGCCGGGCTCGAAAAGGGCGCAGTCAGTGCTTATCTGGGCGCCATCCCGCTGTTCGGTAATCGGGACCTCGCCAAGGCAGCCGGCAGCATTCTCGGCGACGAGGCGATGCATTGGGCTGTTCTGCGTCAAGCCGTCGGTGACGTGGCGGTACCCGGGGCCTTTGTAAGCTGATCCAGGAGAATGACGGCCATGGGCACATTCCGTTCAAAGGGCTGGCTATTGATTTGCGCCATGCTCGTTGGCAGCGCGGCGGCGGGGACGCCGGCTGCCGATGAGTATGCGCGAGGCGCACAGGTGTATGAGCGCTGTGCGGCATGCCACGCACTGGAGGCCGATCGGACCGGGCCGCATCATTGTGGACTCATCGGCCGCCGCGCGGGCAGCGTCCCCGGCTTTCCCTATTCGCCCGCGATGCGCCATGCCGGCTTTGTCTGGAACGAGAAGACACTCGACCGCTTCCTTCGCTCACCGCTGACCACCATCCCTGGCACCAGCATGGGCTACGACGGGGTCAAGGACAATGGGGAACGGCGGGCCCTGATCCTGTTCCTGCGTGAAGCCGGACACTCGGAGCGCTGCCGGGGCATGTCGGCGCGTGCCCCATGAAACGAGGAGACCACAATGAGCGCCAACCGGCATCCTGCAGATGCCGCCTACCTGGATGAAATCACGGCACCGGCAAACCGCTATCCCGAACGGCGCCTGGTGCCAACGCTGCAAGCAAGGCGCTGACGAGGACGATATTCACAGCGGAGGCTTCCACGGCGACTGATCGAGTGGGCCCACCATTTGGGGAGCGGCATGTTTGACTATAGTAAGGAAGGGATCTCTGCCATCCTGGGCACCAGCCTCGACGCGGTGTTCACCATCGACGCCCGGGGTCTGATCGTCGACAGCAATCCGGCTGCCACACGCATGTTCGGTTGGCAGCGGGAGGAGCTTCTCGGGGCGAACATCTCGCTGATCGTGCCATCGCCGCTCAAGGAGCGTCACGACGGATTCCTGCTTGCATTCCAGCCCGGGCGGGGCGTCAAGCATGTGCTTGGCAGCGGCCAACGGCTCGACGGCCTACGCAAGGATGGATCATGCTTTCCGGTTGAGGTCGGTATTTCAACCTTCGAGCACGATGGGCATCGCCACTTCACGGGCTTCGTCCGCGACATGAGCGAACGGCAGCGCTCCGAAGACCGCATGCGCTACCTCGCGCTGCACGATGCCGAGAGCGGCCTGCTCAACTACCGTGGCTTCGCCGAGCAGTTTGCCCCTTTGGCTGGAAGCGAGCGATGCATGGCGGTATTCCGGGTCGAGGAGTTCAGGCGATTTTCGGTCGCCTACGGCAGACGCTGGAGCATCGCTACTGCGCAGGAAATTGCCGTCCGCCTGGGTGCCACACTGGCCCCACTCGAGATATCAGGGCGCATCAGCGAAGACAGTTTCGCCCTGTGCTTGGGGACCGATGCCGAGCTGCGGGTGAAAACGTTGGCCAACGCGCTCCAGGAGCCTTATGCACTGGACACCACCGTATTCCAGCTGACGATCACCTTCGGCCTCTCGCCTCCCGGGGCGGACTTCGTCTTCCTGTTGCGTACCGCACAATGGGCTTGTGATCGTGCCGACGCCGCCTCTCGGGGTGGCATCAACACATACAATGAAGGTTTGCAGCAATCAGCCGTACGCGAACTCGCCATCGAGTCCCGCCTGCGCAATGCGGTGCGCAATAACGGGCTGACACTGGTTCTGCAGCCCAAATATCGCCTGGCTGACCGACGTATCGTCGGGGCCGAGGCGCTGGTCCGCTGGGAAGACCCTCAACTGGGTTCGGTCCCGCCTACCGAATTCATCCCGCTGGCCGAGCGACTCGGCCTGGTCGGAGAAATTACGGACTGGGTGCTGCAACGCAGCCTGGCTGAGATAGCAGCTTGTCCGGATCCAAAGATCAGTGTTGCCATCAATTTCTCGGCATTGGATTTCTACCATCCGGACTTCGTTGCGCGTCTGCGTGATGCCCTCGCGTCGGCAGCGCTATCGCCAGAACGAGTAGTCATCGAACTGACCGAATCGGCGGCTATTCAGGACTTTTCCTTGGTCAACGCCAAGCTGCAGACATTGCGTGCGCTCGGAGTCGGTGTCGCGTTGGACGACTTTGGCACGGGCTACACCGCACTTGCCTACCTTCGCCAGTTCGCGGTCGATACGCTGAAGATTGACATCGCTTTCGTGCGCGATTTGCCAGACAGTCAATCGGCCATAAGCATCGTCCAAGCCGTTGTTTCACTGGCGCGCGGTCTGGGTCTGGAGACGGTTGCCGAGGGCGTCGAAACGGAGGCACAGGCGGCAATTCTGAATCGATTGGGAGTCGATGTCGTACAGGGCTTCCTGTTCGGACGCCCCATGCCGCCTTTGGAATTCAACAGGGTTGTAAGCCATGCAATGGAATCCCCTCGGCGTCAGTAGAAAAATCAGCGCACCAGCCTGATACGTTGCAACGGCTGCACCCCTGCCTTTGCTGGCATTAACGCCCTGCGCACCGAACAGCAGATCCAGGACGGCCAGTTGCGGCTCAGCACACCTCGAACAAGCCCGCCGCTCCCATCCCCCCACCAATGCACATCGATACCACCACATAGCGCACGCCGCGGCGGCGCCCTTCGATCAGCGCGTGGCCGACCATGCGGGCGCCGGACATGCCGAAGGGGTGGCCGATGGCGATGGCGCCGCCGTTCACGTTGAGGCGCTCGTTGGGGATGCCGAGGGTGTCGCGGCAGTGGAGGACCTGGCAGGCGAAGGCTTCGTTGATCTCCCACAGGCCCACGTCGCTCACCGCCAGGCCGAAGCGCTCGAGGAGCCTGGGGATGGCGAAGACGGGGCCGATGCCCATTTCGTCGGGAGCGCAGCCCGCCACGCTGATGCCCCGGTAGATGCCCAGGGGGGCGATGCCCCGCCGCTCGGCTTCATCGCGGCTCATCACCAGGGCGGCAGAGGCGCCGTCGGAGAATTGGGAGGCGTTGCCGGCGGTGATGAACTCGCCCTGGGCGATCCACTTGCCGTCCTTCCACACGGGCTTGAGCCTCTGCAGGTCTTCCAGGGTGGTGGAGGCGCGGTTGCATTCGTCCTTGGTGGCGGTCACGTCCTCGTGGCCGGTGGGCTGGCCTTCCTTGTCGAAGAGCTGCCTGCGGGCGGCCAGGGGCACGATCTCGGCGTCGAACAGGCCGGCGGCCTGGGCGGCGGCGGTGCGTTGCTGGCTCTGCAGGGCGTAGGCGTCCTGGGCCTCGCGGCTGATGCCGTAGCGGCGGGAGACGATCTCGGCGGTTTCCAGCATGGGGATGTAGGCGCTGGGCACCACCTCCTGCACGGCCAGGGACTGGGCGCGGTAGGTGTTCTTGTGCTTGGTCTGGGTCAGGGACAGGGACTCGACGCCGCCGGCAATCGCGATCTTCATCTCGCCGGCCAGGATGTTCTTGGCGGCGACGCCGATGGTCATGAGGCCGGAGGCGCACATGCGGTCCAGGGCCATGCCGGGCACGCTGTCGGGCAGGCCGCCGGTGTAGGCGCACAGGCGGCCGATGTTGTAGGCCTGGGTGCCCTGCTGCACGGCGGCGCCCATGATGACGTCCTCGACGGCGGCGGGCTCGATACCGGCCCGTTCGACGACGGCGCGCACCACATGGCCGCCCAGCACGGGGGCCTCGGTGTCATTGAAGGAGCCCCGGAAGGACTTGGTCAGCGCGGTACGCGCGGTGGAGACGATGACGGCTTCGGTCATGCTGGCTGGCTTTCGGTGGATGCCTTGGCGGCGGGGTGGAAGGTGTAGCGGCTGATGGTGTCGATGACGCAACCGGGGCGGTCGCCGCCCTCGATCTCGATGCTGACGCGGACGGTGGATTGCACCGCCTCGCCCACCGCCTCGACCTTGAGGATCTCGCCGCGGCCGCGGATGCGGGCGCCGACCTTGACGGGTGCCGGGAAGCGCACCCGGTCGGTGCCCACGTTGACGCCCATCTTCATGTTGTCGATGTGGATCAGCCGGGGCAGGAAGTGATTGACCAGGGACAGGGTCAGGTAGCCGTGGGCGATGCAGCCGCCAAAGGGGCCGTCCTTGGCGCGCTCCGGGTCCACGTGGATCCACTGGTGGTCGCCGGTGGCGTCGGCGAAGAGGTTCACCCTTTCCTGGGTGATCTCCAGCCAGTCGGTGGTGCCCAGGTCGGCGCCGGCGGCGGCCAGCAGCTCGGCGGCGCTGGAAAACACGGTGCTCATCAATGGCCCCTCAGGCGTGCTGGGAGCTGACCGACAGCACTTCGCCGGCCATGTAGGAGGCGTAGTCGCTGGCCAGGAAGACCATCACATTGGCCACCTCCCACACCTCGGCGGCGCGGCCGAAGGCTTCGCGGCTGGCCAGCTGGGCCAGCAGCTCCTCGCTGGAAGCCTTCTTGAGGAAGTCGTGCAGGGCGATGGAGGGCGACACGGCGTTGATGCGCACGCCGTATTCGGCGGCCTCCAGCGCGGCGCAGCGGGTCAGGGCCATCACCCCGGCCTTGGCGGCGGCGTAGTGGGCCTGCTCCTTCTGGGCCCGCCAGCCCAGCACGGAGGCGTTGTTGACGATGGCGCCGCGGCCACGCGCCTGCATGTGGGGGAGCATGGCGCGGGTCATGCGGAAGGTGCCGGTGAGGGTGATGTCGAGCACCCTGCTCCACTCCTCGTCGCTCATGTCCACCACGCGCTTCTGGCCCCCCAGGCCGGCGTTGTTGATGAGCACGTCCACGCCGCCCAGCCGGCTTTCGGCGGCGGCCACCAGGGCCTGCACCTCTTCCTCGACGGTGACGTTGCAGAGCTGGCCGTGGATGTCGGCGAGGCCGGTCTCGGCCTTGAGCCTGGCCACGGCCTCCTCGAGGCGGCGCGGGTGGATGTCGGAGATCATCAGGGCGCGGCAGCCCTCCTCCGCACAACGGCGCGCCGCGGAGAAGCCGATGCCGGCGCCGGCCGCGGCGGTGATGAGCACCGAGCGGCCCTTGAGCAGGCCGTGGCCGGCGACGTATTGGGGATTGAGGCTCATGGATCTGTCTCCAGGAAGAATCGTTGTCGTGGTGGACTTCAGGCGGGGCGGCGGTGGGCCCACGGCGCCGCCTCCTCGAGCTGGGCGGCCAGGGCCAGCAGGCGGGCTTCGCCGCCGAAGGGGCCGGCGAACTGCACGCCGATGGGCAGGCCAGCGGCGTTCCAGTGCAGGGGCACCGACATCGCCGGGTGCCCGGACATGTTGAACATGGCGGTGAAGGGCGAGGCCAGCACGGCAGCCTTCACGAAGCGCTCCCAGGGCTGGTCGAGGGACAGCTCGCCCAGCAGGGGCGGCGGCGCAGCGGTGACCGGGGAGAGGATCAGGTCGTAGCCCTCGAAGAACTCGTCGAGGGTACGGCCGGCCTGGTCGAACACCGAGCGCGCGGCAAACACCTGCTCGGCCGTGTAGCCCTTGGCCAGCTGCAGGCTGCGCCAGTTGAGGGGCTCCAGCTCGTCCTCGCGCACCGGGCGGCCGAGGGCCTTCTCGCGGGCCTGCACGGTGGTGAGCATGCCGGTGCCGGTCATCACGCCCATGCCGGCGAACATCTCCTGGATGGGCAGGCGCGGCGCGGCGGGCTCCACGTGGTGGCCCAGGCGGGCGCACAGGGCGGCGGCCTTGCGCACGGCGTCGAGGCAGTCGGCGTGCACGCCCATGCCGAAGGGGTTGCTCTCCATCAGGGCAATGCGCAGGCCCCTGGGCGCCTTGCGGATGGCGGCCATCAGATCGTGGCTGGCCGGCAGCACCCTGGAGCCGGCCTCCGGGCCCTGGCTGAGCTGCAGCAGCAGGGCCGAATCGCGCACGCTGCGGCTGATCACGTTATGCACCGACAGGCCCATCCAGCCCTCCAGCGCCCTGGGGCCCATGGGCACCAGGCCGCGGCTGGGCTTGAGGCCGAAGACCCCGCAGTGGCTGGCCGGGATGCGGATCGAGCCGCCCCCGTCGCTGGCGTGGGCCACCGGCACGATGCCCGCCGCCACCGCGGCGGCCGAGCCGCCCGACGAGCCGCCGGTGCTGTGCGCCAGGCTCCAGGGGTTGCGGGTGGCGCCGAACAGGCGGGACTCGGTGGTGCCGGTCTGGCCGAACTCGGGTGAGGTGAACTTGGCGAAGATGTTGAGCCCGGCCGCCTGGTAGCGCTGCACCAGGGTGGAGTCGTGGTCGGCCACGGCGTTGCGGAAGAACACGCTGCCATGGGTGGTCACCGTGCCCTTGAGGGACAGGTGCAGATCCTTCAGGCCGAAGGGCACGCCAGCCAGCGGCGGCCGGGCCAGGCGCTCGGCCCGCCCGGCGCGGGACAGGGCCTGGGCGCGTTCGCGGGCCATTTCATAGTGGCGGACGGCCACCGCGTTGAGGGGGGCGCTGGCCTCGGCGCGGGCGATGGCCGACTCCAGCAGCTCGGCCGGGGTCAGCTGGCCGTCGCGGATCAGGCGGGCCAGCTCGGTGGCGTCGCGCTCCTCGTAAGG
>WBTZ01000117.1 GCA_009026175.1 Zoogloea sp. | reverse complement strand
GCTTACCGGCTGGGTGATGGCCTCGTCATGGAATGAGAGCGCGGCGGTGCTTGTAGCTCGCGAAGAGCTCCTTGTCGAGGAGACTCCCGCGGTTTCGTGGAGAAGGGCCATCGGCTTCTCTGCTTCGTCGCCGGCGCCGCGATCATCTGTTTGTCACATCCTTTAAGCAAATGCACACGCTGATTCTCGCCTCCGCCCGCTCACGCATGCGTCTGTCACCCGGATTCGGTCAGAATGCGCACCGGGTCCAGGGAGAACACATGAGCAACTATTTCGACGACAAGGCCAGCCAATACGGCAACGACGCCAACCACATTGCTTCGAACGGGGGGACGGGGTCGATTGCCTATTGGGATGCCAAGGCGAACCAGGCCAATGCGCAGGCCATCGCCGACAGCATGCGCAATGAGAACTATGGCTTCGGCAATTCGGACACCACTTCCAGCGGCAATTCCTTCGGGCCGGCCACGACGAGTCCGGTGTATTACGGTGGTGGGAGCCGCAGCGGGGGCGGGTTGAACCTTGCCCAGTTGTTCGTGCTGGGGCTGTGCTGCGCGGCGGCCTGGTGGGGCTACAGTACGGTGATGGGGCGCTTTTCGCCGAATATGCCCTTCGAGCGTTATCCGATCTTCTATCCCGGCTACAACACGGCCAGGACGCCGGATTCCTCCATCAAGTTGTTCCGCGAGGTGGCGATCAGGACTGCGAAGGAGCGTTTTGGCGGGTTGTTCCGGGCCGATGCGCCGTATGAGAAGTTCTTTGATGGGTGTGCGCCGGCTTTCAAGTGCACCGAGCACAGCTACAACGGCTTCCGTAATCTGCAGCCTTATGCCGTGAATCCGGCGACTTATTGGTCGGATGTGTGCCGCGTCAGCCATGCCAGCCTGCATGGCGTGGACAATCTGCCGGTGCCGCCGCAGTGGACCCTGCGTGCCGCCCAGAAGAAGGACGGGCTGAGTACCACCCACGTGTGCGAGCTGACCAATTCTGCAGAGCTGTCTGCTGCGGCCCGCGGGCGCCAGACGATGGTGACGGGGGCCGCGAGCGGGGTGGCGGGGCTGATGGTCGGCTGTGGCCTGTTGCTCTCGCGTCGCCTGCGCAGCGTGAGGGGCTGAGGGGCAGGGGAGCCGAATATCGCGGCATCACCACATTAGAATGTTCTAAAATGCGCGGACATACATAACCATGCATAGGTGAGGGCTATTATGCTCACCAGACTTTCCCTCAAGGCCCAACTCTGGCTGTTGGGCCTGGTCAGCGCATTGGGCGTGGCGATCGTGGCCATGTCGTCAATCTGGTTCGCGGAGCAGAGCAAGGCCAGCCTGGTGGCCTTCGTGGACCAGACGGTGGCGCTCAATCGGGCGGCCAGCCTCACCTACGCCAACGGGCTGCAGATGGGGCAGGCGCTGCGCAACATTCTGCTCGATCCGTCGAACAAGAAGGCCTACGCCAATCTGGTGGCGGGGCGTGGGAATTTCGACAGTGGCCGTGGCGATCTTGTCCGTCTGCTGGAGGCGGGTGGCGAGCGGGATCTGGCGGCCCGGGTCGGGGCCAGCACCGAGCAATGGCTGCCGGTTCAGAAGCAGGTGGTGGATCTGGTTGCCGAGGGCCGGCTCAATGAGGCCCAGACCCTGCTGGTCAGCAAGGAGACGCCGGCCTGGCGGGCCTTGCGCCAGGATCTGCTGGACATCATGAAGAACTCGTCGGACGCGACCGACAGGCAGCGCGCCGAGCTGCTGGCGGGGCTCGACAGTTCAAACCGCCAGGCGGCGCTGTTGAGTCTGCTGGCCGCGGTGATCGTGGGGATTGTCTGCGTGCTGGTCGCCCGCCATGTCTTTGATGAGGTGGGCGGCGAGCCGGCCCGCGTGGCGGAGGCCTTGCGGGAGATGGCCGGGGGGGATCTGTCGGTGGGCCTGTCGCTGCGCTCCGGCGACACGACCAGCATCATGGCAGCGATGGGGACCATGCAGACCCAGATGCGCGAGTTGATCCGGCGTACCCTGGATAATGCCGATTCGGTTGCCGTGGAGAGCCAGGCCATCGGTTCGGATGCTGCGGCCCTGTCGGACGCGGCGGAGGCCCAGAGCGCTTCTGCGGCGGCCATTGCGGCATCGGTCGAGGAGCTGACTGTCAGCATCGGAGTGATGTCCGACAATGCGCGCCATGCCGGCGAGCTGGCGTTGGCGGCCAAGCAGCTTGCGGGGGAGAGTCTGGGGGTGGTGGCCGCTGCCACGGACACCATCCAGAGGGTGGCCGGGAGCATGAGCGGTGCCGCTCTGACCATGGAGGACCTGTCGCGGCGGGTGGCTGACATCGATGGCATCGTGGTGACGATCCGCGAGATCGCCGACCAGACCAACCTGCTGGCCCTCAATGCGGCCATCGAGGCGGCCCGGGCGGGTGAGCAAGGGCGAGGCTTTGCGGTGGTGGCGGATGAGGTCCGCAAGCTGGCTGAGCGCACCACCGTGTCGACCCGCGAGATCTCCGGCATCGTCGAGGGGGTCCGGCAGGCTACGGGGGTGGCCCTGGGCACCATGTCCGAGGCCCGTGACCTGGCGCTGGAGAGTGCGGCCCATACCGGTGAGGTGCGGGACAAGGTGATCGCGCTGGACTCCTCGTCGGAATCGACCAGCCAGGCGATTGAGGCGATCGCCCTGACCTTGCGCGAACAATCCTCGTCCAGCACCGACATCGCCCAGCGAGTCGAATTGATTGCCCGTGAAACAGAGCAGGCCCATGACGCCTCGGTCGCCTCCAGCCGCCGTGCCGGTGGCCTGGTGGCCCTGTCACGGGGCCTGTCGGAGAGCGTGCATCGGTTCCGGATCTAAGTTCCAGGGGGATTCCGGCGGGCGGTGAGTGGTGGCTTCAGCCTTCGGCCCGCCAATGGCCGTCGCGCTTGAGTTGCTCGATCCGGCTTGCTTCCAGGGCCCGGCTGACCGGCAGGCGCAGCACATCGACCGGCCAGGCGCCCGGGGCCGTGGCCGCTTCCAGCTGGATGCCGGCAAAGTGCGCCAGGCCCATGCCCACCTCGTCGTAGCCCAGCAGGCGGCGGGCGCTGGTAGCGCCGGTGTAGCGGCCGTTGAACTCGTAGATTCCGTAGTCCCCCGTGGCTTTGCGCTGGCACTGGATGTTGAGGGGGCCGCGCCAGCCTTCGGCGGCAAAGGCGCTGGCACAGCGCCGGCCAAGCGCGAGCAGGGCCGGGTCGGCTTCGTGGGTGACCCGTTCGCTGCGGCCCTGGCGCATGGCGTGGCGGGTGGCGAGCAGGTCCGCCTGTTGCCCGTCAGGGGCGATGAAGGCCTGGATCGAGTACTTGTCCAGCTCGAAGCTGTGGAACAGGGGCACGCCGTTGTGGGCGCAGGCCTCCACGTAGGTGCGCACGGCGTCCGGGTCGCCCAGGTAGGCCTGCAGGATGTAGTCCGGCCGGCCGGCAAGGCGCAGCAGCTGGGCTTCGTCCAGGACGAGGAAGACACCACGGGAGGCGAAGCCCTGGCGGGGCTTGGCGATCAGCGGATAGCCGTGGCGGGCGGCAAAGGCGGTCAGGCGGGACGGGGCAGCGTCCGTGTCGGTGGCCAGGGTGGGGGCGAAGGGCAGGCCGTGGTCCTGGGCGAGGGCTGCACTGGCCGCCTTGTCCAGCATGGCTTCGGCGGGTCGGCGGGCGCCACACAGAAAGCGTCGGGACTGCTCCGGGCGGGCTTCTGCCTGTGCCGCCAGGAAGGCCACGTCGTCGTCCCGGCAGGGGATGACCAGACAGGGATGGAGAGTGTCCATGACGGCATTGAAGCGCTGGGCGAAGGCGCCGGGGTCGTCGCGCAGGTTGCCGCACAGGAAGGCTTCGTCGAAGTCGAACAGGGCGGGTTCCGCCGCCACGCTGTTGATGGCGGCCAGGTGCAGTCCGCTGCGCCGGCCGGCCAGGGTGGCGAGTACGTTCTGCCCCACCAGGCTGGCCCCGGACAGGAAGAGCACGCAGGGACGGGGCGTTGCAGAAGGAGAGGTCATCGGAGATACCGGGTGTCAGGTGGCTGCGGGGAGGCTGCGATACAGGCCGGTGAGGGCACGGATGTCAGCCAGGGCGGGCAGCGCCCACAGGGTGTCGAGCCAGGCCTGACCCTGTTCGCGGTTCAGCACGCGGTCGCTCATGCGCCAGAATTTGGCTTTCAGCTCCCGGTCGTCCATGGGGTTGAGGGGGTGGCCCTTGGGAGGGCCGGAGCTGCGGCCGAGGCGGCGGCCGTCCTTGAGGACGAACTCCACGCGGGAGGGCCAGCGCGGCAGCTCGCCGGCATGCTCGCGGGTCAGCTCGGGGTCGTCCCGCACCACGATCTTCTGCATCAGCGGGCGCAGGGCCGGGTCGGCAAGGCGGCTCGCGCTGAAGCTGTCCACGTTCAGGTCGCCGTCCACCAGGGCCGCGGCGACCAGGTAGGCCATGCTGTGGTCGGCCACCTCGCGGGTCTGCGGGTCCCATTTCTCGTCGTGGTCGCCGGCTCCGCCGCCGATGGCATGCCAGCCGCCCCAGTGCACCGACACGATGATCTGATCGATGTCTTCCAGCCGGGCTTCCTCGCGCAGGGCCAGGGTCAGGGCGATCGGCCCCTGGCCGTTGTAGTCGGCGGGGTAGTACTTGAGGCCGGTGCTCTGCAGGGCCGAGCGCCCGTTGCGGGGCTGACCGAGGGTGGTCAGGTCGAGGGGGGCCAGCCCGAACATCTCGTAGAAGCCGGCGAGGCCCTCGAAGGGGCGGTCGGGGCCGGTCAGGCCCTGTCCGGCGAGGCGCGCGGCGAACACTGCGTTCATGGTGCCGTGGGCGGTGGCGCAGCCCTTCCAGTCGGAGATGAGCCCGGTGCGGGTGACGCGCATCGGGATGCTGGGGGTGAGGGCCAGGGCGATGGCGTGGGCCATCTGTTCCAGGCTCAGCTCCAGCATCACGCCGGCGCCGGCCACCGCGCCGAGAATGGCGTAGACCTGGTCTACGTGCTTGTCGCGCAGCAGGTTGCCGTAGAGGCCGCCACGGCGTACCGCCGCGTAGGTTTCGTAGGCGGCATGCACGGCCCGGATCACCTGGCTGCCGCCCGCGCCGCGGGCTTCGCCCAGGGCCAGCACGGCCGACATCATGTCGCTGGGGTGGCCGCCGTTGCCGGTGTCGTTGTAGTCCAGGTAGCGGATCATCACCGTGTTGGCGAAGGCGGCATATTCCGGGGTGGTGGGCTGGGCCAGCCCGAACACCGAGGCGCCGGTGCTGCTCGTGGCCGTGCCGGCAATGGCGCGGGCGACCCGCGCCGGGCGGGACTCCAGGGCGCCGAAGGCACAGGCGACCGAGTCGATCAGGTGGCGGGTGACGGCGTCGGCCGAGCCGGCGGGCAGCGGGGCCCGCTGCATCGAGACGGCGTATTCGGCAAGGGCGCGGCTGGTGGTGTCCATGGCGGGGATGTCGAGACGGGATGGAAGGTCGGGGCCGGGTTCAGGCCGGGAGTTCGATGGCCTGCGGTGGCTGGCCGGCACACCGGTTGCGCCACATCAGGCGGAAGGCCAGGGCGATGCTGTCGGCCACCTTGGCGGTGCTGAGGGTAGGCGAGGTTTCGAGGCGCGCGCGCAGGGACTGGCGCAGGTTGGCGAGAGCGGGGAGGTCGGCCGCGCAGCGCCGGGCGATGGCGACGAACTCGTCCTCGCTCTCGGCCACCCAGTCGTTGAGGCCGACCTTGCCCATGATGCCGGCGCCCAGGCGCTGGGGCAGGGTGCGCCCGGCCAGGGTGAGGGTCGGCACGCCCATCCACAGGGCGTGGTTGGAGGTGGTCCCGCCGGCGTAGGGAAAGGTGTCCAGCAACACATCGATGCGGTTGTGCAGTTCGAGGTACTCGCGGGTGGGCAGGCGCGGGTGCAGGCTGATCCGGGCGCGGTCGATGCCCTCGGCATCGAAGCCGGCCAGCAGGCTCTCGCCGATGCGCGCCTCGGACACCGCGCCGATCAGCAGGTGTGCCGAGGGCACCGCCCGCAGCACCCGCGCCCACAGGGCGATGGTGTGGGCGTTGATCTTGCTCGGGCGGTTGAGGCTGCCAAAGGTGAGGTGGCCGCGGCTCAGGGCCGGCAGGGGGGCCACCTCGGGCGCATCCTTCTCGGTCTTGAAGCTCATGGCGTAGGGCAGGTACACCAGCTTCTCGGAAAACTGGTCGTCCAGCCGGCCGGGCGGTGCGGTGAGCCGGAAGACAAAGCGGTAGTCGATGCAGTCCATCCCGGTGGTGCCCGAGTAGCCCAGCCAGGTGACCTGTACCGGCGCCGGGCGGTGGGCGAACAGGGGCAGGCGGTTGCCGGCGGTATGACCGGACAGATCTACCAGGATGTCGATGCGGTCGGCCCGGATCATCTCCGCCAGCCGGGTGTCGCTCACGCCGTCGACCCGATGCCAGCGGTCCACCAGGTTGCGCAGGCGGGCACTGACCTCGTCCTCGCGGGCCAGGTTGGAGTAGGCCACGAGGGTCAGGCCACGCTGGCGCAGCGCTTCAAACATGGGCTCCATGAAGTAGGCCACGGCATGCCGGCGCAGGTCGGCGGAGACGAAGCCGATGCGCAGGGGGCGCTCGGGATCACGGTCGTTGCCATGGGCACGCGGGCGGCTGCGTGAGGCTGACGCGAAGTGCGCGCCAAAGCGGCGGTGGGCGGCAGCGATGTCCTCGGCGCTGGCGTCCGCGTCGTGCATCAGGTGGTAGAGATAGCCGCTGTGGGCGGCATGGGCCAGGGGGTTGAGCTGGATGGCGCGGGCATAGTGGTCGAGGGCGGCGGGGGTGTCGCCGAGCATTGAGCAGGCCCGGCCGAGGGCATTGAAGACGCGCCAGTCGGCGGCCGGGTTGCGGGCCAGTTCTTCGAGGCAGGCGACGGCAGCGGTGAAGCGGCTCAGACTGTCGAACAGGTTGGCCAGGTTCAGCGCGGCCTCGATCCAGTGGGGCGGGGCGCACAGCATCGCCTGGCGGTAGCTGGCCTCGGCCTCGTCCCAGCGACCCTGGTCGGCCAGGGCATTGCCCAGGTTCAGCAGGGCCTCTGCTGAGCCAGGGGCCAGGGCCAGGGCCTGACGCGCGTGAGCTTCGGCCTGCTCCGCGTTGCCGCCCTGCAGGGCGTTCTGGGAACGATTGACCCAGGCCGGGACGACCTCGGGGGCAAGCCGGGTCGCCTGTTCGAACTGGCGCTCGGCGGCCGCAAATTCGCCCAGCCGGGCGTGGGCCAGGCCGAGGTTGTCGCGGATCGAGGCGTCATCGGGGGCCAGCCGGGCCGCATGCTCCAGATGGGGCAGGGCGTCGTGACCCCGCTGGCGGGCCAGGTAGGACACGCCGAGCATCTGCCACACTACGGCCTCTGCGGGGTAGCGGCGGGACAGGTCGCGGGCATGTCGTTCCAGTTGGTCGAATTGCCTGGCGTGGAAAAGGTCGAGCAGCTTGTTCAGCCGCAGGGAAGGGAGGCGCACGCTCATTGCCTGGCGTTCCGGGGCGAATGGACATGCAGGATACCGATCCTTTGGGCTTTCGTTACAAATTTAACAATCAGTAATGGCGGACGGGGGGCTGTGTCACCCCGGGTGGGCCACCTCCAGGCCCCGGAAGGTGGCGCAGCGCCTGAAGGCGTCCAGGTCGGCAGGGCATTGCTTCTGCTTGCAGTACTTGGCTACCAGCTTGGCGAGGCCCTTGATGTCCCGGCCGGTGGCCTCGGGGAAGGTCCGGACCAGGTTTTCCGGCAGGCCGGCGGGCAGCTCGAGCCCGAACTGCCCGGCCATCACCTGCCAGATGCGCAGGCGGCCGGCGTCGTCGGGCGGGGCGTACTTGATCAGGGCGATGCAGCGCGACACGATGGCTTCGTCGATGTCGTCGATACGGTTGGTGGTGAGGAAGAGCAGGCCGTTGAAGTATTCCAGCACGCGCAGGAAGACACCCACCACCGCGTTCATGGTGATGTTGTCGTCGCGGCGCTTGATGTACACGTCGGCCTCGTCGATCAGCATCACCGCGCCCCAGCGCTGGGCGCGGGTCAGCACGTCCTTGAGGGTGGTCTCCATGGCCGCCACGTTGAGGCCGAGCTGGCCGGAGTGCACCCGGTAGAGCGGCCGGCGGATGATCTCCGAATACACCTCGGCGGTGAGGGTCTTGCCGACGCCCGGGGGGCCGGCGCACAGCACGGTGGTGCCGCCGGACTTGCCCTCCACGATGTCGTCCATCAGCAGGTCCATCTCGGCGGTGAGGATGTCGATCAGGTCGGTCTGCTCCGCGGGCAGCACCAGTTTGTCGCGCAGGGCCGGCTTGTATTCGTAGGGGTGGAGGTCGGCCACGTGCACCCACAGATAGTGATGCAGGTCGAGGTGGAACATCAGGATGTGGAAATGCACCGGCATGCGCGTGAAGTGGCCCTTGGGCAGGGCTTCGCGGGCATCGGCGGCGGCGTCTTCGTCGATGTAGCGGGAGCCCTTGGCGGCCTTGCGCAGGTAGGTGCCGAGGATCTCGCCGGGGACGTCGAGGGTCAGCACCCGGTCGGACAGGATGCCTTCGTCGTTCACCAGGCGGGCCTCGCCGCCGCTGGAGGAGAGGATCACCACGTCCTTGCGCGACCAGTCGGTGTCCCGGTGGCTGGCGGTGGGGTTCTCGGCATAGAGGCCGGTGCCGCGGCCGGAGAATTGTTCGCCGTAGCGGGCCCGCCAATCGAAGTAGCGGGCTTCCATGTCGTCATAGCTGGCGACGAGGGCGGAGGTTTCCTTCACATAGCCCTTGGCGGCGAGGATCTCGCCCAGCGTGCGGCCGGCGATGTCAGCGGCGATCAGGCGCACGGTCTGGCTGGCGACCTTGCCGCGGGAGTTGGCCTTCAGCTCGAGGAAGACCTTGCCTGTCTCTTCCTGGGAGGACGGGGTGTAGTCGAGCCGGGTGACCACCCAGGCGGTGGGCTGCTCGGGGCTGGCGATGGCAAACAGCCAGCCGCGCTCGGTGTCCTCGGCCAGGTAGCGGGCGAGGGCGGGGACCAGCATCTCCAGGTCTTCCGCCTCGAAGCGCAGGCCTTCTCCGCCGAGGGCCTTGCGCAGGGTGGCGATCTGCGCCGCGCGGTTGCGCAGGGCCGGCCCGCCGCCGGCGAAAAGGCGCTCCAGGCTCTGCAGCTCGTCCTGCTCGAGCTGGTGGAAACTGCATTCGGCCCGGTTGCCGAAGCGCATCTGCTCCTGCAGCCAGCCCAGGCGGGGGTGGGCGTCCACCAGCGCCTCGACGAACGGCCGCTCGATCTGCAACTTCATCGCTGCTGACTCCATGGATGTGGCGGATGTTGCGACGCAAGATCCATGCTGGCCCACCGGGGTGGTGGCGCCGGCCGCGTCCGGCAAGGCCCGTGCGTGCTTGTGGGCATGACACGGGCTGGCGGCGGCCTGTCGTGATCACGACAATCCCCGGCAGATGGCGCGTGGTGGCGTGATGTTTGTAACATGGCGGTCTGATTCCCCCGGCGGGCCCGCCATGCACATCGATCTGCGCGACCTGCGCCTGTTCATCCACATTGCCGAGAGCAAGAGCCTGACCCGCGCCGCCGAGCGCAGCCACCTGTCCTTGCCGGCGGTGAGCGCGCGGGTCAAGGAGCTGGAGGCCCAGGCCGGCGTGCGCCTCCTCTACCGTGCGCCCCGGGGCGTGGCCCTGACGCCGGCGGGGCAGACCCTGCTGCAGCACGCGCGCAGCATCCTGGCCCAGGTCGAGCACATGAAGAGCGACCTGCAGCGTTACGGCGAGGGCGTGCAGGGGCATATCCGGCTGTTTGCCAACACCACCGCGATCACCGAGTTCCTGCCCGAAGTGCTGGCCACCTTCCTGGCCGCCAACCCCCAGGTGGATGTGGACCTGCAGGAGCGCCTGACCGGCGAGATCATCCGCGGCGTGCTCGATGGCACCACCGACCTGGGCATCGTCTCCGGCCCGGTGGGCGCGGACGGGCTGGACAAGCTGCACTTCAGCACCGACCAGCTGATCCTGGCCCTGCCGCCCGGCCATCCGTTGGCGGCGCGGGAGCGCCTGCACTTCGCCGAGGCCATGGACTACGACTACATCGGCCTGCACGAGGGCAGCACGCTGGCCACCTTCATGGACGGGCTGATGCAGAAGACCCGGCACAAGCTGCATATCCGGGTGCAGGTGAGCAACTTCGAGTCGGTGTGCCGGATGGTCGAAGCCGGGGTGGGGATCGGCATCGTGCCGGCCTCGGCGGCCCGCCGCCACAGCCACACCATGAAGATCGTGACACGGCCCCTGGACGAGCCCTGGGCCCTGCGCGAGCGCTATCTGCTGACCCGTCGCGGCGACTCCCTGCCGGCCTTCACCCAGGCCCTGATCGACGCCATCGTGGCCTTCCCCGGGCATCGGGACAGTCGCGCCGCCTGAGCCAGCCAGCGGGGAATCTGGCATGCTCGCGTCTTGGCGGCCGGCTTGCCGGCCAGAACGATGCAGACTGCCACCCGGGCCCGGGTGCGCAGGGGGGATAGAGTTGCCGAGCCGAAGGGAAGTCTTGTTGGGAGGCCTGGGCGGCCTGTGCCTGGCGCTGGCGCCGGTGCGGGCTGCGCATGCCGTAGAGGCGGTCAGCGTGCAGCTCAACTGGAAGCACCAGTTCGAGTTTGCGGCCTTCTATGCGGCGGTGCATCGGGGCTTTTACCGGGAAGCCGGCCTGGATGTGCGCCTGGTGGAGGGCGGGCCGGGCATCGACGCAGTGCGCGAAGTGGTCCAGGGGCACTGCGACTTCGGGGTGGGCACGTCCGCGTTGGTGGTCGACCGGGCCCGCGGCGCGCCGGTGGTGGCGCTGGCGACCCTGATGCAGCATTCGCCGGTGGCCCTGCTGGCCAGCCGGGCCCAGGGCGTGCAGAGCGTGCTCGACCTGATCGGCAAGCCGGTCTCGGTGGACCCGCACACCCGCGACGAGATCGAGGCCTTCCTGCGGGCTTCCGGCCTGCCGCGGGACGGCATCCGCCTGGTGGACCAGACCGACTGGACCCTGGCGACCCTGGAGCGGGGCGATATCGCGGCCAAGTCGGTGTATGCCTCGAACGAGCCCTTCCTGATCCGCGGCCGGGAGCATGCCTTCCTGCTGCTGACCCCCCGCTCGGCAGGTGTCGACCTGTTCGGCAACATGCTGTTCACCACCGAGACCACGCTGACGCTGCGGCCGCGCACGGTCGAGGCCTTCCGGCAGGCCACCCTCAAGGGCATGGTGTATGCCCTCGAGCATGCCGGCGAACTGGTCGATCTGATCCTCGAAAAGTACAACCCCCAGGGCAAGTCCCGCGAGCACCTCATGTTCGAGGCCGCGCAGATCCGCGAGCTGACCCGCCCCGACATCGTCGAACCCGGCTACATGAGCCCCGGGCGCTGGCAGCACGTGGTCGAGGTCTATGCCAGCCAGGGCAAGCTGTCGCGGCATTTCAGCCTGGAGGGCTTCCTCTACGATCCGGCTCCGCGGCAGGCGCCGGCCTGGCTGTTCGGGGCGCTGGCCGCGTCCCTGGTGGCGCTGCTGGGGGCGCTGGGGGTGGTGGCCAAGGTCCGCTCGCTGAACCGGGCCCTGAAGGCCAGCGAGGCCGAGTACCGGGAACTGGTGGATAACGCCAATGCCTTGATCCTGCGCATCGCCCCCGATGGCACGGTGACCTATTTCAACGAGCGGGCAGAGGCCTTCTTTGGCTTCCCGGCCGACGAGATCATCGGACGCCATGTGGTGGGCACCATCGTGCCCCTGGTGGAATCCGGCTCCGGGCGGGACCTGGCGTCCATGCTGCAGACATTGCTGGCCGACCCGGGCAGCGGCGAGCTCAGCGAGCACGAGAACATGACGCGGGATGGCCGGCGGGTGTTCGTGCGCTGGGCCAACCGGGCCATCCGGGCGAGCGACGGCACGCTGCAGGGCCTGCTGAGCGTCGGCCAGGACATCACCGCCCGGCGCCTGATGGAGCAGGAACTGGCGGCCCACCGCCACCACCTGGAAGTGCAGGTCGCCGCCCGCACCGAGGAGCTGGCCCACGCCAAGGAGGCCGCCGAAGCCGCCAGCCGGGCCAAGACGTCCTTCCTGGCCAACATGAGCCACGAGATCCGCACCCCGCTCAACGCGATCACCGGCACCGCCCATCTGCTGCGCCGCTCCGGGGTGAGCAGCGAGCAGGGCGAGCGCCTCGGCAAGATCGAAACCGCCGGGCAGCACCTGCTGGAGATCATCAATGCGGTGCTCGACCTGTCGAAGATCGAGGCGGGCAAGCTGACGCTCGAGCAGACCGCCCTCAACGTGGATGCGCTGGTGCATAACGTGGTGGGCATGCTGCATGACCGGGCGCTTGCCAAGGGCTTGACGGTACATGTCGATCTGGAGGCTCTGCCGGCTTCCCTGTGTGGCGACCCCACCCGCATCCAGCAGGCCCTGCTGAATTTCGGGACCAACGCCATCAAGTTCACCGCCGCGGGCGGCCAGGTGACATTGCGCACCCGCATCGCCGAGTCACTGGAGGACAGCGTGCTGGTGCGTTTCGAGGTGGAGGACACGGGGATCGGCATTCCGCCCGACAAACTGGGGCAGATATTCCGGGCCTTCGAACAGGCCGACACCTCCACCACCCGGGAGTACGGTGGCACCGGGCTGGGGCTGGCGATCACCCGCAAGCTGGCCGACCTGATGGGGGGCATGACGGGCGTGCGCAGCGAGCCCGGCCGGGGCAGCACCTTCTGGTTCACCGCCCGGCTGGTGCGCGGAGAGGGGGCCGAGCTCCATACCAGCGGGATGAGCGGCGAGGAGGCCGAGCGCGGCCTGGCCGAGCGTCACGCCGGGCAGCGCATCCTGCTGGTGGAGGACGAGGAGATCAACCGCGACATCGCGGTGGAGATGCTGGCCGAGACAGGTCTGCTCATCGACATGGCACGGGATGGGGTCGAGGCCCTGGAGCGGGTGGGCGAGACGGACTACAGCCTGATTCTGATGGACATGCAGATGCCGCGCATGGACGGGTTGGAGGCGACCCGCCGGATCCGCGCCCTGCCCGGGCTGGCCGGCACACCCATCGTGGCGATGACCGCCAATGCCTTTGCCGAGGACAAGGCCCGCTGCTTTGCCGCCGGCATGGACGATTTCGTGCCCAAGCCGGTGGAGCCGGCGATTCTCTTCCGCGCCGTGCTGCGTGGCCTGGAGCGCCGCGCAGCACGGCGCTGAGTGTGGGAGGCGTCAGGCCACCCGGATTTCGATGCGGCGGGGCTGGGCATGCTCGACCTTGGGGATCCGCAGCTTCAGCACGCCCTGATTGAACTCCGCGGCGATCCGCTCCGGGTCGAGCTCCTTGGAGAGGGTGAACACCCGCCGGTAGACGGCCAGGCCGACTTCGGTGTGGGTCGACTCCAGGCCTTCCGGTGAGGACAGGCTGATCTCGCCCTCGATGGTCAGGGTGTCCCCCTCGATGTGCACGCCCAGCTTTTCCCGGGAGACACCGGGGAGGTCGGCGAAGAGGGTGATGCCGGCCGCATCCTCCACCACGTCGACCGGTGGCAGCAGGGCTTCCGCCGGGCGCGCGGGCGTCTCGGCCGGGGCTTGGGAACGAACGGCGTTAACGTTGCTCATGCTCGGGCTCTCCTTAAACCACATTGATGCGGCGGGCTTGGGCGGCGGCCCGGCGCGGCACGCTGACATGCAGCACGCCATCGGTGTAGCGGGCGCTGACCGCGTTGGGATCCACGTCGTCGGGCAGGGTGACCACCCGCCGGAAGCGTCCGTAGAAGCGCTCGTCGATATGCACGGTGGCCGGTGCATCCTTGGGCGGCAGCACGCTGGGGCGCTCACCGGCAATGGTCAGCACACCCTTGTCCAGCTGCACGTCCAGGCTCGCCGGATCGAGGCCCGGGGCAAAGGCGTAGATCTCGACGGATCGGGGCGTACTGCCCACGTTCATGGCCGGGTAGCCGCCCCGGCCGGTCCCCCGGATGCTCGGTGACACGTCGCCCGATTGCTGCATGCCACGCTGGAAGCGCTCCAGCTCGGCCAGCACGTCACGGGGGAAAAGGGATCGATAGAACATGCGGACTCCTCCTTGTCGGACTGGGGCGGGAGGCCCGTGGCCACCCTCCCCACCGATATGGGAGTGGTCCGCCGGGTTTCAAGGGGCCGGCCGGCGCTCACTGCATGAAGGGATAGTCGGTGTAGCCCTCGGCGCCGGGGGAGTAGAAAGTGGCCGGGTTGGGCGGGTTGAGACCGGCGCCGACCTTGATGCGGGCGGGCAGGTCGGGGTTGGCCAGGAAGGGCACGCCGAAGGCCACCGCGTCGAGCAGGCCGGTTTCGATGGCGGTGGCGGCCTCCTGCGAGGTGTAGCCCATGTTGCCGATCAGCACGCCCTGGTAGTGCTCGCGGGCCGGCGTCAGCACGTCGCCCTTCTGCTGGCCGAAGAAGTCGCCGCGCATCACGTGCAGGTAGGCCAGGCGGAAGGGGTTGAGGTGCTGGGCGAGCCATGTGATGAGGCCCACCGGGTCGCTGTCGCGCATGCTGTTGTAGCTGTTGAGCGGAGACAGGCGCAGGCCGACCCGGTCACCGCCCCAGACCTCGCAGCAGGCCTCCAGCACCTCCAGCAGCAGGCGCGCGCGGTTCGCGAGCGGGCCGCCGTAGGGGCCGCTGCGGGTGTTGCTGCCGTCGCGCAGGAATTCGTCCAGCAGGTAGCCGTTGGCGCCGTGCACCTCGATGCCGTCGAAACCGGCGAGGCGGGCGTTCTCGGCGGCGTGGCGGAAGCCGGCGACGATGGCCGGCAGCTCGTCGTCGTGCAGGGCGCGCGGCACGACGTAGGGCTTCTTGCCCTCGGGGGTGTGCACCTCGTCGCCGGTGATGGCGATGGCGCTGGGGGCGACCGGCTGGGCGCCGCCGTTGAGCAGGGGGTGGCAGGCGCGGCCGCCGTGCCAGATCTGCAGCATGATGCGGCCGCCGGCCTGGTGGACCGCATCGGTGACCTTCTTCCAGCCGGCGATCTGGGCGTCAGAGTAGATCCCGGGCTCGTGCCAGAAGGCCGAATTGCCGGCGATGGCCATGGTGGCCTCGGCGATGATCAGGCCGGCGCTGGCCCGTTGGGCGTAGTGGGTGGCGATCAGGTCGCCGGGCACATGCCCGTCTTCCGCACGGCAGCGGGTCAGCGGGGCCATCAGGATGCGGTTGGGCAGTGTCAGGGCGCCGGCTTGCAGGGGCTTGAACAGGGCGGACATGGGGGACTCCGGTGGGGGGTGGCGAATTCGATGAATCTGATTGGTGTGCGCAGAGCGCGGATTGTTCCGCAATGGATCGTGTCTCTGCCATTTCAGGGCTCCACATCGGGCTCCCGAACCGGTGGACGCCAGGCGACCACCAGCGGCTTGGCGGACGGTGCCGGAAAGCGTCCGTTGGCGCGGCAGCCGGCCTCCGGATAGGTGGCGCACAGGGCCGCCAGCGTGTGCTGGGCCACCGCCGCGCTGCCGGGGGTCTGGTGGGCCTGGGCGAGGAGCCTGAGGCTGTCCCCCAGGTCGATCTGTTCCGCCTTGTTGCGGATGCGTACCAGGACCAATCCTGCCTGGGCATCCGCCTCGCCCAGGCGCGCGGCCTTGTCGTACCACTTGATGGCCTCGCCAGGATTGGCAGGCAGGTGCTTGCCCTCGTCGTAATAGCGCCCCAGCGCATAGTGGGCGTAGGCATGGCCGCGTTCCGCGGCAAGCTGCAGCCAGCGCAGGCCGCCGGCGGTATCCCGTGGCTGGTCGCCCTGACCTTCGATGAGGATGATGCCGAGGTTGAGGGCGCAGAGCCGGTCCCCCTTGAGGGCTGCGCGCTCGAAGAACTCCGCTGCCCGCCGGTGGCTGGCCGGCACGCCCTGGCCATCCATGTGCATCACTCCCAGATGGAAGATCGCCTGGGGCAGGTCCTGCCGCGCGGCTTGCCCGTACCAGTGAAGTGCGGCCCGATAGTCCGTGCGGCCACCCCGACCCTCCTGATAAAGGCCGGCGAGCCGGACCTGGGCCTGGGCGTCGCCTTGCTGCGCGGCATGCAGGTAGAGCGGGCGGGCGAACCTGTACAGGCCGCGCTTCTCCAGCGACAGGGCGACCCGGTAGGCCGAAGGATCGACTGCAATCTCGCGGAAGACGGCCGCGCCCAGCGCGAGCAGCGCCACGACGAGGAGGAGCAGGAAGATCGGACGGGGTGAGGTGGAGGTGCTCATGGCGACGGCATGAATTGCAATGAGGGTGGATTCTGGCACCCGCCAGCGCATTTGCATATGTTTGGCGTGGGGTGTGGAGGCACCGCGGACAGCGCGCTGGCCAGGCCCTAGAATGCCGGGCATGGCGGGACGGCCCGGAGGGCGTCCCGCGCCCGACCGGACACCTTTCCCGACATGGACATTGCCCAACTCCAGCAGACCCTGCAGCGCGACGCTGTCACGGTCGTCTTCCTGAACGTGCTGCTGCAGCAGCTCGGCCTGCCGGTGCCGGCGGTGCCGACCCTGTTGCTGGCGGGCAGCCTGACCGCCGGGCCGGGCCAGCTGGGGGCGATGCTGGCGGCGGCCACGCTGGCCTCGGTGCTGGCCGACTGGTTGTGGTACGGGATGGGCCGGCGCTTCGGCTACCGGGTGCTGGCCGGCCTGTGCCGGCTGTCGATCAATCCCGCGTCCTGCGTCAGTCAGACCGAGGCGCGCTTCGTGCGCTGGGGCTTGTCCTCGCTGGTGGTGGCCAAGTTCGTGCCGGGCTTCTCGACGGTGGCGCCGCCGATTGCCGGCGCGTTGCGCATGGCCTTGCCGGGCTTCCTGGCGGCGGCCGGGGCGGGGG
>WBTZ01000116.1 GCA_009026175.1 Zoogloea sp. | reverse complement strand
GCCCTCGACGAGGCGGAAGCTGCCGGTGCTGTCCCAGTTGAGGGCGGTGGGCTTGGGGTTGTTCTTGACGTTGCCGGAGACGGCGTACCACAGGCATTCGCCGGCGCCGTCGCGCAGGTCGGGCAGGTTGAGGGTGAGCCAGGGCAGGCGGCCGATGACGCTCCGGCCCTGGTTGCCGCAGGTCTCGGCGGAGCCGTCGCCGTCGAGATCGGGGCAGGGCAGGTAGCCGTAGTCTGCGGTGGGGTGGCCCTGCTCGCGGTAGGTGGCGGCGAAGCCGATGAGGGCCTGGCGGGCGCTGGCGAGGGCGCGGGTGGTGCGGACCTCGGCAGCGAGCTGGCGGGCGGCCCGGTCGGCCGGGGTGTCGTGATGGGCCAGCAGCCAGCCCAGGCCGCCCAGGCCGAGCAGGACGATCAGGGCCGGCAGGATGAGGCCGCGCTGGGCGCTGGCGGCACCGGACATCAGGGGCGGCTGGGGGGCGGGCTGCCGACCCGCAGGCGGTGCGTGCGTCCGTCCGGGGTGGTGACGAGGGCGCTGCTGTCGCGCATGCGGATCCGGGAGACTTCACCGGGCGTGGCCTCGCCGTCGAGGAAGAGGGTCGGCGGCCCTTCGCTGCGGGTGATGATGCCGTCCAGGCGGGGCGGCGGCGAGGCGCTCCCGGCCCGGGGTTGCGGTTGTTCCAGGTGGGTGCGCTCGGCCGGGCTGAAGAACAGGCGCCCGAGTGGTTCTGCCTGCAGACAGGTGCAGGCCGCCAGCAGGGGGAGGGGCGCGAGCAGTCGTATCGATCTGAATGTCATGTCGATACGAATTTAGCATAAAGCCGGCGCGGGGCCGGCTTCTGCGTGGTGCGGCGGACTGGGGGCGGGTGCCCGAGGGCGTCAGGGCGCGGCGACGACCCGGTTCTTGCCGGAGCGCTTGGCGATGTACATGGCCTTGTCGGCCCGGTCGATGGCGGATTCGGGGGTTTCGTCGGCGTGCATTTCAACCACGCCGGCGCTGAAGGTGATCAGCAGCTTTTGCTGGCGGGCCAGGAAGAAGCGCTTGGTGAGGGCGCGCTGCAGGCGGACCAGGGTGTTCACCGCGCTGTCGAGCTGGGTGTCGGGCAGCAGGATGACGAACTCTTCGCCGCCATAGCGGGCGACGGAGTCCTGCGGGCGGACGTTTTCGCGGACGACTTCGGAGAGGTGCTGGAGGGCTTCGTCGCCGGTCTGGTGGCCGTGCTGGTCGTTGATCAGCTTGAAGTTGTCCACGTCGAGCAGGCCGATGCACAGGGCCGAGCCGCGGCGCTGGGCGAGGGCCGTCTCGCGGGCCAGGGCTTCGTCGAGGCCCTTGCGGTTGAGCACGCCGGTGAGGGGGTCGTGGCGGATCAGTTCGCTGGTCTGCTCGAGTTCGATCTGCAGGCGGGTGATCTCGCCGTTGGCGTCGTTCACCCGGGTGCGCAGTTCGTCGAGTTCCTGGCGGGAGCGCCGGGTGGATTCCTGCACCGTGCGGGTTTCGCGCATGACTTCGGCGATCACGTCGGTGAGCTCGCCGATGTCGGCGGCGTCGGCAATGCGCTCGGCGCATTTTTCGATCTTGTCGTGGTACTCGCCGGTGGATTCGGAGAAGTCGCTGAGGCGATCCACGAAGCGGGCCAGCATTTCCTTGAGCCGGGCCTGGGCTTCGCTGAGCTCGTGCTTGAGGGCGCCCTGGCGATTGATGACGTCGCGCAGGCGGGTTTCGAGTTCGCCGAGGATGCGGATGTCCAGCGGGTGGTCGAACATCTCGCCCATCAGGGCAAGCTGGCCTTGCAGCCAGCGATCATCCACGACCAGCTGGCTGATGTTGTCGAGGATGAGGTGGAGGACGCGCTGCAGGGCGTCGCGCAGGGCGTGCTGGTCTTCGGCGGTCCAGTCCAGGCTGGCCCGCAGGCGGTCGAGGCGTTCGCGCAGGGACTGGGGGGCGGAGGCGCCACGGATGGCGCTGGAGAGGGCTTCGGCTTCGCTGGCCAGCTCGGGGTCGGCAGGACGGACCTGGCTGGCGAGACTGGCCAGCAGGGTCGCCAGCATGTCGGCAAAGGCCTGGTCGGTGCTGCCGGGCGTGGCCGCCGGTGCCAGCTCCATGACCGGGGCGGCCACATCCGCCGGTGCGGCCACGGCCGCGGCGGCCGCAGGTGCGTGGCCGGGGGCTGCGGCGCCATTGCCGGGGAGTTCTTCCTCATCGTTGCGTGACCAGGAGCGCAGCAGGCCTTGCAGGCGCTCGTGGAGCTTTTCGGGGTTGTTGCCGGAGGCATTGAGCACCCGGTCGAGCATCTCGCGCTTGCGGGCCTGGGTCAGGCCGGCCTGGCGGCGGTCCCATTCGGCGATGAGGTCGCGCAGCAGGGTGCCCCAGTTGAGGTCGAGCTGCTCGTTGCGGGTGAAGCCTTCGATGAGGACCGCGCGCATGGCCGCCCAGTCGGACTGGGCCACCGAGGCTTCGAAGTCGCGCACGAGGCGCAGGGACTCGTGGTTGTTGCGGGGCAGGGCCGCGGCGATGAGCTTGAGGGCACGCTCCGGAAAGACATCTTCGGCGATCGAGCCGGCAATTTCGTGATACAGCGAGCGGTAGTTGTCCGGCGTTGGGGCGATGCGGCGCAGCGCGAGCTGGCGCAGGGTTTCACGGGCAACGTCAGACGGCTGGCTGGTGTCGATCATTTTGGCTCGGCGAGGGAAGGGGGCGCGTTGGTTCATCCTGCGGCCTGCGGGGTTGCCACGCCAGATGGGTGGCATGGGGCGGGGTCGCTAATCTTATCGAATAACGGCCTGTCCTTAACGGCCTTGAGTATACCAATCGACGCGCCCGGGGACCTGAGCGTGGGGCTGGTGGCCGTCCGCCTATTCTGCCAGGCCGTGCTTGAGGCCGTAGTGGGTCAGTTCGGCGTTGTTGCGGAGATTCATCTTCTCGAGCAGGCGGGCCCGATACACGCTGACGGTCTTGACGCTGAGGTTGAGGGCCTCGGCGATCTCGGTGGGGGTCTTGCCGGAGGCGATCATGCACAGGGTCTGGTATTCCCGGTCGGAGAGCTTTTCGTGGGCCGGTCGGTCGGTGTCCTCGCCGATGGCATTGGCCAGCTCCTCGGCCAGGGACGGGCTGACGTACTTCTTGCCGCTGGCCACCTGGCGGATGGCGGTGACCAGCAGGTCGGGGGCGCTCTGCTTGGTGAGGTAGCCGGCCGCCCCGGCCTTGAGGGCGCGGATGGCGTACTGCTCTTCTGGGTACATGCTGAGGATGAGGATGGGCAGGCGGGGGAATTCCTTCTTGATCAGCTTGAGGGCGTCGATGCCGTTGCGGTCCGGCATGGAGACGTCCATCAGGATCACGTCCCATTCGCCGCTGCGCACCATCTGCACCGCCTGTACGCCGTTTTCGGCTTCGCCGGTGACGGTGAGGTCGGGGGTGTCGGAGAGGATCTGGCGCAGGCCCTGGCGGACGATGGCGTGGTCGTCGGCGATCAGGACTCGGATGGGCTTGCTCATGCTGGGGTGCTCCGGGTGGTGTGCTGGGGGTCCTCGGCGTGGCCGGGCCGCAGCGGTGCGCGCAGGACGAGGCGCGTGCCGTGGGGCTCGACGGGGCTGAGCTCGAGGGTGCCGCCCAGGCTGCTCATGCGCTCGCGGATTCCGCGCAGGCCGAAGGAGCGGGGTTTCTGGAGGTCTGCGGCGGCAAGGCCGCAACCGTCGTCGGTGATTTCGAGAACTGCTTCGTCTCCTTCCTGCATCAGCCGGATATCCACCTGGGAGCCGCGGGCGTGCTTGCTGACGTTGGTGAGCGCCTCCTGGAAGATGCGGAAGAAGGCCAGGGCGGTATCGTAGTCCGGGTCGAGGTCGTGGTCGGTGCAGAGAATGTTACAAGTGATCCCGGTGCGCTGGGCAAAGTCTTCGCCCTGGGATTCGATGGCGGCGGCCAGGCCGAAGTCCTTGAGGATGCCAGGCCGCAGCTCGCGGGTGACGCGACCCACCGTGGCGATGGCGTCATCCACCATGCGGCCGACGTTGCGCGCCCGCTCGCGGGCCTGGGCCGGCTGGGTCTCGAGCTTGGATTCGAGCAGGGACATCTCGAACTTCATGGCGACCAGGGTGCCGCCGAGTACGTCGTGGACGTCCCGCGCGATGCGCTCCCGTTCGTCTTCCTTGATGCGCTGCAGGTGGTTGGAGAGGGCCGCGAGCTGGCTGCGGGATTCCCGCAGGTCGGCCTCGACGTGCTTGCTGTGGGTGATGTTCCACATCACGCCTTCCCACACGACCTCGCCGCTGTCGGAGAGCCGGGGCGAGCTGCGCAGGTTGATCCATTTCTGTTCACCGGAGGGGAGCTGGATGCGCCCCTCCCAGTTGAGGGTGGCCAGGCTGAGGGCGGAGTCGGCGGCGGCCTTGACGAAGCCGGGCAGGTCTTCGTCGAGGAGCCAGGTCATCCAGCCGCCGGAGCCGCCGATGAGCTCCTCGGCAGGGGCGCCGAAGAGCATCGCCGCCGCTTCGCTGAGATACTGGAAGCCCAGCGTGCCATTGGCGGAGTAGCCCATCTGGAAGACCACGCCGGGGATGTTGTCGGTGAGGGCCCGCAGGCGGGCCTCGCTGCGCCGCAGGGTGAGCTCGGCCAGCCGCTTCTCGTGCCGGTTGGCGACCTCCCGCAACTCCCGTTCGACGGCGGGGATGAGCCGGTCGAGCTTGTTCTTGCTCAGGTAGTCGTGGGCGCCTGCGCGCATCGCGGCAATGGCTTCGTCTTCCTGCATGACGCCCGAGACGATGATGAAGGGCACGTCGAGGGCCAGCTTCTGGGTCAGCCGCAGGGCTCCACGGGCGCTGAAGCCGGGCAGGTTGTGATCGCACAGGATCAGGTCCCAGCGCTCGTCGCGCAGGGCTGCGCGCATTTCTTCTTCGGAGGTGACCTGGCAGTAGGTCGGGTTGTAGCCGGCCTTGCGGAAATGATGCAGCAGGAGCAGGACGTCGTTCTCCGAGTCCTCGATGAACATCAGCCGCAGCGTCTTGCAGGACGGGGCTTCCGGGGCACGGGAAGGGACGTCAACCTTGGTGGCGGTGGGCATGCGTGAGTTTGGCGGCTGCGTGAAAGGGGCGGTTTGTTTATAATCCGGCCCTCGACAGGGCCTGAGCCTCCTCGAAGCATAGTGCAGCCCGGCCTTTTCCGTCCATGTGCGCGCCTTGCCGGGAGTGGCCTCGGGCCCCGCCAGAGCCCCCTTAGTTAAGTGGTATAACAGTTGACTTGTAATCATCAGTTGGCGGTTCGATTCCGTCAGGGGGCACCAGAATAATCATGGGCTTGGGCCGATCCGCGAGGGTCGGCCCTTGTTCTTTGCAGGCCTGCGACAGGATGGAGTGGTGATGAGGACAAATCTGCAGGTTCCCTTTGCGGAAAAGGACGAGGCCAAGGCGCTGGGGGCCCGCTGGGATCCGGGGCGGCGCACCTGGTATGTGCAGAACGTGGCGGACATGAGCCCGTTTGCGCGCTGGATGCCGGCGGGCGCTGACGCGGCGGCGGCATCCGCACCGCCCGGCGCGGCGCCGGCGCGGAAGATGTCCCAGGCCTCGGTGGTCAAGACCGGGGCTGCGTTCATCGAGCTGGCCTGTGACTGCCTGCCGTGGGAGGGGTGTGCCAGGTGCCGGGAGGTCCTGCTGGCGCGGGGCTGGTTGGCGCGCTGAGCGGTTGGCGCCGGATTCCGGAGCCCGAATCCGGACTGTTTTTGCTTCACTGCAAAAAAAAGCTTGGTGTTTTCGTACCGGGGGCTTACTATTCGCCCCCTCCAGACGCGGGGTGGAGCAGTCTGGCAGCTCGTCGGGCTCATAACCCGAAGGTCGCAGGTTCAAATCCTGCCCCCGCAACCAACGATATTTGCAAAGCGCCGGCCAGTCCGGCGCTTTGCATTTCTGCCGTCAGCTTCCCGCCCTCGGGGATCAGCCTCACATCCCCGATCAGCACGCGCAGCACTTCCCTGGCCGCGGCCATGTCGTCGACGTGCTGCAGGGTCGATAGCATGTCCCGGTACATCTCGCGTGCGCGCGGCAAAAGTTGGCTAGGCTGCCATCTCTCGACATGGCGTAGGTTTTCCTCCGCGGCTGCTACACGCTCCTCGGCGTTGTTGAGCGCTGCTTTGGTGGTGGGTGTGATGATGCCGGCCGCGATGGCCCGCATGATGTTATCGCGCTCGGTCGTGGCGTCGCGCAGGGCCTTGCGGGCGTCGGCGGGGTCGATGCGTTCTGTGGCCAGCCAGGCCCGGGCCTCGCGTTCAAAATCCAGAAAGGCGTCATCGCTCAACAGCTTGCCCTTGATGGCCTCAATCAAGATGCTCTCAATCGTGGTGCGCCGGATCTTGAGGCCATTGCTGCACACGCTGGCGCCCCGGTTTTTGTGGGCACTGCAGCCGTAGTCCAGGCGCCCCTGTATCGTGTAAGCCGCGCCGCACACCCCGCAGCGGAGCAGCCCGGAGAACAGGTATTTAGGCCCGCGGCCGCCGGCTCCCTGGCCGCGCAGGCTCTTGTCAGCGGTATCGCGCTTTTGCTCGCGGGCTCGGTCCTGACAGGCTTGCCACAAGTCCTCCGAGATAATGGCCAGCTCGGGGGCTTCGGTGATGATCCACTCCGACCGGGGGCGCAGGATGCGACGGCGCTTGCCGGTGTCGGGGTCTTTTGTCCACTCAGTTTTGTTCCAGACGGGGCGCCCCACATAGATGGGGTTGCCCAGCATGCCCACGCCCTTGCTGTCGGGGTACAGGGCGCTGTGGCTCCATGTGCTGCCGCGGGGCGATGCGACCCCTCGGCGGTTGAGCTCGTCGGCGATCTGCCGGCAGCTCACGCCCAGGGCGTAGCGCTCATATACGTAGCGCACCCAGGGCGCCTGGTCTTCATTCACCGCGCGGCGAAAACCGAACCCGTCGTGCTGGCTCTTGTAGCCGTAGGGCAGTCCGCCAGCCGAGTAGCCGTCGAGAGCCTGGCCCATCAGCCCCCGGTGGGTCTTTTTGGCCAGGTCGTCGAGGTAGAGCTCGGACATCAGGCCGCGCAGGCCGGTGTCGAGCTTGTAATTGTCGCGTGCAGTGTCGGTTCCGTCAGACACCCCGATCACGCGCACCCCGGCGTATTTGAGCCGGCGTATAGCCTGGGCGCTCTCAATGTGATCGCGCGACAGGCGCGACAAGTCATCGACGAGGATCACGTCAAATGTGCGTCGCTCGGCGGCATCAAGCAGGGCACGGTACCCTGGGCGGTCGGACCGTGAACCACTGATTGCCTGGTCCTGGTAGAGCGCAGGCGTCGGCCATCCGATGCGAGCGCAGTAGCCCTCGATGTTGCGGAGTTGATCCCGGATCGATGCGTCGCGCTGGGCATCGCTCGAATACCGGCAGTAAGCTGCTGTTCTCATGATGCGGAGATTACGGGGCCTCGGGTGCAGATGGCAGGGGGCGATTTGAACGGTTCGGCGTGTCGCCTTGCGCCTGCTGGCGTTGAGCCTCCAAATGCCGGCGGGCGGCCTGCCGGCCCAGGATGCGGGCCAGTACGCTGATTGCCTCGGCAGGCGTGGTGGGGCGAGGGAGCGGGGGAAGCATGGATATCTCCTGCGGGTCAGACGTTGAAACCTTGACTTTGAGCTACGGCAGTCGTGGAGCAGCTGGTGCAGCGGTACGGCTCGTACCACCGCTGCACGCCAGGCGTTTGCTGCTCAAACATCCGCTGGGTGATGTAGCGCATCAGACCGCAGGGATCAACGCTGGACTTGAGCCTCCAAGCAATACGCTCTCCGGTCTTTTCGGCAGAGGATAGGGCGTCGCACTCCATCCTTGTCCCAGCCAGTTCTTGCCGCAGCCCTTGGATCGTATGTCCTCGGGCAGTAACGAGCTGCTCGGCTTTCTCAGCCCGTCGCACCAGCGCCTCAATCGTGTCGGCGGCTTCATGTGGCAGATCCGGGTCACATCCGGTCTCGCTGACGGCCTGCAGGCGGGCCACCAGGGCCTCGATCGCAATCCGGTTGGATGTCATGTTCATTCTCCTTCGGGGCGGGGGTTGTTCTGCGGCGCCTGGGGCTTGGCTGCGCGGTAGTTAGCCAGCATCGAGCAGGCCGGGAAGTCACAGAGCGGTCCATCCACATGCGCACAACTCCCTGAAGCCCTATCTTTGTACAGATCGCAGCTGTGCACGGGATCGTTGCTACGGTCGAAAAGGGCTTTCAGCCAAGCAATCATCTTTAGCCTCCCTCAAACATGTCTTGCGTCTTGTCGCACCTGGCCGGCGTGGCGGAGCCCGCCTCCACGAAGCCGAGGCACTTCACCTCACCGTCCGGCATCCGGCGCCACTCCACCGCCTCGCTGCGGGACGAGGCCGCCAGGATCGGGCAAAGCTCGTGGTCATCGCACTCCTCGAACGGCTTTCCTTGGCTGCTCGGCGCGTCCTTGGCACACCTTGAGCACTCGCCTTCGATGAAGGCATGGCCGACGGTGCTATTGCTCGGAATCCACTGGACACCGGGAAGGTCGGTGGTGGGCTTCATGCTTCACCTCCCGCGCTCAGGCTGATCACTGCCGGGTCCATGAACGCCCGGGCGCCGGCCCTGCACTCCTCTTCCGTGAGGCCCAGCAGGGCCACGGTGCTGCCGTCCGGCCGCTTGAGGATCAGGGACGGCTTGCCGATCAGCGGCTCGACGTCGGCGGAACGGGAGAGGCCTACGACATCAACCTCGCCGGCGATGGTCATCAGATCCGTTTTCATGCTCCATCTCCCGCGGCTCGGTCGTTGATCTTCGTGACCAGGACGGACCAGTCTCCGAACTGCTGGCCGTCCTGCGTTAGTCCGCCCAGGTTCAGCTTCATTTCGGAGGCGCCGCACTCTGCAGCAGCGGAGCACAGGAGCATTGCTGCCGCGTGGGTGGCCGATGTGCTTGGGCTCCGGCATGGGGCCTTTCCCGCCTCGGCGCCAGGCATTGATCTGCCGGAGTGCGACGGCCACTGCCGCGGGGCTGTCTGGGTGCTTGTCTTGCGTCATGCTGCGGCTCCGAACTCAGCGGGCATGTGCTGGCTGCATGTGCCCTGGGCTTTGATGTGGCTCTTGAGTCGACGGCAGTGGCGGTCTGATCGGGCAGCGTGCTGCCCGGCCTGGAGGATTGGCAGAAGGTCGGGGAGGGTTACTACGAGACCCTCAGCTCGCGCTGCGGCACGTCGGAAAAGACCACGGTGTAGGCAGCCCCACTTTCGCGGAGCACGAAATCCAGCTCAGCCGTGGCATTGGCCGCATAAAACGCGTCCAGCGCTGCCAGATCAGCGCGAGTGAGCATGTGCACCGCCGTGATGCGGGCCTTGACCGGCCCGAGGACCCGGGCCCGGAAACGCCCATTGGTGGCCTCCTCTTGAACCATGGCGCGCTGGAGCTGCACCTTGGTGTCAGAGGTTTGGGGGTAGTTGGGGTAGGTGGGCATCTATCGCTCCAGCACAAAGACTTGACTGCCTACAGGAACGCGGGTACCCGCCGGAAGCAGTACGGAAAACCCCGCGTCCAGCCCTACCGTGAGCCGCGGCGCGAAGGCCGCAAAGCTGCGGGCCGGTCCCAGGGACAGCACGACAAATTTGTCGGTGACCTCGGCGGCGTCCACTACCGACACCCAGTATGTGTACGTGCAGTGCGTGTGGGGCCTCGGTGAGATCGAGGGTGTTCAATCCATCGCAATGGGAAAAGATGCGCTACCCGCTGGGGTTTCCGTGCGTCACTACACCGGCACGCTGGGGCAGGCTGTGGATTCGTGGCTGGAGGCTGCGTTCGCGGCCGGCGGCATCACATACGCTGATGCACTCCCGGGCATTGCCTACAGCGTTCTGCGGGCGCCGCTCAGCACAGACGGTTTTGACCCGACATCGCTTGTCGCCATCGTCAAGGGACTCAAGCTGATCGACCCACGCACGGGCCTCACCGAATGGTCTGATAACCCGGCCCTGGCCCTCGCGCATTTCATCAGCACGTTTGAGGGGCGCACAGTGGATTCCGACAGCGTGGCCGCCGCTGCCGACGCCTGCGATGAGATTGTCGGGGGCCAGCGGCGTAGGGCCGTCGGGCTATCGCTGGCCCAGGCGCAAGCCTGCGATGCATGGCGTGACACCCTGCGCACCTACGCGGGGTGTTTTGTGGTGCAGCGTACCAATGGCCTGCACCTTGTGCCTGACAGGCCCGCCTCGGCCGTCCGCACGTTTGATCACGATGCCGGTGATATAGCCCAGCTCGGGGGCCTCAAAAAGCGCCCCCGGGCTGATGCTCCTACCGTCGTTCGGATCAAATGGACGGACACATCCGTCACGCCATGGCGGGATCGTGTCTCTGTGGCCTATGCCCCTGGCGTGCTGGCCGGAACGTTGGAGCGCCGTGAGTCGGAGATCTCCCTGCCGGGCATCCAGTCGGCCAGCCAGGCCCAGCGTGAGGCTGTCGAGCGGCTCAACAAGCTGTGGCTTGCTGACCTCTCCTTCGCTCTGGATGTGTTTGACGACGGTCTCGAGGTCGAGCCGGGCGATGTAGTGGCCGTGACGCACCCGATTGGCTTGTCTGGAAAGCTGATGCGGTGCGGTAGCGTCGACAACACCGGCCCGGGCCGCTGGACGCTTCAGCTGGTGGAGTATGACCCTGCTGCGTATTCGGACGCCGTTGTCTCCGATCCCTCTTCGCCCGACACCGCACTGCCATCTCCGGCAGGGCCTGTGCCGCTGCAAGGGCTGGCGGTTGCTGAGGAGGTCTTTCAGCAGCAGGATGGCACGTACTCCAGCCGCCTGCGGGCCACTTGGCCGACGCCGACTTATCCCTGGCTTACCGGGTATCGCGTTGAGCTGCTTGCCGGAGGGGTTGTGGTGCAGGTCGGGACGGCTGGCCGTGGCGCTACCACTTGGCCCAGTGGGTCAGTGCAAGAGGGCATCGCGCACCAGCTTGATATCTACGTCCGGTCGAGCATCGGCGCCGAGAGCATCGCGGCCTCGGTGGTCATTACCCCCAAGGGTAAGCAGTTGCCTCCGAGTAATGTGCCCAGCCTCTCCGGCTACGAGGTTGGTGGTGAGGTCAGGCTGCGCTGGACCGCGGCGGTCGATATCGACATCTGGCGCTATGAGATCCGCTGGGGAGCGCCTGGCATCTCCTGGGGGGCTGCAGCGCTGCTGGATCGGGTTGATGCGCTGTCGTTGGTGTCCAAAGATACTCCCGCCGGGACATGGGATTTTTTGGTCTGTGCGCTCGATAGTGTGGGCAATTACAGCCCATCTCCGGCCCGCAAGACCGTCACGGTGACGCTTGATGCGGCCTCGATCCTTGTAGATCGCCACGACTTCTCGGCCCCGGTCGTTTCTGGGATGCAGGAGTATGCATTGTGGCCCGGTGACACGTATCGGCGGTGGATCTCTGAGGACGATGTGCCCATGGCTGACAAGTTCATCGGGGCATTGTCAGATTACCCGGACCCTATGGGCGCCTACTCTGCAGGTGCAAACTCATGGAAGACCGAGGCCCATGACTTCGGTATTTTCCTTTCCGGTAACTGGGCAGGAGAATTAGCTGTTACACCCTTGGCAGGCACCGTCGATCAATACCTCGATCTTTCCCCAGATGGCAGTACCTGGTCATCCCATGCAGGCCTTACCACAAAAACGGGTGGTCGATTTTCACGTCTGCGTGTCGATGTCTCGGGGGCTGCCCTGGTATTGCTACCGATCGCCCAGCTGCGTATCGATGCGATACCAAGGCAAGAGGAAGGAGTTGCAACGTCATCCTCCTCCGGGCCTTGCACTGTCACGCTTGCGGGTGTTTATGCGCTCTCAAAGGGGCTGCCTCAGATCACAGTGGGTGGTACTGGATTTGCCACAGCCACAGTGGACAACATCATCACCGGAAATCCAACGTCATTCGATGTGTATGTGTTTGATGACGCTGCGAATCTCATCTCACGGGATTTCGGCTATGTCTGGAAAGGGATTTGACGATGACGTATCAGCATTTTGACCATACAAAGCCCGACCCCGCTTCGCAAAATGTTAGCCAGGCGTGTGATTCCATGCGCAGCAATTTGCGCGCTGTCGCACAGGGGGTAATCACTGGATCAATGGCTCTCTGGAATGTCACCCTCACGGGTGACCCCTGGGCGCCATCGGTCATTACCCATAGTAATGGCGCTGAGCGCTACCGCGAGACGCTCACCTACGGTACGAGCGGCGGGTCTGCTGGGGTAGTGGTCTCCGATGAGGTGCATTACTCGTCCGACAGCGGATCGACTTGGACTGCTGTATCCATAATGACCGTCTCGTACAACGCGGACGGCTACGTCACCGCTATTACCTGGAGCTGACATGAGCATCGCAATTTTCAACGGCTTGTCGGGCTTGCTGCGCGCTCTCGTCGGCCGCGTTACTGCTGATCGCGCCGCGGGCCTTGATCATCTCGATGCTGATGTTTCGAGCCGGGCACCTGCCTCCACGGCCATGAGCAAAGCGGTCTGGACGGATGCCTGTTGTGCCTGATCAGCCCGAAGTGTTGGATCCGCCTGCTCCTGTCCCCCAGTCTGTGTCTCGTTTTCGAGCCCGTGCAGTGATGCAGATGGCGGGTATTCTCGAAGCAGCTGATGCTGTCGTTGCTGAGATGCATCCACTCACGCGTATTGCATGGACAGACGCTGCCTATTTCCGGCGCGATTCCCCCATTCTCATATCCGTTGCTCAGCAGCTTGGGCTTTCAAATGCTCGGGTTGATGATTTCTTCCGTCAGGCCGACGCACTCGAGCTATAGCCGAGAAAACGTTTTCACATCATCAACAGCCCGCTTTGAGCGGGCTTTTTATTTGGGGGTCCGATGGCAGAGCCAATTGCATCGGCGGCCGGGGGCGCGAGCCTGGCTGTCCTTTTTGTGTCGATCCTGGGGCCTACTGCTGGGCCTCAAGTACTGATTGTTGCTGCAGCCATCACCGGAGCCATGTGGCCACTCTCCGCGGCAGAAACAAATAGCTGGCTGGATGGGCTGTGGCTGCTGCTGCGCTGCACCCTCACTGCGCTGGTGCTTACGGGGCTTGCTGCTGGCGTGCTCGAGCGTCAATGGGGTGTCCCGGTGTCCGAAGGGCTGGCCCCTGTGGCGCTCCTGATCGGTGCCATGGGTAATGGATGGCGCTCTGTTGCAGCAGCTGTCACGCAATTTGCTGCCGCATTTGCCGGCCGGGGAGGGCGCGAGTGATGACCTCAATCACGCTGATCTGGGCTGTGCATATCCTGCTTTGCCTGCACCTGCTGATCACAGTTTTCGCAAGAGCGGTGGCGACATCTCGACATGTATACGCCGATGTTCGGCTTGTCTTCGTTGTCCTGGGGGGCGTTGCAATGTACGGGCTGGTGGCACCACTTGTCATGCCCTGGTCACCCGACTCCTACTCCATTGCAATCACTGCTGCGGTCTGCGCAGTGCAGCACGTGACTGCTCGGCACTGGCATTCCGGAGTCCCCGCAGAGTTCTTCAAGCCCGATTACCGGCCGCGCCGTCGCGCGACCGACCGAAAGTGAGTCATGCACAAGATCAACCGTAAGGCATTTTTTGATGCGTACCGTCGAGCCTGGGGGCCGCTGACGCAAAACCAAGTCCTGGGAATTGGGCTGTTGCTCAATTCGATGGAAATGGATAGGGCGATTGTGGATTTGCGGCATGCCGCTTACATGCTGGCAACTGTCAAGCACGAGTGTGCCGACACCTGGATGCCCATCGTCGAGCGCGGGACCCCGGCCTATTTTGCAATGTATGAGCCCGGCACGCGCAAAGGTGATGCGCTGGGAAATACGCATCCCGGTGATGGCGCCCGCTACAAAGGGCGTGGTTACGTCCAGATCTCGGGGCTCGACAATTACGTCAGGGTGGGGATCGCAATTGGGATCGGTGACACGCTCCGGCTGTATCCCGATCAGGCTCTGGATGTCGCCACGGCCTACCGGATCATGTCTGTAGGTATGCGTGACGGGTTGTTCACGGGTGTAGGCCTGAGCAAATACATCAATCCCGACCGCTGTGATTACGCCCAGGCGCGCCGAATCATCAATGCGATGGATCGGGCCGATCTGATCGCGAGCTACGCAGTTTCCCTCGAGGCCATGCTGACCGCAGGCGCTCACCTCTAACTACTGGAGATCACCATGAAGCAGATCATTTCGAGAGTCCTTTGCGTAGCCTGCACCATTTTCCTCGCTGCGTGCGTCACGGCCGGTGCACCGGGGGCGCCCTCCGATTCGCAGGTGGCGCGGATCCAGGCCGCTTGTGCCACCGATGCCGCGATCCGTCCCAGCGTCACCGTCCTGCTCACCATCCCCGGCCTGGCCACGCCCGAGCAAGCGGCCGGAATCGCAGCGGCCAGGGCCGTGATCGACCCGATCTGCGCCCATCCGGAGGCTGGCCTACAGGGTAATAGTGCTGCAGCGCTGGCTGGCGCTGTCGGCCAGGTCGTTGCCTACGTCGCCCAGATGCAGCGGGCAGCAGATCCTGGGCCTGGCACCAAATGAGTGCGTTTCTGACACCCCTCCGAACCGACCTTCTCAGTGAAGTCGAGAACGATCTCCGAGGGTCATGGAAGCTGACGGCCCCCTTGATTTACTACAGCAAGCACTTGGGGGACTACATCGAGGTGCCGGCTGGTTTCGTGACGGACTTCGAGAGCTGCCCGAGGGTGCCTGTGTTGTTCCTGTTGTTTGGAGGGGTGGTCCGTTCGGCGGCGGTCGTACACGACTGGCTCTACACCGCTCCGGCGCCAGTCAGCCGGGCTGATGCGGATGCCGTGCTTAGGGAGGCCTGCATCGCCGTCGGTGTTCCGGCATGGCGCGCCTGGGGCGTGTGGGTAGGGGTCAGGATTGGTGGGTGGCGGCGGTATGGGAAGGCGTGAAGCTCACTATCTGTCCAGTCATCTAAGGCCAGGAAAGCGGATTGGGTGGGTAGATGGGTTCGAATAACGTTCAAATCCTGCCCCCGCAACCAGATTCAAACAGAACGGCCCGATCATTCAGTTGATCGGGCCGTTCTGTTTTTCCGGGCCGGGTCGGGCCCGGGAATCGTGCTCAGCGTGGGTGGCGTCCGGGGCCTTGCCCTGGCTGCGGGCCCTCCGCCTCCCGGTTGCGCAGGCGGGTGCGCTGCTCGGGGGTCAGTACGGCGGAGACTTCGCGTGCCGTTGCCGTGCGCTCGCGGAGCATCGCGGCATAGGCTTCGCTCTCCCGGGCGATGAGCTCGTCGCCCTTCGCGGGGTCGTAGTTGTCGGCGCGCAGCAGGGCTTCGCGCTCTGCACGCAGTCTGGCGAGGGCCCGGGCGGCTTTCCACTGGGCCGGTGCGTGGGCGTGATGGATCTTGAAGATGGCGTCGCGCTGCTCTTCGCTGAGTGACGGGTCGCGCAGCAGGGGCGGGCCGCCCATCTCGTGGTCGAAGTGGTGGGGGCCGGGGAAGCGCCCGGCCTCGCAGGCCTGGGGTTTGTCGCCGCCGTGGCGCGGTGCTGCAAACGACGGGGCCGACAGGGCGACGCCTGCCGTGACGATGCCTGCCAGAAGGGTGGGGCCGAGTAGTTTCATGTCTGTCTCCAGTGCCGGGAAGTCGGATCGGTCGGTCAGGCTGACGGTGTTGCCGTTCCTGATGGGAGGATGATCCTGCGCCCCGGGGTTAAGCGACGTTACCCATGGGTAAATTCCGGTTAAGCAGGTGTTGCGTAAAGCTGGGTAAATGGGAGGCGTGGGGGCTCCCGTGGGGTGTGCTCCAGGCCGTAAGATCGGCCATCGGATGGATTAGGGGTGACCCGGGATGAGCAAGGTCTTGCTGGTGGATGACGATGTGGAGCTGTCGTCCATGCTGAAGGAGTATGTGGTCCAGGAGGGCTTCGAGGCGGATACGGTCCACGACGGCGAGGCGGGTGTCGCCGCGGCGCTGTCGGGGGAATACGCCCTCGTGGTGCTGGATGTGATGATGCCGAAGGTGGGCGGGATCGAGGCCCTGGGGCGCATCCGTGCCCGCAGCAGCATCCCGGTGCTGATGCTGACAGCGCGGGGGGACGACGTGGACCGGATCGTTGGCCTCGAGCTCGGGGCGGACGATTACGTGCCCAAGCCGTGTACGCCCCGTGAGCTGGTGGCGCGGATCCGGGCCATTCTCCGGCGCGCCCCGGAGGGCGGGCTGTCGGACCCGCAGGCGATCAGCCCGGGCAGCCCGCTGCTGGTGGGGCAGCTGTCCATCTGGCCGTCGATGCGGCGCGCCCAGTGGAAGGGTGGCCCCCTCGAGCTGACGAGTACCGAATTCAATCTGCTGGAGATCCTGGCCCGTGGCGCTGGGCGGGTGGTCAGCAAGGCGGAGCTGTCCGAGCAGGGGCTGGGCCGGCCGCTGGCCCGCTTCGACCGCAGCATCGATGTGCACCTGTCCAGCATCCGCCACAAGCTCGGGGTGCGCCCTGATGGCCGTTCCTGGATCGAGACGGTGCGCGGGCTCGGCTATCAGCTGGTTTGCGAATGAGGCCCGGGCGTCTTTTCTGGAAGTTCTTCTTTGCCTTCTGGCTGGCCTTGCTGGTGGCAGGGGCTGCTGTCGGCACGGCGGTGTGGCTGCATCGCGAGGCGCTCGAGCGGGAGCGTTCGGACGTCGGGCGCCTGCAGGGGGTGGCGGAAGGGCCCAGGGCCGACATGGCGGTGGCGGCGGCAGCGGCGGTGCTGGCTCATGGTGGTGACGAGGCGCTGGGCCGCCTGCTGGCCGACTGGTCCGGGGAGCGCGCGCCGCGCGTGCTGGTGGTGGATGACGCGGGGCACGACCTGCTCGGCCGGGAGGTGGCGCCTGCGGCGCTGGCCGAGGCGCGGGCCTGGCGTGATGAGGGTGGAC
>WBTZ01000115.1 GCA_009026175.1 Zoogloea sp. | reverse complement strand
GCCCTGCATGCCGCCCTGGTCGTCGGGCTGGCCGCCACGGCGGGCATGTTGGCCTGGCTGCTGGGGCGGGGGCGCAAGGCGCTGGGGCGGCCGCATCCGGGTCTGTACTGGTATGCGGCGGCCCTGGGGTGCCTGATCCTCGCGCTGCTGGCCATCGTGGCCGGGCTGGTGTGGCCCGCCGTCTATCCCCTGGCCCGGCTGGCCCATCTTCATCTCAATACTCTTGGCTTCATCGGCCTGAGCGCCATCGGTACGCTGCATGTGCTGATGCCGACCGCCCTGGGCCAGCCGGACCCCCGGGCAGGGAGCCGGCTGACCCGCCAGCTGCCGTGGATGCTGGGCGGGATCGCCGCGGCGGTGCTGGCCTGCGGCCTGCCCTGGCTGAGCCTGCCGGCCGCCGGCCTGGTGGGCGGTGTGGCGATCGCCACGCTGGCGGGCTGGCTGCGTGGCCATGGGCTCCGGCGCCTGCTGGCGGACGGGGTGGCCACGTCCTTGTTGCTGGCCACGGCGGGCTTCGCCGGCCTGGCCCTGATGGGGGCGGCCCATGGTGTCGGGCTGTTGCCGGGGCGGCCGGCGGTGGCCGCCTTCTTCACGCTCTTCCTGCTGCCCCTGGTGACGGGCGCCCTGTCCCAGCTGCTGCCGGTGTGGTGCTACCCGGGCCCGCTGACGCCAGCACGCACGGCCCTGCGTGCATGCCTGGCCCGCCACGGCCTGCTGCGTGCCGTTCTGTTCCTGGCCGGAGGGCTGCTGCTGCCCGTGAGTCCCGCGCTTGGGGCCGGCCTGGTGGCGGGGGGTGTGCTGCTCTTCGCGGCGGCGCTGGCGCTCGGGTTGTTGCGCCGCTCCTGATGCGGCAGGGGAGGGGAAAGCCAAGGGGGGCCGGCTGTGCTATCTTCCAAGGTTTTCGTTTTCACTTCGGCGAGCCCCATGCGCTATATCTCCACCCGCGGCCAGTCTGCCCCCCAATCCTTCTGTGACATCCTGCTTGGCGGCCTGGCGCCGGATGGCGGCCTGTATCTGCCCGAGGCTTACCCGCAGGTCAGCCGTGCCGACCTGGATGCCTGGCGCGGCCTGTCCTACGCCGAGCTGGCCTACGCGATCCTGTCCCGCTTCATCGATGACATCCCGGCCGCCGACCTGAAGGCGATCTGCGACAAGACCTACACCGCCGAGGTGTACGGCTACGTGCGCGACGATGCCAAGGCCGCCGAGATCACCCCGGTGCACTGGCTGGAGCCGGGCAAGCTGGGCCTGTTGGAGCTGTCCAACGGCCCGACCCTGGCCTTCAAGGACATGGCCATGCAGCTGCTCGGCAACCTGTTCGAGTATGTGCTGGACAAGCGCGGCGAGCAGATCAACATCCTCGGTGCCACCTCCGGCGACACCGGCTCCGCGGCCGAATACGCCATGCGCGGCAAGCACGGCGTGCGTGTCTTCATGCTGTCGCCGCACGGCCGGATGAGCGCCTTCCAGCGCGCCCAGATGTATTCCTTGCAGGACGCCAACATCTTCAACATCGCCGTGCGCGGCATGTTCGACGACGCCCAGGACGTGGTCAAGGCGGTCTCCAACGACCACGCCTACAAGGCCAAGTACAAGATCGGTGCGGTCAATTCGATCAACTGGGCCCGTGTCGCCGCCCAGATCGTGTATTACTTCAAGGGTTACTTCGCCGCCACCGAGAGCAATGACCAGCAGGTCGCCTTCGTGGTGCCGTCCGGCAACTTCGGCAACATCTGCGCCGGCCACATCGCCCGCATGATGGGCCTGCCGGTGGCCAGGCTGATCCTCGCCACCAACGAGAACGACGTGCTCGACGAGTTCTTCCGCACCGGCGTGTACCGCCCGCGCAACACCGCCGAGACCCACGCCACCTCCAGCCCGTCCATGGACATCTCCAAGGCCTCCAACTTCGAGCGCTTCGTGTTCGACCTGGTCGGCCGCGACGGCGCCAAGGTGCGCGAGTTGTGGAGCAAGGTGGACGCGGGCGGCGCCTTCGATCTCTCCGGCTCCCCGGAATTCGCCGCCATCGGGCAGTACGGCTTCGCCTCCGGCAGCAGCAACCATGCCGACCGCCTGGCCACCATCCGGCGTGCCGACAAGGACTACGCCACCGTGGTGGACACCCACACCGCCGACGGCCTGAAGGTGGCCTTCGAGCTGCGCGACCCGGCCGTGCCGACCCTGGTGCTGGAAACCGCCCAGCCGGCCAAGTTCGAGGAGACCATCGTCGAAGCCCTCGGCCGCAAGCCGGCGCGCCCGGCGGGCCTGGACAACATCGAGGCGCTGCCCCAGCGCGTCGAGGTGATGGATGTGGATGCGGACGCCATCAAGGCCCTGATCGCCCGTACGGTCGAGGCCGGCTGAGTACCCTCCGCGTTTCGTGCGGCGAGGAACGGCTCCGGAGAAATCCGGGGCCGTTTTCGATTCCGGCATGCCTGCCGTCTTGCTGTGCGTGTCGGCAATCTGCTCATCTGAGCCTGTTCCCGTCGCTGCAGGAGGGATCTAATGCAGGCTCTGCCTCCTGCCCTCTTGCCCTCCAGCCGCCATGAACATGCCTCAAACGCCCGGCTCCGGGCTCTCCGATCACCTCCGCGGCCTGCTCGCCGCCGGCATCGTCGTGCTGTGCTGGTCGGGCTTCAATATCGTGTCCCGCCTGGGCAGTACCGGCGTGCTGACACCCTTCGACATCGCGGCCCTGCGTTTCGGCGTGTCCGGGGTGCTGGCCCTGCCGTACTTCCTGCCGCGGGTGCCGCCCGCCGAATGGCCGCGCTACATGGTGCTGGCTGTATTCGGGGGGCTGGGCTACGGGCTGCTGGTGTATTCCGGTTTTGCCTTTGCCCCGACGGCCCACGCGGGGGTGTTCGTGAATGGCGGCATCCCCTTCTGGACCATCGTCATCGTGGCGGCCATGTCGGGCTTCCGGCTGGCCCGCAATATCGGCCTGGCCCTGCTGCTGACCAGCGGCGGCCTGATCCTGATGGCGTCTGGCAGTCTGCTGGATGCGGGGGGCGGCTCGCGCTGGATCGGCGACCTGCTGTTCCTGCTGGCCGCCTTGTCGTGGGCGATCTTCGGCCTTCTGATGCGGCGCTGGCAGGTCCGGCCACAGCTGGCGATCACCGGTGTGGCCAGCTTTTCCATGCTGGTCTATATGCCGCCCTATCTGCTGTGGCTGCCCACGGCCCTGGGCGAGGCCTCGGCCGGAGAAATCGGGCTGCAGGCGGTGTACCAGGGGGTGATCGCGGCGCTGCTGGCCGGCGGCATGTACAGCTATGCCAACCAGAAGATCGGCGCCTGTCAGGCCTCGATGATGCTGGCCCTGGTGCCGGGTGTGTCCGGCGTCGGCGCGTGGTTCATCCTGGGCGAGCCGCTCGGGCTGCGGGCCGTCGTGGGGATCGTCGCGGTGTCGCTGGGGGCGCTGCTGTGCGCCGTGCCGGCCGGGTCCTTGGCCGGAGTCTTCCGGCTTCGCAGTGCATCTGGGAGGTGAATCCCATGTGCGTATTCGATGATCATTTGTCTCAGATCAAGCGGAGGACTGGCGAGGGGGCAGTAGTATCCATTTTCGTTAAATGTGGTTAATTGGAGGGCGCGGGTCATCCGCTCCCTCGATGACCACATCCGCTTGGAGAGGGAGGGGCATGAGCGACAGGGCGTACAAGGTGTTCATCGTTGATGACGATCCATCCTCCCGGCTCGTTTCGTCCTTCTGTTTCCAGCGACCCGAGTTCGAGCTGGTCCAGCTCGACTCCGGGGAGGCCTGCCTGGCAGCCCTGGACCAGGCGCCGGATATCGTGCTGCTGGACATCGAGATGCCAGGCCTGGACGGTATTGCGACGTGCCGTGCTGTCCGCGCGGCGGGGCTGCTGACGACCCAGGTGATCTTCGTGTCGGTCCGCAACGATCTGGAGACGCGGCTCAGGGCCTATGACGCGGGCGGCAACGATTACATCGTCAAGCCGGTTCTGCCCGACGCGTTGGAGCCCAAGGTCGTGGTGGCCAGGCAGGTCCTCGAGCGTCAGCGCAGCCTTGAAGAGCGGGTCGAGCAGGCGTCCAGCGTGGCGTTCTCGGCGATGTCCTCGGCTGCCGAGCTGGGCGCCGTGCTGCACTTCCTGCAGGCCTCGTTCGCCAGCCATTCGGTGGATGGCTTGAATGCGGCCCTTGCCGATGCGCTGGGCCATTACGGGGTGGAGTATCTCCTGGCCTTACGGGGGAGTGAGGGGACCTTCTGCTTTTCCGGGCAGGGAGAGGCCACGCAGCTGGAGACGTCCATCCTTGAGCATGTCTGCATGATGGACAGGATCTTCCAGTTCCATGACCGGATGGTCATCAACTACCCCCTGGTCACGCTGCTGGTCCGTGGGCTGCCGATCCAGGACGAAGCCCGCATGGGGCGCCTGCGCGACAACCTGGCGCTGCTCGCCGAGGGGGCCGACACCCGCTTGAGGGCGTTGTCCAACCAGATGATGCTGTCGCGCCAGGCTCGAGGCATCGGGGAGGCGGCGATGCGGTTGTCCGGGGCGCTTGAGGTCATCGAGCAGGAGCAGGGACGGGTTCGGTTGAATGCGCTGTGCGTGATGGATTCCTTCATCGAAGAGTTGGAGCGCTCCTTTGTGCACCTGGGGCTCAGCGAGCGCCAGGAGGCCTTGCTGAGCGAGATGGCCCGCAAGGCCGCGGCGCAGGTGGGCGGGGTCCTCTCTCAGGGCCGGAGCTCTGCCGATCAGCTCCATGAAGTCGGGCGATCGCTGCGCCACCTGCATGCTGAGGCATAGGCCCGTCCTGCTTTCCTGCTGATGCAACATCGTCTGCGCCTGCTGCTTCCCGGTGTCCTGTTGCCGGGGGGGCGGTTGTCCATCCGCCGCCCGGAGAGCGGCCCATGATGAGCCGGAACGGCTTGCTGCAGCGTCTTCTCCGGGTGATGCTGGCCACCGTGCTGCCGGTCTTCTCGATCCATGTGTCGGTGCAGGTGGCCAGCGACGTGGATGCCGCCAGCCAGCGGGCCTTCGATGGAACCCGGAGCCTGGCGTCCGCCACGGTCCCGCTGCTGCAGGAGGCCTTGATCCGGAGAGATCTCGCGACGGTGCAGCAGACGCTGGACAACATCATGGGTCATGGGCAGTTCAATCGCCTTTCGCTGGTGGATGAGGCGACCGGAAGCGTGCTGGCGGCCGGCCACGCCGTGGTTCATCTGCCTGGCGCTTATGCTCCGGGCTGGTTCCGGGCCATGCTGGCGGTCCATTTCGAGACCCAGCGTTTTCCGGTGCAGGCGGGGGGGCTGGCTCAGGGCTCCCTGCTGGCAGAGCCTTCGTCGGCCTTCCTGGTGGCAGACCTGTGGCGGCGCATGTGGACGGCCATTGTCTTGTGGACGGCGACGCTGGTGGTGCTCCTGCTCCTTCTGAAGCGGTCTCTGCGTACCGGCCTGCGGCCCTTGCATGACCTGGCGATTGCCGCGGGGCGCTTCGGCGAGGGCGAGCTTGCGGTGCGAGCCCCGAGCTGCAATGTGCCGGAACTGGCGGCTACGGCAAAGGCCTTCAACCGGATGGCGGACAAGCTCGAGGAGGCGCAGGACAAGCTGGAGACGCGGGTTCGGCAGCGCACTGCGGAACTCGCCGCGCGGGAGGCGCACACCTCGGCGATTCTCCACAGCCTTAACGATGCCGTGCTCCAGATGGGCGCGGATGGGAGCGTCCGGATGGCGAATCCGGCGGCCTGCCAGATGTTCGGATATGCCGGCGAGGCGCTCCTCGGGCTGTCCATCGCCAGGCTGATGCCCGACATCGCCGTAGCGCGCCTGGCTGCGGAGGCGCAGGGGCGCTCGGATTTACGTCCGGCGGCAGCCATCGGTGCCCGGAAGGATGGCCGGAGCTTCCCGCTTGAGTTCTCCGTAGCCCGCCTGGCCACGGCGGAGGAGGAGTGCTTTGTCGTGGTGCTGCGGGATGTGACCGGCCAGCGCGAGATCGAGGAGGCCCGCGAAGCGGCCCGCAAGGAGGCGGAACGGCTGGCCCGGGCCAAGGGCGAGTTTCTCGCCAACATGTCCCACGAGATCCGGACGCCCTTGAATGCCATCCTGGGCTTTGCCCAGGTGGGGAGGCGCAAAGGCCAGGGCGGGCCCTTCGGCGAGACCTTCGAGCACATCCTGCATTCCGGTGAGCTGCTGCTGGGCTTGATCAACGACGTGCTGGACTTCTCCAAGATCGAGGCCCACAAGCTGCAGCTTGAAGCCTCCTCGTTTGAGCTGGGCGAGGTCCTTGACCGGGCCGTGGAGATCAACGCCGCCCAGGCGCATGCGAAGGGCTTGCATCTCATCGTCACGGAGGCGGCGGATGTTCCGGTCCGGGTGCAGGGGGACGCCTTCCGCCTTACCCAGGTGCTGGTCAATCTGCTTTCCAATGCGATCAAGTTCACCTCCCGGGGGCAGGTCGGCCTGGAGGTGGAGCGGCTGTCCGGCGCCCTGTGCATCCGGATCCACGATAGCGGTGTGGGGATCTCGCCCGAGGTGCTGGCACGCCTCTTTGAGCCGTTCGAGCAGGCCGATAGCTCGATTACCCGGCGCTTTGGCGGGACCGGGCTGGGGCTGGTCATCAGCCATCGGCTGGTCACCCTGATGGGCGGCTCCCTCGAGGTGGACAGCGCGCCGGGCCGCGGAACCCGCATGACCGTCCGCCTGCCGCTGGTCGGTGACGAGGCGCCCCATCCGGTCCGGCCACCGCTCCGTGTCATGCTGATCGGGTTCGCAGCGGAGGAGGCCTCGGCCATCCGGAGGCGTGCGCCGGAAGGCGTCGAGCTCATTCTCGCGACGGAGGAGGGGAGCGACCTGCGCGCGCAAGGCCTGAGTGCCCGCATCGTGGCAGGGCACCTGGCCGCTGCCGCGGGGAGCATGCCGGGGGCGGGGCCGATCCTGGTGCTGTCGTCGCCCGGGGATCCGGAGGCGGGCCAGGCTACCGCGGCGGGCGCCGTCTTGCAGCTGGCCTGGCCGCTGCGCTGGCGCCATGTCTGGCGACTCATCGGGCAGGGGCCGCAGGGCGGGGCCGTGCTCACCCCGCCGCCGCCTGCCCTGGCCGGCATGTGCGTGCTGGCGGCGGAGGACGACCCTGCAAACCGCTTGGTGCTGCAGGAGATCCTGGCGCTCGCCGGTGCCCGTCTGGTGGTGGTGGAGAACGGCCAGGCGGCCTGCGAGCGCCTGCAGCAGGATGGTGCCGATGCGTTTGATCTGATGATCACGGACCTGCAGATGCCGGTCATGGACGGCTTTGCGACGGCCCGCGAGGTGCGTAGGCTGGCCCCGCGCCTTCCGGTCATTGGCCTATCGGCGCACGTCCTTCCCGAAGAACGGGCGCACTGCCTGGCCGCCGGTATGGTCGAGCTGCTCACCAAGCCGGTGTCGGTGGACGTCCTGCTGGCGGCCTTGGCGCGTCATGGGGCCGGACGGCTGGCAGGGGTGACTGAAGCTTGTCCGGCGCCAGCTCCGGCGGTGCAGGCATCCCGCAGCCTGATCGACTGGCAGCGGCTCGATCAGTGTTTTGCACGGGGAGAGGGCTTTGTTGCGCAACTCGCCGCAACGGTCAAGGCGAACGCGGCCGATCTGCCGGCGGCGCTGCGGGCGGCTGCGGCGGCGGGCGATGACCCGGCGCTGGTGAGCATCAGCCACCGGATTGCCGGAATGGCGGCCAACCTCATGGCGGCGGACCTCCACGAGGAGGCACGCCGCGTGGAGACGGCGGCCCGTGAGGCGTTTCCCGCTGGTCGTGAGGAGGTGCTGGCGCTGGCCGACCGGCTGGATCAGCTGCTGGCCGAGATCGACCTGCGTGTCCCGCTTGCCGCGTGCTAGCTGCCAGCGTGGCGGGCCGGGTCGTGGCGGCCTGCGGAGGCTTACACCCCCTTGGCGAACAGCTCACCCAGCCAGTCCACGAAAATCCTGACCCGCTGTGACAGGTGGCGATTCTGCGGGTAAAGCACATGCAGCGGCAGCGGCGGCGGCCGGTGGGCGGGCAGGATCTCGACCAGCGTGCCAGCCTCCAGGCGTGCGCGGACGTGGTAGGTGGGCAGCTGGATGATGCCGAAATCGGCTTCGCAGGCGGCCACGTAGGCGTCGCCGTTATTCACGGCGACCGAGGCGGGCAGCGAACGGTACTCGATGCGGCCGTCGACGCTGAACTCCAGCGGGACCGAGCGGCCGCTGGAGGCCGAGATGTAGTCCACCGTGCGGTGCTGGCTCAGTTCATCGAGCCGGGTTGGTGTGCCGTAGCGGGCCAGGTAGGAGGGGCTGGCGCAGGTGAGCTGCTCCAGCCGGGCCAGGGGGCGTGCCACCAGGGCAGAGTCGCGCAGCTCACCGATGCGCAGCACGCAATCGACCCCCTCGCTGACCAGGTCGATCTGTTTATCCTGCACGCCGATGTCGAGCACGATGTCCGGATAGCGTGCGCAGAAGCCGGGCAGGGCCGGGATGAGGATGTGGCGGCACAGGGAGCTGGACATGTTGATCCTGATCCGTCCCTGGGGCTGGCGGGCGGCCTGGGAGAAGGCCGCCTCGACCTCGTCGATCTCGACCAGGATGGCGGCGCAGCGGGCGTAGTAAAGCTCGCCATCCACCGTGGTGCGGACCTGCCGGGTCGTGCGCAGGAGCAGCTTGACCCCCAGCCGGGCCTCGAGCTGCTTGATGATCTGGGTTGCCGAGCCGCGCGGTAGTTCGAGTTGCTCGGCGGCCCGGCTGAAGCTCTTCAGTTCAACGATGCGCACGAACAGGCGCATGGCGAGCAGATGATCCAAGGTCGTAGGTCTATTGTTTTGATAATCAAAACAGTGTTGCTTTATTGCAGGTATTTATCAATAGGGATCGTATAACCATAATGCCCTGACTGAGTAAGAGCCAGACAGGAGAAATACGATGGAATACGTGCGCTTCGGATCAAGCGGCCTCAAGGTGTCGTCCCTTTGCCTGGGTTGCATGACCTATGGCAGCCCCACCTGGCGGCCCTGGGTGCTGGATGAGGAGGCCAGCCGGCACTTCATCCGGGATGCCGTGGAGAAGGGCATCAATTTCTTCGACACCGCCGACATGTATTCCCTGGGGGCCAGCGAAGAGATCCTTGGCCGCGCCCTGCGCGAGCACCTGCCGCGGGACGAGGCGGTGATCGCCACCAAGGTCTTCTACCCGGTGGGCAGCAAGCCCAACGACCGCGGCCTATCGCGCAAACACATCCTGGCCGGCATCGATGCCTCCCTGAAGCGCCTGGGGACCGATTACGTCGACCTCTACATCATCCACCGCTTCGATCCGGACACCCCGCCCGAGGAGACCCTGGAGGCACTCGACACCGTGGTGCGCTCGGGCAAGGCCCGCTACATCGGTGCGTCGTCGATGCATGCCTGGCAGTTCATGAAGCTCCTGGGCATGCAGAAGAGCATGGGTCTGGCCCGCTTTGTCTCCATGCAGAACCACTACAACCTGGTGTACCGGGAGGAGGAGCGCGAGATGCTGCCCCTGTGCCGCAGCGAGGGCATCGCCGTGACGCCCTGGTCGCCGCTGGCCCGCGGCCTGCTGGCGGGAACCCGCCAGAGCGGCACCGATCGGGCAGCCACCGACCAGCTGTCGCAGCTGTGGTACGACCACCGGGAGATGGAAGATGCGATCGTCGCCGCCGTCGCCGAGGTGGCGGCTGCGCGGGGCGTGGCGCCGGCCCGGGTGGCGATTGCATGGGCAGCCAGCCGGCCCGGCATCACCGCGCCCATCGTCGGTGCCTCCAAGCCGCATCACCTGGAGGACGCGGTCGCGGCACTCGACCTGCGCCTCACCGAGGCCGAGGTAAGCCGCCTCGAAGCGCCTTATCGTCCGCGCCCGGTGGCCGGCCATGAGTAAGGTCGGGGCCGTGCCGGGGCAGTTGCCCGGGGAGGCGCCGGTCGCAGCAGGGCTTCGCCGCGACTGGTCGATCTCGGCGATGGCGGCGGGCTTCCTGGCCGTGCTGATCTCCTATTCGGGGCCGGCCATCATCATCATCCAGGCGGCCCAGGTAGCCGGCGTGTCCGGTGACATGATTGCCTCGTGGATCTGGGGCGTGTCCATCGGCGCCGCGGTGTCGGGCATCCTGCTGTCCTGGTTCCTCAAGGTGCCGGTGGTCACGGCCTGGTCCGCGCCGGGTACGGCCCTGCTGGTCACCCTGTTCCCGGCCTTGTCCCTCAATGAGGCGGTGGGGGCCTACATCACGGCGGCGGGGATCATCTTCCTGATCGGCATCACCGGCTATTTCGACAAGGTGCTCAAGCTGATCCCCAAGGGGGTGGCGGCCGGCATGATGGCCGGCATCCTGTTCCAGTTCGGGGCCAACGCCTTCAAGTCGGCCGGGTCCATGCCCTTGCTGACCTTCGTGATGCTGGCCGCCTACCTGCTGTTCCGCCGCTTCGTGCCGCGGTATTGCATGGTGCTGGTGCTGCTGGCCGGCATCAGCCTGGCCGTGGGGATGGGCGGGGCGGACCTGAGTCATGTCAAGCTGGGCTTCACCGTGCCGGTCCTGATCACACCGGAATGGAGCTGGGGCTCGACCCTCAGCCTGGCCCTGCCGCTGGTCCTGGTGAGCATCACCGGGCAGTTCCTGCCAGGCATGGCAATCCTGCGCGGTGCCGGCTATACGACGCCAGCGCGGCCGATCATCGCGGTGACCAGCGTAGTGTCGGCCTTCGTGGCGCTGGCGGGGGGCATCACCATCGTGATTGCAGCCATCACCGCGGCCCTGTGCACCGGCAAGGACGCCCATGAGAACCCGGCCCGGCGTTATGTGGCCGGCCTTGGCAACGGCCTGTTCTACCTGATCGGCGGCTGTCTGGCGGGTACCATCGTGTCGCTGTTTACCGTGCTGCCGAAAGAGTTCGTGGCGGTGCTGGCCGGGCTGGCACTGATCGGTGCGATCACCAGCAACCTGATGGGCACGATGGCCGAGGCCGATCACCGCGAGGCGGCGGTCATCACCTTCCTGGCCACTGCGTCGGGGATGAGCTTCCTGGGCCTGGGCTCGGCCTTCTGGGGCGTGGTGCTGGGCTCGGTGGCGCACCTGGTGCTGCATCACAAGCCCAAGGCGGCCTGAGGCAGGATGCATATGCAAAGAGGGCGGCCTGCGTCATGCGGGCCGCCCTCGGCTTTGTCGCCGTGTCGCGTTCAACCCATGCGGGACTGCCGCTGACGCAGCGACTCGGAGGGCAGCATGCCGTAAGTGGCCTTGTAGATCTCGGAGAAGCGCCCCAGGTGGGTGAAGCCGTAGTCGAGGGCGATCGCGGTGATGTTCTGGATGTTCTGCACCGGGTCCATCAGGGAGCTATAGACGCGCTCCAGCTTCTTCTGGCGGATGTAGTTCTTCGGCGTGGTCCGGGCGTTCTTCTCGAACAGCAGGTAGAGCGAGCGCAGGCTCATCTTTGCGTAGGCGGCGAGGGACTCGGCGGTCAGATTGTCCTTGATGTGATCGTCGATGTACTGGGCCAGCCGGTCGAAGCACACGGAATGGCCGGCCGGGTTGTCCAGGCAGACGTTGTGCTTGAGCATCATCATCAGCTTGCCGGTGACCACCCGGTTGTAGTGCTGCAGCATCTGCGGCGTGGCCAGGCCGGACTCGGCCTCCTGGCAGACGATGGAGAGCAACTGGATCAGGCTGTCGAGTTCGGTGAACTGGTAGGGCACCTGGTTGAACTTGATCCGCTCGTTCGGCTTGAACCAGCGGTGCTCCTCACAGGCCTCGTTGAGCATGCCGGTAGGGATCTTGACGATGAACTTCTCGCAGTCCTCGGAGTAGGTCAGGTCGATCGGGTCTTCCGGGTTGATCACCAGCACGTGGCCGGCCGGCAGGCTCAGGGAGTCGCGGCTGAGTTCGTAGCGGCAGTGTCCGCGCAGGATGAACTGGACGTGGTAGATGTCGGGCAGGCCTTTGGAGATGATCCGCGCCTGGGTCCCGTAGCTCAGCCGGCAGAGGTCGAGCGCGCCGACCTTGCGATGCTGCAGCGAGGCGCTCGAGTCATGGCTGCGGGACATGCGGAGCTGGTGGGAGCCCACATGCCGATTGACGAAGTCCGACACTTCAAAGGGGTTGGCCCCGGCGAAGACACGGCTCGAGTCGTTGAGGAAGAAGTCTTTCATTGCGACGCGCCTCCGAACAGGGAGAGCGGAAACGGGCCTGCGGTCACGGTGATCTTCACGATGTCTCCCCCGGGATTTCCCTGGATTTTGTTTGTTATATGTCTGACTATCGATCAAAAGCTCGGGAAAATCAATAGTCTCGATATTTTGCAAAATTTCGAAAGAACCTGGCGCCGCGGAAATGCCTGCGCTGGCGTGACGAACACGTGAAAAGGCCGGCGCTCCTTCCGGAAACGCCGGCCTGTGGGACCGCAGGTGAGGTGCGTTCAAACTGCGGCGGTCGCCTCGATCTCGACCCGCAAGCCGGCGAAGGCGAGCCGTTCGATGCCGAGCAGGCTGACTGCAGGCGGGCGTTCGGCGTCGAAGTAGGCCGAGCGGATCTCGCGGATGCGGGCGGTGTTCTCCGGGCGCAGGTCGGTGACGTAGATGTTCACGCTCACCAGGTTCTTCATGGTGGCGCCCTGGGCCGCAAGGGCGATGGCCAGGTTGTCGAGGGTGCCGGCGAGCTGGGCTTCCAGGTCGTCCGGGTGGCGGACCTTGCCATCCTGGTCGCAATCCACCTGCCCGGAAACGAAGATCAGGCGCTGCATGCCGCTGATGGAAAAAGTCTGGCTGAAGGCCTTGCCCTTGAAGAGCTGATCCGGGTTGATGGCTTGTATTTCCATGTCGTCCTCCTGGTGTTGGTGTTGTGCCTGCCGTTTTTTCTTTGCCGCCTGGCTCAGCCCTGGTCGCCGCCGCCCACGGGGATCACCGTGCCGGTGATGTAGGACGATTCGTCCGAGGCCAGGAACAGGATCGCGTTCGCCTGTTCGTCGAGGCTGCCGTAGCGTTTCATCAGACTGCTGTCGAGGGACTGGGTGTAGATCTGCTTGTACCAGCCCTTCTCCTGCTCGCTCTGTTCCGCGGTGTTGCGGGGCACGCGGCGGGGCGGGGCCTCGGTGGCGCCCGGCGCGGTGGCATTGACACGGATGCCGCGCTCGCCCAGCTCGAAGGCCAGGCAGGCGGTGAGCGCATTGACCCCGCCCTTGGCGGCACCGTAGGGCACCCGGTTGACGCCGCGGGTGGCGATGGAGGACACGTTGACGATGCTGCCCTGGGCGTTTTCCAGCATGTGGGGCAGGGCGGCGCGGCAGCACCACAGGGTCGGGAAGAGTGAGCGGCGGACTTCGGCCTCGATCTCGTCCTCGGCGTAGAACTCGAAGGGCTTGGTCCAGATGGTGCCGCCGACGTTGTTGACCAGGATGTCGATGCGCCCGAAGCGGGCCTTGGCCGCATCCATGACGCGCTGGCATTCGGCAAACTTTTCCAGGTCGGCGGTCAGCGCCAGCACTTCGGTCTGCGCCTTGAGGGCATCGGCGACCTCATGGACGATCTCCGAGCGGTCCACCAGCAGCAGGCGGGCGCCTTCGGCGGCCATCAGTTCAACCACCCGGCGGCCGATGCCCTGGGCTGCTCCGGTGACCACCGCCACCTTGTTCTCGAAACGGTTACGCATGCTTTTTCCTATCGGGGAGGCCGCTCAGGCGCTGGCCGCGAATTTTTCGTAGTGGAAGCTGGCGGGCTGGACGGCGCGCTCGCGCAGGTTGTTGGCGACGGCCTCGACCATCGGCGGGGGGCCGCACAGGTAGATGTCCACGTCGCCGTCATTGAGCTGGGCCGGTTCGATGTGCTGGGTGACGTAGCCCTTCTTCGGCTGGGCGCTGTCGGCGGAGACCACCACCAGGGCGAAGCTGAAGTTGGGGATCTGTTTGGCGAAGGCCTCCAGCTTGTCCAGTTCCACCAGGTCGGTATCGGTATTGACACCGTAGATCAGGTGGATGGGGAAGGGGCTGCCGCCATCGGCGACGACCTTGTCCAGCATGGCCAGGAAGGGGGCCAGGCCGGTGCCGCCGGCCAGCATCAGCACGGGCCGCTTGATTTCGCGCAGGTAGAAGCTGCCCAGGGGGCCGGCCAGGGTGATCTGGGCGCCAGGGGCGGCGCTCTCCCGCAGATAGGTGCTCATCAGGCCGCCCGGCACGTTGCGGATCAGGAAGGAGACCGCCTTGTCCTTCGGCATGGAGCTGAAAGAGTAGGCGCGGTGCTGGGTGGTGCCGGGCACCTGGAGGTTGGCGTACTGACCCGGCAGGAAGGCCAGGCTGGACAGGCCATCGCCCTGCAGGGTCAGGCTGATGGTGCTGTCGGACAGCTGGCTCACTTCGGAGATGGCCGCGGTCAGCTGGGCCTGTTTGATCTTGCAGACCTGGGAGGACGCGGGGATGCGCACCACGCAGTCGCTCTGGGGGTGCATCTGACAGGTGAGCACGAAGCCGGACTGGGCTTCGGATTCCGACAGTGCGTCCTCGATGTACTCGCCGAGGCGGTAGGTGCCGGATTCGCAGGAACTCTTGCAGGCGCCACAGGCGCCGTCCCGGCAGTCGATGGGGACGTTGATGCCCTGGCGGTAGGCGGCGTCGGCCACTGTTTCGCCGGTCTTGCAGTCGATGAAGCGGGTGACACCGTCCTCGAAGTTCAGAGCGATCTTGTAGGTCATGTTTTTCTCCGTTGCGGAGCGGCTTGTGCGTGAAGCCCCGGGGACGAGGGGCGGTCCGGTGCCCCGGCCGCCCCTGCGTGTCCGTGACGGCGCCGTGGCGCCGTGCCCTCGTTATTAGATGTGGTAGACGTCGATCACGTGACGGATGTAGTCGGTCTTTAGGACAACCTTCTTTTCCTTGATGATCGGGCTGGCCCCCGTCACGTCCAGAGTATAGAAGCTGGTGCCGGAGAAGTGATCCGTGTGGTTGTAGCGGACGCTGGTGGTGTGCCAGTTGAAACGCAGCTTGATCTGCTTGTCGTCCTGTTCGAGAACCAGCACGTTGGAGATCATGTGGGTCGTGCGGGTGTCCGGGATCGTCGCGCTGGAGCGCTCGGTGCGGATCCGGTAGATCCGGTCTTCCAGGCCGGCGCGGCGCGCGTAGTAGATCAGGGAGATCTCGCTCTGCGGATCTTCGGTCAGTTCGCCGTCGTCATCCCAGGCGGGCATCCAGAAGGTGCAGTTCTCGTCGTAGAGGGCCAGCCAGCTATCCCAGTCCCGGTCGTCCAGGTAGTTCGTCTCGCGGTACAGGAAGGCGCAGATGTTTTCGTAGGAAAGGCTCATTGCGTTTGTCTCCGATTATTCGGCTTGGGCTTGTTCTTCGGCGTTCAGGGCCTTGTGCATCTGCTCCAGCCAGTAAGTGTGCTGGGCGACGTAGAGGCCTTCGTCTTCGGTCTTGATGCCGGACAGGATCGGCTTGAGATTGATCTTGTCGGCTTCCTCGTCCGGACCTTCGACCCAGTGGGTCGCGCCGCGGGACATGTCGTTCCAGGGCAGGGAGCTGCCCATGAAGCCTTCCTGGCAGGCGCGGAATTCTTCCAGGTCGTCCGGCGTGGCCATGCCGGAGGCGTTGAAGAAGTCCTCGTACTGGCGGATGCGGCGGGCGCGGGCTTCGGCCGACTCACCCTTGGGGGCGATGCAGTAGATGGTGACCTCGGTGCGGTCCGGTGCCAGCGGGCGGAACACGCGGATCTGCGAACTGAACTGGTCCATCAGGAACACGTTCGGGTACAGGCACAGGTTGCGGGAGTTCTTGATCATCCAGTCGGCGCGGGCTTCTCCGAATTCGGAGACCAGACGGTCGCGCTGTTCCATCAGCGGGCGGTCTTCGGGGTTGTCCCAGCGGGTCCACAACAGCAGGTGGCCGTTCTCGAAGGAGTAGGAGCCACCACCCTTCTTGGCCCAGCCGCCCGCGCTCATGGCGTTGATGTCATCGTTGCCTGCATCGCGCTGCTTGCGCTGGTTCTGGGTGGCGGCGTAGTTCCAGTGGGTGGCGGTCACGTGGTAGCCGTCGGCGCCGTTCTCGGCCTGCAGCTTCCAGTTGCCCTCATACACGTAGGTGGAGGCGCCACGCAGGACTTCCAGGCCGTCCGGGGACTGGTCCACGATCATGTCGATGATCTTGGTGGATTCACCCAGGAACTCGGTGAGGGGCAGGACGTCCGGGTTCAGGCTGCCGAACAGGAAGCCGCGGTAGGACTCGAAGCGGGCGATCTTCTTCAGGTCGTGGGAGCCGTTGCAGTTGAAGGTCTCCGGGTAGCCGGTGCCTTCCGGGTCCTTGATCTTCAGCAGCTTGCCGGAGTTGTTGAAGGTCCAGCCGTGGAAGGGGCAGGTGTAGGTGGCCTTGTTGCCGTGCTTGAAGCGGGCCAGCGTCGCGCCGCGGTGAGCGCAGGCGTTGATGAAGCAGTTGAGCTGGTTGTCCTTGTTGCGGGTGATGAACACCGGCTGGCGGCCGATCTTGGTGGTGTAGTAGTCATTCACCTTGCCGACCTGGCTTTCATGGGCCAGATAGATCCAGTTGCCCTCGAAGATGTGCTTCATCTCCAGGTCGAACAGCTCCTGGTTGGTGAACATTTCCCGCTTGCAGCGGAACAGCCCCTTTTCCTTGTCTTTCTGCAGCAGCGAATCCAGATATTCGGTCGTGATCATTGCCTGAGTCTCCTCTTTTTGATGGCTCGGTGAGATGGATCTTAGGAAGGCAGTGGGGCGGGAAATATCCACTTCGTGCACGTCACGTATCCAATTCATGCATCAGGGCCTGAATTGCAAAAAACGGATAAACATCCTGCCAAGAATGGATATTGAGAGGGCGCGGCCGTCCCTAATCTACGTCTGCACCAAAAGCGGGGAGCCAGGCTCTCCCACGCATGATAGAACTACGGAGACGGGGCGCAATCGCTGTTGCGTGCTTTGGTCCCGGGCCTCCGGATCCATCCAGAAGCAAGAAGCAAGGAGCGAGCATGGCAACTACCGGCGTGATGCGGCCTGGCCACATCCAGCTGCGGGTTCTCGATCTTGACGAGAGCGTCCACTTTTATTCCAAGGTTCTCGGCCTGATCGAGACCGGGCGCGATACTCAGGGGCGCGTCTATTTGAAGGCCTGGGACGAGCGCGACCACCACAGCGTGGTCCTGCGCGAGGCTGACAGCGCCGGCATGGACTACATCGGCTTCAAGGTGCGCGACCGGGCCACCCTCGAAAGGCTCG
>WBTZ01000269.1 GCA_009026175.1 Zoogloea sp. | reverse complement strand
CGGGGGGGGCTGCGGAGGGGACGAAGTCAGGAACTTCGACCTTGTCGATGAGGCGCTTCATGACGCGCTCGATGTCCTTCAGCAGCGGCAGCTCTTCGCGGTCCACCAGGGACACCGCGGCGCCGCTGGAGCCGGCGCGGCCGGTGCGGCCGATGCGGTGGACGTAGTCCTCGGGTACGTTGGGCAGCTCGAAGTTGACCACCTGCGGCAGCTGGTCGATGTCCAGGCCGCGGGCGGCGATGTCGGTCGCAACCAGCACCTGCAGCTTGGCGTCCTTGAAATCGGAGAGCGCGCGGGTGCGAGCTGACTGGCTCTTGTTGCCGTGGATCGCCGCCGAGGGGATGCCGTGCTTGCCCAGGTACTCGGCCAGCTTGTTGGCGCCGTGCTTGGTGCGGGTGAATACCAGCACCTGGAACCACTGGTGCTTGTTGATCAGGAAGGCCAGGAGCTCGCGCTTCTGCTTCTGCGGGCACAGGTGCACCGACTGGTGGACCAGCTCGGAGGCGGTGTTGCGCTTGGCAACCTCCACATAGCCGGGGTTGTGCAGGAGGCCGTCGGCCAGGGCCTTGATCTCGTCGGAGAAGGTGGCCGAGAAGAGCAGGTTCTGGCGCTTCTTGGGCAGCAGGGCGAGGATCTTCTTGATGTCGCGGATGAAGCCCATGTCGAGCATGCGGTCCGCTTCGTCGAGCACCAGGATCTCCACGCCGGACAGGTCGATGGTCTTCTGGGAGCAGTGGTCAAGCAGCCGGCCGGGGGTGGCGACCAGAATGTCCACACGCTTCTTGAGCTTGGCGATCTGCGGATTGATGGCAACGCCACCGAACATGACCATGGAGGTCAGGGGCAGGTGCTTGCCGTAGGTCTGTACCGACTCCTCGACCTGCGCCGCGAGCTCGCGGGTGGGGGTCAGGATCAGGCAGCGGGGACGGCCGGCCTTCTGGTTGTGGGCGTGCGCCTCGGACAGCAGGTGCAGGATCGGCAGGGTGAAGCCGGCGGTCTTGCCGGTGCCGGTCTGGGCTGCGGCCATCAGGTCGCCGCCGGCAAGGACCAGGGGGATGGCCTGGGCCTGGATGGGGGTGGGGGCCGTGTAGCCGGTATCGGCAATGGCCTGCTGGATCGGTGCGCTCAGCGCGAGATCGGCAAAAGTGATCGCAACCGCGGCGGGCGCGGTGGACGAGGCTTGGGTCATGGGTCTGTGTGCTCCTGCGACGGCCTGTCTGCCCACAGGGAGCAGCACCAATCGGGGCGGGCGCAACGAGAAGTCCGAGATCGCTGGGGATCTGTCGAAACTTGATATAGGAGAGGCCGGTACGCTGATTGGCAGGCGTACGGTTGCCGGATTGTACGGCGTTGCCGCTCTTTGTGCTGGTTTTTTTGGTTGGGGTGTGAGCGGGGAGGGCTGCCGCCCCGTCCGGCTGGCCTGGGTGCCTGTTGGTCGCAGGCGTGGCGGGAGGCTCAGCGGGGCATGCTGGGGCTCAGGGAGAAAAAGCCACGCGCCTTGGCCTGCTCTCCGTGGCGGATGATGACCCGGTGAATCAGCCAGCGTCCGTCACGCAGGCGCCAGGCCCTGAGGGTTTCGGCATAGGCCAGTTCCCGGCAACTGCCGGGCCTGGCCGGATCCGGGCTTTCCTCCAGCACATAACAGCAGGCGCAGTAGCACGGTTGGTCGTCCTCGTCCCGGCCGAGGATGCGGGCGGCCTTCACCAGGTATTCCTTGTAGTGATCGAAGTAGAGGGGCGCGACGACCTGCTCCCGCCATTCGGCGGGCAGTCCTTCGCTCCAGCGGATCGCTGCTTCGGGGCGGCGCGCGTGGCTGCCCTTGATGTCGAAATACTGGTGCGTGTAAAGCGCATGGTGTGGCATGGCGGGCGCCTCCCTGGATCGATGTTTGATATATAGTCAGATATATAGCGAAATAAGCATGGGTCGTGCCTGCCCGTCATGGTGGGGGCGGATGATTGCAGTTTTCCCGTTGTAGAGGCCTTGCGGGCGGGTTCCACACCGCCTGATCGATGAGGCGGCTTTGTCGCCAAAGCGCCATTTTGTAGGCTTTTGTACAGTGTTATGTAGTTTTGTATATAGCCTTTTGCGGACCTGTGGCGCTTTCTCTGGAATAACAGGATTTTTCCGATCTGGGCATGGAGGTTGCTAAATCGTGGTCGAGCATGGTGCATCTTCGATATGTATCAACTTATACAAACGGTGCTTGATGGCAGGGGGAAGCGAAATGGGCAAGCAGTCTGGCTGGTGGATGTTGGGGGGTGTGTCGATGCTGCTGGCGGGTGCAGCCGGAGCTGCCGACGGAGTCTTTGAACTCGGAACCGTGGAGGTCGTGGGCAGCCCTGTGCCGTCTCCTGATCCAGCGGAATCGGTGGTCAAGGCGGAGGCGTTGCGGCGTTTCAACCGGGATACGCTGGGGGATGCCGTGGCCCTGACGCCCGGCATGAATCTCTCGCGCAACAGCCGCAACGAGGACATTGTTTATCTGCGCGGGTTTGATGTGCGCCAGGTGCCCTTGTTCATCGACGGGATTCCGGCCTACGTGCCCTACGATGGCTATGTGGACTTCGGCCGCTTCGGCACTTCTGACCTGGCCGAGATCCGGGTCGCCAAGGGGGCGGCATCGCTGCTCTACGGCCCGAACACCCTGGGCGGGGCGATCAACCTGGTCAGCCGCAAGCCGCGCACCGCACTGGAGGGCGACC
>WBTZ01000268.1 GCA_009026175.1 Zoogloea sp. | reverse complement strand
GAGGCCCTTGTGGGGCACGGTGCGCAGCACGCCCATGAGGCTGCCCAGGGCGAGGGCGATGAGCCAGGCGGACAGGGAGAGCAGGACCGTGGTCTGCAGCCCGGACAGCATCCAGCCCAGGTAGGTCCCATCACCGGAGGCCGCGGGGCTCAGGAAGGTGCCCCAGTTCCATTGGTAACTCATTGTCGATTCCTTATCTTGTAGGGGCGGCTTCAGTCGCCCATCCGCACGTGGGGCAAGCCCTCGGGTGTCGGTCCATCTCCGCGGGCGCCTGCAGGGGCGGCTTCAGCCGCCCCTGCAGGCCCGTGCCGGCAGCGGCTATCAGTACTCCATGAACATGCGCTGCAGTTCCTTCGCGTCGTTGGTCCGGGTCAGGGCCACCGATGCCAGGATGCGGGCCTTCTGGGGGTTGAGGTCGTGGGAGACCACCCAGTCGTACTTGTCGTCCGGCTGCTCTGCGTTGCGCAGTACGAAGCCGCCGCCCACCACGCGGGAGGAGCGGATGATCTGCAGGCCCTTGCCGCGCAGTTCCTGCAGGGCCGGGACCACCGCAGCGCTCACCGAGCCGTTGCCGGTGCCGGCATGGATCAGGGCGCGGGCGCCGCCTTCGGCGAAGGCCTTGTAGGCGGTGGGGGTGGCGTTGCCGTAGCCATAGGCGATATCCACCGGGACCAGCTTGTCGAGCTTGTCGATGTCGAACTCGGTGCCGGTGGTGTGGCGCTTGGCCGGGGCGCGGAACCAGTAGGTCTTGCCCTCGACGATCATGCCCAGCGGGCCCCACGGGCTCTTGAAGGCTTCGGTCTTGATATTGACCGTCTTGCTCACGTCGCGGCCGGTGTGGATCTCGTCGTTCATCGTCACCAGCACGCCCTTGCCGGCGGCATCCTTGGCGGCGGCCACGGCCACGGCGTTGTACAGGTTGAGCATGCCGTCGGCGGACATGGCGGTGCCCGGGCGCATCGAGCCCACCACCACCACCGGCTTGTCGGTCTTCAGCACCAGGTTCAGGAAGTAGGCGGTCTCCTCCAGGGTGTCGGTGCCGTGGGTGATGACGATGCCGTCCACATCGGCCTGGCGGGCCAGGGCGGCGACGCGCTTGCCGAGGGTGATCAGGTGTTCATTGGTGAAGCTCTCGGAGGCGATCTGGAAAACCTGGTCACCGCGCACGTCGGCCAGGTTCTTGAGCTCCGGCACGCCGGCGATGAGCTTGTCCACCGGCACCTTGGCGGCCTGGTAGGTGGCGCTGTTGGCGACGCTGGCGCCGGCACCGGCGATGGTGCCGCCGGTGGCCAGGATGACGACACGGGCCTTGTCCTCGGCATGCACGGTGAGGCTGCCGGCGAGACCGGCGGCGAGCAGACAGGACAGGGCGATGGGGCGGATGCGGAAGAGGGTCATGATCGGATTCCTATGCAAGTTGGGGGTGGGGGCGATCAGAAGTTGTGGCGGATGCCGAGGGCGATGGAGCTGTTGTCCAGGCCCGCGCTGCTGCCCAGGAAGCTGTAGGCGCCACCGCCGCCGGCGCTCCTGGCGGCGTCGTTGTCGATCTTGGTGTAGTAGGCGTACACCTTGCTGCGCTTGGACAGGTTGTAGTTGTAGGCCAGGGTGTATTGCTTGGCGCCGGTGTCACTGGTGCCACTGTAGTCGCCGGCGTGGCCGTAGTTGATGTGGAACTCGTGGGCGCCCACCGGAGCCATGGCGGAGACGCGCCAGTAGTTGCGGGTCATGTCCTCGCTGAGGGTGCTGCGCTTGGAGCGCTCGAACAGGGCACCGACCACCACCGGGCCGAAGTTGTAGGCGCCACCGGCGGTTACCGCCCGGTCGTTGTTGAAGCGCACGGTGCTGCTGGTGGTGTCCAGGTTGGTGGTGTTCTGGGTGGAGGCGTAGCTGACGGCGGCGTGCAGGGGGCCGGCGTCGTAGCTGGTCACCAGGCCCAGGTTGTGGGGCGTGCGGCTGGAGCCGCTGGAGACCGGCTCTTCGGCCAGCAGGGCGTAGGTGGCGTCCACGGTGAAGCCGCCGAGCTTCGGGCTGGTGTACCAGATCTGGTTGTTCATGCGCCCGCCGGCGGCGTTGGAGTTGCCGAAGATGGCCGGCGACAGCAGCGCATCCGACGAGTAGCCGGTGTCATGGTTGTGCATGCTGATGTAGTCGTACAGCGCGTAGTAGATCGGCCCGAGGGAGCGGCCCAGGCGCAGGGTGCCCTGCTGGGTGCGCAGGCCGACCCAGCTGTCGCGGGTGGCCAGGGTGGTCCCCGAGTCGCTGCCGTCCACGCGGATGCGGCTTTCGATCTGGTAGATCACCGCCATGCCGCCGCCCAGGTCTTCCGTGCCGCGGAAGCCGATGCGGGAGGCGTTGTCATTGACGACGTTGCGGGAGTGGCCGTTTTCGACCCGGACGTTTTCGAAGGTGGCGTTGAGGCGGCCGTAGACCACCACGCCGTCATCGGCCTGGGCGGACAGGCTGGCGAGGGCGGCAAGGGTCGCAAGGCTTGCAAGGGTGAGGTGCTGAGCGGTCTTCATGATGTTCTTCTGTGTGGTGTCGTCGGGGTTGGGAGGCTCGGTCGAAGGCCTATTCGAAGGCCTTGTCGTTGGGGGCCTTGAACAACTTCTGCATGGCATCGGAGATGGGGAAGTTGAGGTTCAGTCCCTTGGGGGGGATGGGCTGTGTGAACCACTTCTTGTAGATGGCTTCGGCCTCGCCGGAGGTCATGGCCTTGGCGAGCGCGGCATCGACGAGCTTCTTGAAGCCTGGG
>WBTZ01000114.1 GCA_009026175.1 Zoogloea sp. | reverse complement strand
GGGAAGGGTCCGTGTGGGCACGTCGGCACTCCAGGTGGAAAGATTCAGGATAGCGCCGGCTTGCGCCACAGGGCCAGCCGAACCGGCGCCCCGGGTGCAAAGCGCAGGCGGCCGGCCACGGTCTCGCCGCGGGCCAGGCTGACTTCCTGCCAGGCTTCCGCCGGGACCTCGGCAGAGAAGGCCAGCAGGTCGGCCCGGGCCTGGTCATCCTCTGCCGTCGCCACCAGGCGGCCACCCGGCGCCAGGCGGGCCCAGGCCGCGGCGAGCCAGTCGCTCAGGCCCACCCCGCCACGGATGAACACCGCATCCGGCATCGGCCATTCCCGGCAACGCAGGGGCGAGGCAGCGGGCGTGGCCGCCAGGTTCTCACCGATGCCGGCCTCCTGCAGGCTGACGCCGAGGATGTTCGGTTCGATGCCGACGGCCCTCACCCGGGCGGTCGGCACGGCACGCGCCCATTCCAGAGCCAGGCTGGCCTCGCCGTCAGAGATGGCCCAGCCGCTTTCCCAGGCCGCCGGCTGCAGCCAGGCCAGGGCCAGCAGGCGGGCCGCCAGCGGCAGGGCGGCCGGCGCACCGTCGCCGAGGGCCGCATCAGACAGGCCGGGCAGCTCGCTGAAAGCGCCGCACGAGGGCCCGGTGGCGATCACCAGCACGGCACGGGCATCCACCGGCTCGCGCAGGTCCACCAGTTCGGAAGCCAGCCAGGCGCGGGCCTGCAGACCGGCGCCAGGAAACTCGCAGACCCACACGCGGGCACGCTCAAAGCCGCAGTCGAGGAGCAGGCGGGCCACGGCGCGGGGCGCCTCCGCATCGGCCAGCGGCACCGCCAGCAGGCGGTGGGCCCGCAACTGGCCGCGCAGGGCCGCCAGCGGCGCCCGGCGCAGGTCCACCACCGAGACGATCTCGGCGGACAGACCCAGCGCGGAGCAGGCTGCCTGCACCCGGCCGACGCCGGGCAGCACGCGCACGTGGGCCGGCCCCAACTCGGCCAGCAGTTCGGGGGCGGGACCGTCGCCGGCCCCATCACCGACCACCACCAGCACACTGCCGGCGTGCCCGGCGCTGCGCACCTCGAGGTGCACGGAATCCGCCGCGCACAGGCGCTGGGCCGCATCCAGTCCAAGGCCCTGCAGGCGGTCGAGGGCATCGGCGCTGCCGAGAATCAGGCGGGCCGCGCGCAGGGCCGCCAGGGCCGCGGCAGACAGGACCGGCGGCTGCTCGAGCCCCAGGCTGAGGATCGTGAGGGGCGGCAGCGGCTCGGCCTCGCTGGCCACTTCGACGGGCGCCGCCGTCTCGCTCCCGGCGACAAGGGGCTCGGCGGGGATGTCGGCGGAGGCGTGCTCCACGTCAGCCTCGCCGAGGCCCGGCATCTCCACCTGCTCGCCTGCCACCGCCGGGCTGCGCTCGCCGCGGCCGCGACGCCGCTTGCGCTTGCGGCGGGGCGCGGTGGGGCTCTCCGCATCGGCGTCCTGGGGCTCATCCACCGCTGCATCATCGGCGGCTTCCGGCTCATCGGCGTCCGGCGCCACCGGGGACGGTGCGGCCTCATCACTCACCGGCTCCGGGACGAGCGGTGCCACAGTCGCCGGCGCAAGGTCCTGGAGGCGTGCCTCTTCGGGCAGTCCTGCGCTGGGCAAGTCCGCCAGCGGCAGCGGCAGGACTTCGTCCTGGGCGGCAAACAGGTCCGCCGTGACGACATCCACCGGCGCCACCTCGGTAGCCTTGGGTTTGCGCGGCGCCCGCTTGGCCCTGGGCTTGGCCACCGGCGCTCCCCCCTCCACGGCGGACTCGCCGCCCGGCGCCGCAACGGCATCAGCATCGGCGGCGTCCGGCGTCTTCTTGCGCGCACTGCGTGCCGGCGCCTTGCGGCGGGCAGGCTTGGGTGCTTCGGCGGAATCGATGGTGGCGTCGGCCAGCACGGCCTCCGGGAGGGTGAGATTGTCTTCGCTCATGTTCTGGCGGCCATGCCCATGCACGACCGGAAAAACGGGGGCCGCAGAATAGCACGAAGCCTTTTGCCCCCGCGGACGGCAACGACAGGTGGTATCGCCTGGCGAACGCCCGAAAGGCGCCGCTCATGCATCCTGGATCCGGCTCCCGTGCCGGCGTAAACGCGGCAAGGCCCGCCTGAGCGGGCCTTGCCGGACAACAGGGTGAGCCGGACTTACAGCAGCACGCGCTCGATGCCGCCGTTGTTGGCCTTGCCCACGTAGTCGGACATCCAGTTGTCGCCGAGCAGGTGCTTGGCCATCTCGACGACGATGTAGTCCGCCCCCACGTTGGCGTCGTTGGTGTAGCGGGACAGGCCCTGCAGGCAGCTCGGGCAGGAGGTGAGGATGGTCACCGGGGTGGCCGCGTCGGCACCGCGCAACAGCTCGGCCCCCTTCTCGATCTCCTCCTGCTTGCGGAAGCGGACCTGGGTGGAGATGTCCGGGCGGGACACCGCCAGGGTGCCCGACTCGCCGCAGCAGCGATCGCTCAGATCGACCCGCGTACCCATCAGCTCGTTGGCCACCTTGATGCCGGAATGGACCTTCATCGGGGTGTGGCAGGGCTCGTGGTACATGTAGCGGGTACCCGTGACACCTTCCAGCTTGAGGCCCTTTTCCATCAGGTACTCGTGGATGTCCAGCAGCCGGCAGCCCGGGAAGATCTTCTCGAACTGGTACTTCATCAGCTGATCCATGCAGGTGCCGCAGGACACGATCACCGTCTTGATGTCGAGGTAGTTCAGCGTGTTGGCGACCCGGTGGAAGAGCACCCGGTTGTCGGTGGTGATCTGCTGGCCCTTGTCCTCCTCGCCGGCCGAGGTCTGCGGATAGCCGCAGCACAGGTAACCCGGTGGCAGCACGGTGGTGGCGCCGACCTGGTAGAGCATGGCCTGGGTGGCCAGGCCGACCTGGCTGAACAGGCGCTCGGAGCCACAGCCGGGGAAGTAGAACACCGCCTCGGATTCATCGCGCTTGACCTGCGGATTGCGGATCACCGGGACGATGGTGTCGTCCTCGATGTCGAGCAGGGCCCGCGAGGTGCGCTTGGGCAGGCCGCCCGGCATGGGCTTGTTGATGAAGTGGATCACCTGGGCCTTGATCGTCGGCTTGCCGAGGGTCGCCGGCGGGTGCTGCACCTGGTCCTGGATCAGCCCCAGGGACTTGCCGATGCGGTGCCCCAGGCGCTGGGCCTTGTAGCCCCACTCGATCATGCCGGTACGGATGGCCTTGATGGTGGCCGGGTCCTTGGCGGTGAGGAAGGCCATGGCGGCGGCCTTGCCCGGGTTGAAGGACTTCTTGCCCTGCTCGCGAAGCAGGTTGCGCATCTTGATCGACACGTCGCCGAAGTCGATGTCCACCGGGCAGGGCTTCTCGCACTTGTGACAGACCGTGCAGTGGTCGGCCACGTCCTCGAACTCGGCCCAGTGGGCCAGGGACACGCCGCGGCGGGTCTGCTCCTCGTACAGGAAGGCCTCGATCAGCAGCGAGGTGCTGAGGATCTTGTTGCGCGGGCTGTAGAGCAGGTTGGCGCGGGGCACGTGGGTCGAGCACACCGGCTTGCACTTGCCGCAGCGCAGGCAGTCCTTGATGTCATGGGAGATCTCGCCGATGGCGGTCTGCTCCATGATCAGGGACTCGTGGCCCATCAGGTTGAAGCTGGGGGTGTAGGCGTTGTCGAGGTTGCCGCCGCGCAGCAGCTTGCCGCGGTTGAAGCGGCCTTCCGGGTCCACCTTCTTTTTGTAGTCCCAGAACTTGGCCATCTCGGCGTCGGTGAGATAGTCCAGCTTGGTGATGCCGATGCCGTGCTCGCCGGAGATCACGCCGTCGAGCGAGCGGGCCAGCTCCATGATGCGATCCACGGCGCGGTTGGCCGTCTGCAGCATCTCGTAGTTGTCGGAGTTCACCGGGATGTTGGTGTGCACGTTGCCGTCGCCGGCGTGCATGTGCAGGGCCACGAAGACGCGGCCGCGCAGCACCTGCTTGTGCAGCTTCTTGATCTCGTCGCGCAGCGGCCCGAACAGCTGGCCGTCGAAGATCTTGTCCAGGCGCGGCTTGAGCTCGGTCTTCCAGCCGGTACGCACGGAGTAGTCCTGCAGGCGGTGGAACAGGCGCGGGTCGGCGGCCCGGTTGGAGAGCTCGCCGGCCACCACGCCGTACTCGGCGAAGTGGGGTTCGGCCTCGGCCAGGGGCATGTCCAGGTTGTCGAGCAGCCACTGCCAGCGGCGGCGCACGCTGGCCACGTAGTCCAGCGCGTCCTTGCGGCGCTCGCCGATCAGCTCGTCGCGGGAGATGGTGGCATCGCCGGTATCCAGCGGCAGCTCGCCCTGCAGGCGCTCGGTGAGGGCGTCGCAGAGGGCCAGCTTGTTCTGGGTGGACAGCTCGATGTTGATGCGTTCGATGCCGTCGCAGTAGTCGCCCATCCGCGGCAGCGGGATCACCACGTCCTCGTTCACCTTGAAGGCGTTGGTGTGGCGCGAGATGGCGGCGGTACGCGAGCGGTCGAGCCAGAACTTCTTGCGCTGCTCGGGGCTGACCGCAATGAAGCCTTCGGCGCCGCGGGTGTTGGTCATGCGGATGACCTCGGAGGCGGCGGTCATCACCGCGGCCTCGTCGTGGCCGACGATGTCGCCGATCAACACCATCTTGGGCCGCCCGTGGCGCTTGGCCTTGGTGGTGTAGCCCACTGCCTTGACGTAGCGCTCATCCAGGTGCTCGAGGCCGGCCAGCAGCACGCCGGCGGCGTTGCCGGCACCACCCGGCTTGAAGTAGTCGGTGATCTCGACGATGGCCGGCACCGCTTCGCGCACCTGGCCGAAGAACTCCAGGCAGACCGTGCGGGTGACCGGCGGCATCTTGTGCAGCACCCAGCGCGACGCCACGATCAGGCCGTCGGTGCCTTCCTTCTGCACCCCCGGCACGCCGCCGAGGAACTTGTCGGTCACGTCCTTGCCCAGGCCGTCCTTGCGGCAGGCCGCGCCCGGCATGGAGAGGACTTCTTCGGACAGGAACTTGTAGCCCTTGGCGTCGAAGCGCTTGAGGCGGAAGTACACAGTCTCCTGCTCGTGGATCTTGCCGAAGTTGTGGTCGAGGCGCTCCACCTCGAGCCAGTTGCCGTCCGGCGTGACCATCTTCCACCAGGCCAGGTTGTCCAGCGCGGTGCCCCACAGCACGGCCTTCTTGCCACCGGCGTTCATGGCGATGTTGCCGCCGATGCAGGAGGCGCTGGCCGAGGTCGGGTCCACCGCAAACACGCGGCCGGCCGCCGAGGCGGCTTCGGAGACGCGCTCGGTGACCACGCCGGCACCGGTGCGGATGGTGGCATAGGGCGCGGACATCGGGCCATGGAGGCCGGGCAGCACGACTTCTTCAACCGGGCCCAGGTCGATGAGCTTCTCGGTGTTGATGACTACCGACTTCGCATCCAGGGGCACGGCGCCGCCGGTATAGCCGGTGCCGCCGCCGCGCGGGATGATGGTCAGGCCGAGCTCGATGCAGCTCTTCACCAGCGGCGCCATCTCCTCCTCGGTGTCCGGGTAGAGGACCACGAAGGGGTATTCGACGCGCCAGTCGGTGGCGTCGGTCACGTGCGAGACGCGGGCGTGGCCGTCGAAACAGATGTTGTCCTTGCGGGTATGGCGGGCCAGCTCGCGCAGCACGCGCTTGCGCAGTTCGCCGGTCTCGTCGAAGAGGCGGGCGAAACGGTCCACGGCGCCATTGGCGGCCACCACCAGGCTGGCCACCTTGGCGCTGCGTTCGGGGTCTTCGCCGCTGGCTTCCTCGCGGCGCTTCTCGACTTCGGAGAGGCGATGGCGCAGGGCGCCGATCAGCGCCCCGAGGCGGTCACGGTTGGCCAGCAGGTCGTCCTGCAGGTAGGGGTTGCGCTGGACCACCCAGACGTCCCCCAGCACCTCGTAGAGCATCCGCGCGGAGCGGCCGGTGACACGCTCGGAACGCAGGGCGTCGAGGGTGTGCCACGCATCGGCGCCAAGCAGGCGGATGACGATCTCCCGGTCGGAGAACGAAGTGTAGTTATAGGGAATTTCACGCAGGCGCTGAGTCATCGGGGTACCTGGGTTCTGACGGCGGAGAACGGGACATTTTAGCGGACGGACCCGCCTTCTGTCTCCGGAAACAAAGCCTTACGGCCACAGGGGGTTCTCGGCAGAGGGGGGAGGCAAGGCTGTGGACCCGGAACGGAGGGCAGGGTTCAACCTGCCCTGACGGGCGGCAGACGCCCCTCAGGGGGCGTCCTGAACAGGCAGCAGGCGGCGGCGGGAGGCGCGGCCTCCCGGGGGAAGAGCGGTTATTTCCGGCGCCGCAGGAGCGGCAGCAGGGCCAGCGCGGAGAGCACCAGCACCGCACTGTCGGGCTCGGGAACCGTGGCCAGGGCAAGCTGGCCGACGATGGCGTGCATCGCGGTGGTCGGATGCACGCCGTCGGCGTACATGGAGTCGCTGCAGGCCGGTGCGCCAGGTTGCAGGCATGGCACCAGCACATTGCCGAGGCCGTAGCGGAGGCCTCCATTCAGGCCGTCCTGGGTCACCGCCTGGGAGATACCGTAGAAATCGAGCTCGGCCACTCCCACGGCAAAGGACGTGCGGAATGTCGCCAGGCGCAGGGCCAGCTGCTCATTGAAGTAGCGGGTGGTCTGTGCGTAAGCGGCCGAGGTGCCGAGCGCCCGCGCCTCGGGGGTCGTGGCGAGGTCCGGCACATTGGCCACCAGGAAGTTCCGGGCGCCCTTGGTGGCCAGGAAGCCGAGGCTGCCCATCAGGTTGTTCAGGGCACTGTCCGACGCGGCCTCCCGCCCCTGGATGTCTGCCGCCCCCGTGCCGCTGTTGGCCTCGACCACCGAGAACAGGTCATTGGCGCCAATCCCGATCACGTACAGGCCACCGGGGTCCGTGACCCCGCCGCTGACCGCGGTCCAGAAGCCGACCTGGGCCTGCAGCCCCACGTTGACCAGCCCGCCGTAGCCATCCAGCCCGGTCTGCGCACCGATGAAGGCGTAGTTGCTGCCACCGGCCTGGAATGGCGTGGCCGCCGCCGGCATGCCGAGCCCCTGGGCCAGGTACTCCACCCACACGGGTCCGTCGGAACGCCGCCCGTCGAAGTACGGCGGGGGCGGAAAGGCGCCGCCGCTGGCGATGAAGAGGTTGCCCGTATCGGACAGGCTGTCCCCGAAGAATGTCAGGCTCGAGAAGCCCGCCTGGGCCGCCATGGCGGTCGCGGACAGGCACAGGCCGGCAAGGCCGCGGGACAGATGTGACAAGCAGGACATGGACTTCCCCTTCAGCGATCGGCCTGCGGCCGGGTCATGGAAAAAACACCCGGCGTTCCGGGCAGTTCGATCAGCACGCGCCACGGGAGCCAGCCTTGGGGCAGGCTCGGGAAAACCTCAGGAAAGGCAGGCCGCCTGTACGGCAATCTCCACCCGCCAGCCCGGATGCGCCAGCGCGGCGACCTGCACACAAGCCCGTGTCGGCGCCGTACCGGCGGGCACCCAGGCATCCCACACGGCATTCACTGCATCATAGTCGCTCATGTCGGTCAGGTAGAGGGTTGCAAGCAGCATGTGTCCCTTGCCGCTACCCGCTTTGAGCAGCAGCTGCTCCAAGCTGGCCAGCATGGCCGCCGTCTGCGCCGTGATGCCGGCGGTGGCGTCGGGCGGCACCTCGACGCAATACACCACCCCGTTATGGACGGTGTAGTCGGAATAGCGCGCGGTCGTACCGGCGCGCAGGATTTCGCTCATGGGATGCTCCGGGGATCGAAAAAAGCGCCTATGTTGCAGTGCGAACGCTCCGGCTGCTACCCTCAGGCACTTCACCAGCCGAAAAGCACAGGTTCAGCCATGAGCGCGCAGCACCCCGACTATCTCCAGAAGATCCTCACTGCCCAGGTGTACGACGCGGCGATCGAAACGCCCCTCGACCTGGCTCCGAACCTGTCGGCGCGCATCCACAACACGATTTACTTCAAGCGCGAGGACATGCAGCCCGTGTTCAGCTTCAAGCTGCGCGGTGCCTACAACAAGATGGCCAGCCTCAGCCCGGCGGCCCTCAAGCGCGGTGTGATCTGCGCCTCGGCGGGCAATCACGCCCAGGGCGTCGCGCTGTCGGCGAAGAAGCTCGGCGCCCGCGCCGTGATCGTGATGCCCACCACCACGCCGGCGATCAAGATCGACGCGGTCAAGCGCCATGGCGGCGAGGTGGTGCTGGCCGGCGAGAGCTATTCCGACTCCTACGGCCACGCCAAGGAACTCGAGAAGGCCGAGAAGCTCACCTTCGTGCATCCCTACGACGACGTGGAGGTGATCGCCGGCCAGGGCACCATCGCCATGGAGATCCTGCGCCAGCACTCCAAGCCGATCCACGCGGTGTTCTGCTGCGTCGGCGGCGGCGGCCTGCTGGCCGGCGTGGCGGCCTACATCAAGCGGGTGCGGCCGGAGATCAAGGTGATCGGCGTGGAAACCGTCGACGCCAACGCCATGACCCAGTCCCTGGCGGCCGGCAAACGCATCGAGCTGCCCACCGTGGGCCTGTTTGCCGACGGCGCGGCGGTCAAGCTGGTGGGCGAGGAGACCTTCCGCCTGTGCCAGGAGTACGTGGACGAGATGGTGGTGGTGGATAACGACGCCATCTGCGCTGCCATCAAGGACGTCTTCGAGGACACCCGCTCCATCCTCGAGCCGGCCGGTGCGCTGGCCGTGGCCGGTGCCAAGGAATACGCCAAGCGCCACAACCTGAAGGACAAGACCCTGGTGGCGGTGGCCTCCGGGGCCAACATGAACTTCGACCGGCTGCGCTTCGTGGCCGAGCGCGCCGAGGTGGGCGAGCAGCGCGAAGCCGTGCTGGCCGTGACCATCCCGGAGAAGCCGGGCTCCTTCAAGAAGTTCTGCAACCTGCTCGGCAACCGCAACATCACCGAGTTCAACTACCGCTACGCCGATCCCCGGAAGGCCCACATCTTCGTCGGCGTCAGCGTGCACAACCGGGCAGAGGGCGGGCGCATCACCGAGATGCTGCAGCGGCACGAGCTGCCCTGCCTGGACCTCACCGACGACGAGATGGCCAAGAGCCACATCCGCTACATGGTCGGCGGCCACGCCCCCCAGGCGGAGAACGAAGTGCTGTACCGCTTCATCTTCCCGGAACGTCCGGGCGCCCTGCTCAACTTCCTCGACACCCTGCGCTCGGACTGGAACATCAGCCTCTTCCACTACCGCAACCACGGTGCCGACTTCGGCCGCGTGCTGGTGGGCATGCAGGTGCCGCCCCAGGACCGGGAAGCCTTCCAGGGCTTCCTGGCGCGGCTGGGATACGAATACGTGGAGGAAACGGACAACCCGGTCTACCGCATGTTCCTGGGCTGAGATCGGGCCGCAACCGGCTGCGGACTTGATGTGGCGCAATGGCGGGCGGCCGGGGCGGGACTATGGTTGGTGCCTGGTCACCGCCCAATGGAGAAGCCGAACGCCATGATCACTCTCGAATCGATGCTCGCCAGCCCGGGCAAGGACAATCTCGACGCGGTGTCGTCGCTGTACCTCGGCGCCTTTGTCGCCGCCCAGCGCTTGGTGGCCTTGAACATCCGGGCCACCCAGTCGCTGATGGAAAGCAACATGTCCTCGGTCCAGGCCCTGGCCCGGGCGCGCAACCTTGAAAACTGGCAGGAAGCGCAGTCAGCCGCCACCCAGCAGCTGGTCGACCAGATCGTCGGCTACGCCGGTGACTTCAACGAAGTGGTCGCCGAGAACCAGAAGGAGCTGTCCAGCCTGCTCCAGGCGGCGCCTCCGGCCCAGGCATCCGGCAAGCCGGCAAGCAAGCTGCCGGCCATGAGCGAGGTGGTCCAGACCATGCTCGACGCCGCGCTCCACTCACGGAATGCCATGCTGGACATGGCAACGCGGGTGGACCAGCGGCGCCAGGACGCAGGGCCGGACAAATAGGCCAGCGCCCGGTCAGGGATCAGCCCGGGGCACGCCGCCCCAGGTCCACATGCCCCTCGACGCTGTCCCCCGGCCGCCCCTGCAGTTCGGCGGTCACCATCCTGGCCAGGATGATCAGGTGCTCCCTTTCCCAGTCGCTCAACCGCTTGGGCTCACGATCAATCAGGCACAGGGTTCCAACGTGCGCGCCGTTGTCCATGGTGAGCGGGTAGCCCGCATAGAAGCGGATGAAGGGCTCGCCGGTCACCAGCGGGTTGTCGAAGAAGGCCGGGTCTTCCCTGGCATCGGGAATCTCGAAGATTTCGTCCTGCAGGATCACATGGGCACAAAAGCTCACCTCCCGGGAGGTCTCGCAGACATCCAGCCCGAAGGCCGACTTGAACCACTGGCGCCGGGAGTCGACGAGGGTCACCAACGAGATGCCCACCTTGAAGGTGAAAGCGGCGTAGGCCGTCACCGCATCAAAGCGCGCCTCGGGGGCTGTATCGAGAAGCAGCAACTCGCGTAGCGTCTGGAGCCGCTGGTCTTCCGCTGGCGGCGATGCGGGTTTGTGCATTCGGGGACTCCTGACCGTTGGCGGTGGTGAGCAAGCATTTCACCACAGGGGGAGGCGAAACCGTGAGGTGCCCATCACGGTCCTCGGTGCCGCCCCCCGGGCCAGCAGCTGCGCCCTGGAGACCCGGGTCTACAGCCAGGCCGGCAGACTGGCGGCCAGCGCCTGCTTGCGGCGGGTCGCAGACCCCAGCAGGGCAAAGCCGGCCGGACTTCCATCAGCGGCCAGGAACAGGGCCTCCAGCCCCCCGTCGGGGTGGGTCAGCACCCATTCACCCGCCACCCCGGCGGGAGGCGGGGCCACCACGGTCGGCAGGGCCGGCGTCTTCACCAGCACCGGCATGGCCGGGTAGCTCACGGCCGTCGGCGTGCCGGCGAGGGTCTTCGCCAGGGCCCGCACCTGCTGCATGATGGGCATCACGAAGGGCAGGCTCAGCCCAGCCACTTCGGCACAATCGCCGATCGCGAACACCCCCGCCGCGCTGCTGGCCAGTTGCCGGTCGGTGACGATGCCGCGCCCCACCTTGATGCCGGCCGCCTCCGCCAGGCCGATGCGCGGGCGCAGGCCTACCGCGGACAGCACCAGGTCGGCCTCGGCCACGCTGCCATCGCTCAGGCGCAGCCGGTAGGTGGCGCCCTGGCGGTCCACACCGACGGCGGAGATGCCCATCCGGAACACCACGCCCGCCGCCTCCAGGCCGGCCCTGAAGAAGGCCCCGGCCTCCCCCGGCAGCAGGCGGCCGAGAGGCCACGGCGCCGGGTCGAACACGCTCGGCCCGATCCCCCGGGCCAGCATGTCGTTGGCAAACTCGCAACCAATCAGGCCGCCCCCCAGGATGGCCACCCGGCGGGCCCCTTCGAGGCGGGCACTGAAGCGCGCGAAGTCGTCCAGGTCATTCACCGACAGCACCTCGGTCGCCGCATCGCCATCCAGGGGCAGGCGGATCGGATCGGCACCGAGGGCCAGTACCAGGTCCCTGTAGGGCAACACCTCCCCATCGTCGAGGGTCACCCGGCGGGCCGCCGTCTCAATGGCCACCACCTGCCGACGCGCCAGGATCCTTGCATCCAGCTCCTCGGCCATCTGCTCCGCGGTCTTCATCACCAGCGTGGCAGCGCTCTTGCCGCCGGCCAGGGCGTTGGACAGCATCGGCTTGGAGTAGAAGGGCGCGTCATCGCGGCTGACCAGCGCGAGGGGCACACTTTTGTCGAGCTTGCGGATCTCGCGGGCCAGGTTGTAGCCCGCGAGGCCGGTACCGAGGATCAGGATGGGCGCGGTCATGGCGTCCTCAGATCTCGACCATCTCGAAATCGGACTTGGCCACGCCGCAATCCGGACAGGCCCAGTCGTCGGGGATGTCGGCCCAGCGGGTGCCGGGGGCGAGCCCCTCGTCGGGGAGGCCGGCGGCCTCGTCGTAGATGAAGCCGCAAACGATGCACTGGAAGGTTTTCATGATCTGGGTTCCTTTATCTTTGGATGTCGGGGTCGGAAATGGCTCAGCCGGCGATCTTGTCGAGGACTGCCTGGTAGTGGGCGGCGTGGCGCTCTTCAACCTTGGCGAGGGCGGCAAAGCGCTTGGCCGCCTTTTCGAGGACAGCCTGGAACTGCTCCGCGTGTTCTTTCGACTCGGCGATCTGCTCGTCGATCTCCTTCACCGCGGCGTGGTTGCCCTCTTCCACCGCAGCGTGGCGGAAGGACGGGTACATCTCGGTGTACTCGTAGGTCTCACCTTCGATGGCGAACTGGAGCGCGCGGGCCGGGCTCATGCGGGCCTTGGGGTAGAGCAGGTCGAGGTGGCCGAAGGCATGCATCACCTCCTGATCGGCGGTGGCTTCAAAGGCCCGCGCGGTTTCCTCGTCGCCCATCTCGCGGCTGAGCTTGGCGAAGTAGCGGTACTTGATGTGGGCCATCGCCTCGCCGGCGAAGGCGGCTTCGAGGTTCTGGATGGTGGCCGAGGCAGGATCGTGGAAGGGGTTTGCCATGATGATGATCTCCTTTAGAGGTTGTCTCGATCGCGGTGGATTCGATGGAGACCATCTTACGGACGGCGGATTTATTCAGGAAATTGATTGATTAAAGAATAATGATTAAACATAACTATCAATCCCGTGACACCCGAGGAGCCGCTCATGCCGGAGCCGGTGGCAGCAACGGATCACGCCACCGTCCTGCACTCAGAGGGACACGTCGTAATCGACGGTCAATGGCGCATGGTCGCTGAAGCGCTCATCCTTGTAGACCGCCGCCCGCTGTGCGCGGGTCCCGATGCCAGGCGTGGCGATCTGGTAGTCGAGACGCCAGCCCACGTTCTTGGCCCAGGCCTGGCCACGGTTCGACCACCATGTGTAGCAGGCATCCGTAGCCTCGGGATGGAGGCGGCGATAGGTATCCACCCACGCCTGCTCGTCGAACAGGCGCGACAGCCAGGCCCGCTCTTCCGGCAGGAAACCCGAGTTCTTCTGGTTGGAGCGCCAGTTCTTGAGATCGATGGCCTGGTGGGCGATGTTCCAGTCACCACAGATGATGACTTCGCGGCCACTGTCGCGCAGGGCGGCCATGTGGGGCAGGAAGAGGTCCATGAAGCGGAACTTCGCCGCCTGGCGCTCCTCGGAGCTGGAGCCGGACGGCAGGTACAGGGACACCACCGAGAGATTGCCAAAGTCGGCCTGGAGATAACGCCCCTCGGCGTCGAACTCTTCATTGCCGATGCCTTCCACCACCCGGTCAGGCGGCCTGCGGGTATAGATGCCGACACCGCTGTAGCCCTTCTTGAGGGCACAATGGAAGTATCCGGCGAGATCGCCGGGGGCGCGCATTTCGGAGCTGAGATCAGGTAACTGGGCCTTCAATTCCTGCACGCAGACCACATCTGCCTGCTGATTTCCGAGCCATGTAAGGAAGCCTTTAACACTGGCCGAGCGGATGCCGTTGAGATTGGCAGTGACGACGCGTAACATTTTGGGTAATTTGGCCTGTTTTCTGATTGGGAATGCCGTGGATTTTAGCCGTGATTTCATCGCCCTCTCCTGCGAAAAGGGGATCCTGCGCTTCGGGGAGTTCGTGACCAAGGCGGGGCGCCTGTCCCCCTATTTCTTCAATGCCGGCCTGTTCAACGACGGCGACTCCTTCGGCAAGCTCTGCGGATTCTATGCACGCACGCTGGTCACCGCGGGCCTTCCCTGCGACATGCTGTTCGGTCCGGCCTACAAGGGCATCCCCCTTGTCGCCGGCACCGCCATGCGCCTGGCCGAGCATGGCCACAACCTGCCCTTCTGCTTCAACCGCAAGGAAGCCAAGGATCACGGTGAAGGCGGCACCCTGGTGGGCGCGCCGCTGGCCGGCCGGGTCGCCATCCTCGACGACGTGATCTCGGCGGGCACCTCGGTGCGCGAATCGGTGGAGATCATCCGCGCCCACGGCGCCACCCCTTCGGCGGTGGTGATCGCCCTCGATCGCATGGAGCGGGGCACCGGCAGCCTGTCCGCCGTGCAGGAGGTCCGCGAGGCCTACGGCATTCCCGTCCTCGCCGTGGCCAGCCTGACCGACTTGATCGCCTTCCTGGGCGACACGCCGGCACTCCAGGCCAATCTCCCGGCCGTCGAACGCTACCGGGAAACCTACGGCGTCAGCGGAGACCTCTGAGAACATGCGACGCCTGGCCCTGCTTTGCGCCCTGTCGGTCAGTCTCCCTGCCCTGGCCCAGACGGCCCAGCGGGGAACGGTTTACTGCTGCACGGACAACGGGCACCAGGTGTGCGGGGACGTCCTGCCTCCACAATGCTTCGGCAAGAGCTACCGGGAAATGAGCCCCCAGGGCACTGTCCGGCGTGTCGTTGAGGCCCCCCTGACCCCCGAGCAGCTGGCCCGCAAGGAGGCGGAGGAGCGTGAGCGGCGGGCCGAGATCGCCCGCCAGCGCGCTGAAATGCGCCGCAACCAGTCCCTGCTCGAAACCTACTCCAGTGTCGCCGACATCGATGCCCGCCGTGACCGGGCCATCGAGGGCGTCCAGTCCGAGCTGAAGCGCGGCGAAGCCATCCAGGCCCAGCTCCAGAAAAAGCGTGCCGGCCTGCTGCGTGAAGCCGAGTTCTACCAGAAGCGGGCCATGCCGGCCGCGCTGGCGGCCTCCATCCGCGATGTGGACAGCGAGATCGCCACCCAGAGCCTGGTCATCGACTCCAAACGCAAGGACATCGAATCCATCCGCAACCGCTACGAGCAGGACCGCAGCCGCTACATTGCCCTGACCGAAGCCCGCAACTCGCCCCCCAATTCGCGCTGAACCCGCCTTCCTGCGGATGTGCGGCCCCATTCACACGGGGCATAGCCCTCGAGAGTGAAAACAAGCGTTTCATGACAGCCTTCAGGCCGGCCGGGAGGCGACAGGTTGCGTGGCGGCCATTTTGGGGCGTGCTAAACTGCTTCGCATGCAAGGGCTCCTGGCACCGGTCTTGAAAACTGGACCGCCGAGGCGTAATTAGTCGTTGTTCTCCCCTACCACTACGCCGGCCAGGCCTTCAAAAGATCACCATGCTCAAGTACAAGATCGTCCCCGTCACCCCCTTCGAACAGAACTGTTCGATTCTCTGGTGCGACCAGAGCCGCAAGGCCGCTGTCGTTGACCCGGGGGGCAACATCGAACGCATTCTCAAGGCCGCGGACGAACTGGGTGTCGACATCGAACGCATCCTGCTCACCCACGGGCACATCGATCATGCCGGCGGCACCGCCGCGCTGGCCCGCCAGTTGGGCGTTCCGATCGAGGGCCCGGAGCGCGAGGAGAGCTTCTGGATCGACGCCCTTCCCCAGCAGAGCAAGATGTTCGGCTTCCCGCAGGTCGAGAGTTTCACCCCCGATCGCTGGCTCGCCGAAGGTGATCAGGTCCGGGTCGGCAACGAGTCTCTTTCCGTGATCCACTGCCCGGGGCACACGCCCGGCCACGTGGTATTTTTCAGCAATGATGCCCGCCTGGCGGTCGTGGGGGATGTGCTCTTTGCAGGCTCCATCGGCCGCACGGACTTCCCCAGAGGCGACCACACAGCGCTCGTCAGCTCAATACGCCAGAAACTGTGGCCCCTTGGCAACGATGTGAGCTTCATCCCCGGCCATGGACCGATGTCTACGTTCGGTGCCGAACGGGAAGGCAACCCGTATGTAGGTGACTACGCCTGAGCTGCGGGTCCGGGCCACCGCCGTCACCGCGTGCATATAACTTTCGATTAAAGGTAAACCAGCGTGCGATTCGCTATTCTCGAAGACGATCCTGCCCAAATGGAAGTCCTGACGGGCTGGCTGCGGGAAGCCGGACATGACGTGCATGGCTTCAGCCTGGCCCGCGAACTGATGCGGGTCGCAAGCCGCGAGAGCTTCGATCTGTTCCTGGTGGACTGGGTACTCCCCGACCTCACCGGCGAACAGGTCCTGCGCTGGCTGCGGGTGGAACGCGGCAACGACACGCCGGCGATTTTCATCACCTCCCGGGATGCCGAGGAGGACATCGCCAATGCGTTCAGCGCCGGGGCCGATGACTACCTCATCAAACCTCCCCGCCGGATCGAGTTGCTGTCGCGCATCGAAGCGGTGCTGCGCCGGGCCCAGCCCCGCAACCCGAACCAGACCCTGACGGTCGGGCCTTACCACTTCGATCTGGTCAAGAAGGCACTCAGCGTGGACGGCGTGGTGGTCGAAATGACCGACAAGGAGTTCGACCTCGCCGCCTTCCTGTTCCGCAACCTCGGGCGCCTGCTGTCGCGGGGGCACCTGCTCGAGGCGGTATGGGGACGCAACCCTGACCTGGCCACGCGCACCGTGGATACGCACATCAGCCGGGTCCGCAGCAAACTCAACCTGCGCCCCGAGAACGGCTTCCGCCTGACGCCGACCTACAACTTCGGCTACCGGCTGGAACGCATCGACCCCTCCGAGCAGCCGGCGGCGGGCGACGCCCCGGCACCCTCCGGCGAGTAAAAAAGGGGCCCGCGCAGGGCCCCTTTCATGTGGCGTGCCACTCAAGCCTGTTTCTTCAGCGAATCACGGATCTCGCGCAGCAGCTTGATGTCCTCGGGCTCAGCCGGCGGAGCCTCCGGGGCCGGGGCCGGCTCATCGCGTTTCAGCTTGTTCATCGCCTTGATGGCCACGAAGATGGCCATGGCAACGATCATAAAATCGATCACCGAGTTGATGAATACGCCATACTTGAACAGGGGTGCGCCGGCCTTCTCTGCCGCCTCCATGGTTTCGAAGGTCTTGTCCCCGAGATTCAGGTAGAGGTGCTTGAAATCCACCCCCCCCAGGAGTTTGCCGATCACCGGCATGAGCATATCCTTGACGAGGGAATCGACGATCTTCTGGAAGGCGCCGCCGATGATGACGCCGACCGCGAGGTCGACGACATTGCCTTTCATGGCAAATTCCTTGAACTCCTGGATGAAACTCATGTTCTTTCCTTTTCGGGTTTGAAATCGGTGGAGTATCGGCCCCGGCCACCCTTGATGGCCGGACACCACGCCAGACGTGCGGAAACCACAGGTGTTGCCGCAGACGACAGTGCGGCGTATTTAACATGCCACCCTGATCGTCTGGAGTATTTTGCGAAGTTTTGCACCCTCTGTGGGGCCGGGAATTAATATAACCCCCGAAAAACAGAAAGAAAGAGCGATCACGTGGTCCGTCCCCCCCTCCGTTTCCTGGGTATTGCCGTGGGCCTGATGGTCTCGCAAGGCGCTGGTGCGTCCGAGCTCGAGATCATCCACACCGCGAGGGCCGGCGACACCCTGATCGGCATCGAGCGCGAGTATCTTGCCCCCCCCTACCGCTGGCGTGGGCTCAAGACCCTCAACCGCGTCGACAATCCCATGCGGATTCCGGTCGGCACGCCCCTGCGCATCCCCGAGAGCTGGCTGCGGGTCGAGCCCCGCAGCGCCAGGGTTGTGGCCCTCAACGGCGAGGTGACGATGAACGGCCGGCCCCTCACCGCAGATGCCCGGGTCCCGGCAGGCGCCATCCTCCGTACCGGGATGAGCGGCTTCGTGACACTCGCCATGCCTGATGAGTCGCGTCTGACCGTGCAGCCCGGCAGCCAGGCGCAGATGGAAAAAATGCAGGGCTACAAGGGCATCGCCGGGCAGAGCACCCAGATCAACCTGGAGCAGGGCCGCCTCGAAACCACCGTCACCCCCCAGCGTGGCCCCGCCGCACGCTACCAGATCCGTACCCCCACCGCGTCCCTGAGTGTCCGCGGCACGGCCTTCCGGGTCGGCTCAGACCCGAGCGCCCAGTCATCCCAGGCCGAGGTCACCCAGGGCGAAGTGGCCATGGGCAATGCCAGCCGGGCCGATGCCCAGGCCCTTCCCGC
>WBTZ01000113.1 GCA_009026175.1 Zoogloea sp. | reverse complement strand
GTGGGGTTCCCTGCAGTCTGGGGGGCGGTCATGTCGGGGGATCTTGTTGTCAGTCGTCGTCGAGTTCGAGGGTGAATTCGCGGAAGGAGGCGCCTTCCGGATCGGTCTGCTCGAAATCGATGGAGGGGGGCGTACGGGTGTTGGTCTTTTCGCTGTTGCCGTTGCTGAACTGCGCGTTGTTGATCAGCCAGGACAGGTTGGTCGGCGAGTCGGCGTTGGCCAGGGCCTCGTCGAGGCTGATGACCTTTTCCTTGTAGAGCCGGAAGAGATCCTGCTCGAAGGTGCGGGAACCCTGGGCCAGGCTCTGCTCCATGGCCTCGCGGATCCCGGAGATCTCGCCGCGCTCGATCAGTTCGGCCACCTGGCGGGTGTTCAGCAGGATCTCGACGGTGGGCGTGCGGCCGCCGTCAGGCCGCTTGACCAGGCGCTGGGAGATGATGCACTTGAGCGTCGCGGCGAGGTCGAGGGACAGCAGGGCGCGTCCGTCCATCGGGAAGAAGCTGAAGATGCGGTTGAGCGCGTGGTAGGCGTTGTTGGCGTGCAGGGTGGCCAGGCACAGGTGGCCGGTCTGGGCATAAGCGAGGGCAGCCTGCATGGTTTCCCGGTCGCGGATCTCGCCGATCAGGATGCAGTCGGGGGCCTGGCGCATGGCATTGCGCAGCGCATTCTGCCAGTCGAGCGTGTCGGCACCGATTTCCCGCTGGTTGACCAGCGACATCTTGTGCTTGAACAGGTATTCGATCGGATCCTCGATGGTGAGGATGTGGCCGGAGCGGTTCTCGTTGCGGTGGTCCAGCATCGACGCGATGGTGGTGGACTTGCCGGAGCCGGTGGCGCCGACCACCAGCACGAGGCCGCGCTTCTCCATGATGACGTCGCCGAGGATGGGCGGCAGGCCAAGGGTGTCGAGCCGCGGAATCTCGCCGAGGATGTAGCGCACCACGATGGCGATGCTGTTGCGCTGCCAGAAGATGTTGATCCGGAAGTTGCCCATGTCGCGCCGCCCGAAGGAGAGGTTCATCTCCTTGAGCTTCTCGAAGCGCTCGGTCTGCTCGGGCGTCATCATCTCGTAGGCCATGCGATGGATCATCGTCGGATCCATGGCCTGCTGATTGATGGGCAGCGTGTTGCCGTCGATCTTGATGTGGATCGGGGTGCCAACGGTAATGAAGATGTCCGAGGCCTTCTTCTCGGCCATCAGGGCGAAGAGCTTGTCGATGATCATCGGTTGGCCCGGATCGGCGGGCCACCGCGGCAGCGCGGCGGCCCGGGGGATAAAGGTCAGTCGCGCAGCAGTTCGTTGATGCTGGTCTTGGCGCGGGTCTGGGCGTCCACCTTCTTGACGATCACGGCGCAGTACAGGCTGTACTTGCCGTCGGCAGACGGCAGATTGCCGCTGACCACCACGGAGCCGGCGGGGATACGGCCGTACATGACCTCGCCGGTGGCCCGGTCGTAGATCTTGGTGCTCTGGCCGATGTACACGCCCATGGAGATGACGCAGTTGTCTTCGACGATCACGCCCTCGACGACTTCGGAGCGGGCGCCGATGAAGCAGTTGTCACCGATGATGGTGGGGTTGGCCTGCAGCGGCTCGAGCACGCCACCGATGCCGACGCCGCCGGACAGGTGCACGTTCTTGCCGATCTGGGCACAGGAGCCGACGGTGGCCCAGGTGTCCACCATGGTGCCTTCGCCGACGTAGGCGCCGATGTTGACGTAGGAGGGCATCAGGACCACGCCCTTGCCGATGAAGCTGCCCTTGCGCGCCACTGCATTGGGCACCACGCGGAAGCCGCCGGCGGCAAAGTCGTGGGCGTCGTAGTTGTCGAACTTGGTCGGCACCTTGTCGAAGTAGCGGGTGTCACCGCCTTCCATGACCTTGTTGTCATGGGTGCGGAAGTACAGCAGCACGGCCTTCTTGATCCACTGGTGGGTGACCCACTCGCCGTCGATCTTCTCGGCGACCCGGAGCTTGCCCTGGTCGAGTTCTTCGATCACGTGCTCGATGGCTTCGAGCTGCTCGGGGGTGACGGTGGCCGCCGACAGATCGGTGCGACGCTCCCAGAGGTCTTCGATCAGCGCGGCAAAGGGGTTCTCGTGATGGGGCATGATGTGTAGGGGTACGGTCATGAATGATTCGAAAGTTGTTGGGCGAAAGCAGCGATCCGTCCCGCGGCCTCGACACACTCGGCCAGGTCGGCGACCAGGGCGATGCGGACGAAACCCGCGCCGGGATTGACGCCGTGAGCCTCCCGGGCGAGGTAGGAGCCCGGCAGCACCGTCACATTATATTCGGCCTGCAGACGCCGGGCGAACTCGGTGTCGCTGAGGCCGAGGCGGGAGACATTGGCCCACAGGTAGAAGCCCGCATCCGGCAGGGCGACATCCAGGTGGGCGGCGATGATGGGCGTCACCACGGCGAATTTTTCCCGGTACTGGCGACGGTTCTCGGCCACGTGGGCCTCGTCGTCCCAGGCGGCGGCCGAGGCGGCCTGCACCGACGGGCTCATGGCGCAGCCGTGGTAGGTGCGGTAGAGCAGGAAGCGCTTGAGGATCTCGGCGTCACCGGCGACGAAACCGGAGCGCATGCCGGGCACGTTGGAGCGCTTGGACAGGCTGGAAAACATCACCACGTTGCGGAAATCGCTGCGCCCCAGGCGGTGGGCCGCCTCCAGGCCGCCGATGGGCAGGCTGGCGTCGTCGAAATAGATCTCCGAGTAGCACTCGTCGGCGGCGATCACGAAGCCGTAACGGTCCGACAGCTCGAAGAGCTGCTTCCATTCATCGAGGGACAGCACCCGTCCGGTGGGGTTGCCCGGCGAGCACACGTAGACCAGCTGGACCCGCTTCCAGTCCGCTTCGGGCACCGCCGCGAAGTTCGAGCCGAAGTTGTTGCCGGGCAGGTTGTTGATGAAGTAAGGCCGGGCGCCCGCCAGATAGGCTGCGCCTTCGTAGATCTGGTAGAAGGGATTGGGGCAGACCACGAGGGCGTCGGGCTGGCTGCCGTCGATGACGCACTGGGCAAAGGCAAACAGCGCTTCCCGCGAGCCATTGACCGGCAGCACCTGGGTGGCGGCCTTGACCGACGGCAGGCCGTAGCGACGCTCCAGCCAGCCGGCGATGGACTGGCGCAGAGCGTCGGAGCCCTGGGTGGTCGGGTAATTGGCCAGGCCGCCCAGGTTGTCCACCAGAGACTGGCGGATGAAATCCGGCGTGGCGTGCTGGGGTTCGCCGATGGACAGGCGGATCGGCGCAAGGCCGGCAGGCGGCGTGATGCCTTCAAAAAGGGCGCGGAGTTTTTCGAAGGGGTAGGGGTGGAGCGCCTGAAGATGCGGGTTCACGTTCGGATGGGGTCCTGTAGTCGGCCCTGGGCGGGCGTGGAATGAAAATGGCATTGGCGGCGGGGTGCGCCGGGCGGCCATGGCAGGGTTCCGGGAGCGGGTCCGACGGAGGCTGCTGGCCGCTTTTTTCGCGAGTGGTATTATAGCGGCCGCTGCCGATGCGGCGATGCAGCATCTGAACCCCTTCGACATCCCTGACGCCTTACTTCTCCCGGTTTTCACGTGCGCCTGGCCAAACTCAAGCTTGCCGGTTTCAAGACCTTTGTCGATCCGACAACCGTCCTCACGCCTGGAAATCTGGTGGGGGTGGTGGGCCCCAACGGCTGCGGCAAGTCCAACATCATCGACGCGGTGCGCTGGGTGCTTGGCGAGTCGCGGGCATCGGCCCTGCGCGGCGGGTCCATGATGGACGTGATCTTCAATGGCTCGACGACCCGCAAGCCGGTGTCGCGGGCCAGCGTCGAGCTGGTCTTCGACAACGCCGAAGGCAAGGCCGCGGGGCAGTGGAAGCCCTATGCCGAGGTGGCGGTGAAGCGGGTGCTCGACCGCAGCGGTGAATCCACCTATTTCATCAACGGGACGCAGGTCCGCCGCAAGGACGTGATCGACCTGTTCCTCGGCACCGGCCTGGGGCCGCGGGCCTACGCGATCATCGAGCAGGGCATGATCTCGCGCATCATCGAGGCCAAGCCGGAAGAGGTGCGGGGGTTTCTCGAAGAGGCCGCGGGGGTCACCAAGTACCGGGAGCGGCGCAAGGAGACCGAAGGGCGCCTGTCGGACGCCCGCGACAACCTGACTCGGCTGGACGACATCCGCAACGAGCTCGGGCAGCAGATCGGCAAGCTGGAGGCCCAGGCCGCAGTCGCCGAGAAGTATCGCCAGCTCAATGCCAGCCTGTCCGAGCGGCAGAACCTGCTGTGGCTGCTCAAGTGCTACGAGGCGCGGGCCGAGAAGGCGCGCCTGTCCGGCGAGCTGGCTGACGCCACGCGGCGCATCGAGGCGGATTCGAGCCGCCTGCAGGAGCTGGAGGCCCAGCTCGAGGAGGCGCGGGAGTCCCAGCTGCAGGCCAACGAGGGCGTCCAGCTGGCCCAGTCGGCGCTGTTTTCGGTCAGCTCCGAGCTGACACGCCTGGAGGGCGAGCTGGCCCGTCTGCGGGACAGCCGGCGCATCCTCGAGAGCCGCCTGGCCCAGCTCGAGCGCGACGATGCCCAGTGGCGCAGCCAGCTGGACAACCTCGCCGGCGAGAGCGAGCGCTGGCAGGGCCTGCTCGAGCATGCCGCCCTGCGTGCCGAACAGGCGGAGGCCCGCCACACGGAAGTGAGCGAGCGCCTGCCCGAGGCGGAGGAGGCGCTGCGCGGCGCCGATGCCACGGCGGCCGCGGTGCGTCGGGAGCTCAACCAGGCTGAGCAGCAGATCCGCGTCGAAGATACCCACCGCCAGAGCAGCGAGCGCAGCCTGGAGGCCCTGGCCCAGCGGCGTGCCCGCCTGCTGCAGGAACAGGCCGCCGTGCAGGCCCCCGATCTGCGTCTGGTGGCCGAGCGCGAAGCCGCCCTGGACGAGCTCGAGGCGTGTCTCGAGCGCGCCCAGAGCGAGATCGGCGAGGCGGGGGCCCGCTTGCCGCACGCCCAGCTGGCGTTGAAACAGGCCGTAGACACCGAGCGTCATGCCCAGAAACGGGCCACCGAACTGCGCGCCCGCCGGGAGGCCCTGGTCCAGCTGCAGAACAAGGTCCAGGTGCAGGGGCAACTGGGGGACTGGCTGCGGCGCCATCATCTGGACGGCCTCAAGCCCTTGTGGCAGCGGCTGAAGGTCGAAGCCGGCTGGGAGCTGGCGCTGGAAGCCGTGCTGCGCGAACGCCTGGGTGCGCTCCCGGCCGCGGACGGGCAGGCGGCGCTGGCGGCGCTGGCCGACCGGGTGCCCGGTGCGGTCACCTTCCTGCTGCCTGTCCTGCCGGATTCCGGCCGTACCTGTACGGCACCGGAGGGTACGCGTCCATTGCTCGACCTGGTGCACCCGGAGACGGGGCTGGAGGCCGTGCTGGAGGCGTGGCTGGCCGGCGTCTTCGTTGCGGATGAGCTGGCGTCGTGGGTGGACCGTCGCGATGGCTTGCCGGCTGGCTGCCTTCTGGTGTCCCGGGAAGGGCGCCTGCTCGACCGCCATGCCCTGAGCCATTACGCGCCAGATGCACGGACCCATGGCGTCATCGAGCGCCAGCGGGAGATCGAGCAGCTGGCCGCCGAGGTAGAGGCGGCTCAGGACGAGGCCGCCCTGGCGCGGGAGGCCGTGGGCGAGGCGGAGGCGCTGGCCACCCGCCTGCAGGACAGCCTCGCCAGCCTGCGCCGGGATGCCCAGGGCCTGCAGGCGCGCGTGCATGCCGAACAGGTAGAGGTGCTCAAGCTCAATCAGGCGCGGATCCGTTACGAGGAGCGCTGCGGGCAGGTGGATCGGGATCTTGGCGAGATTGCCCATGGTGAGGAAGCCGAGCGTGATCGCCTGATGCGTGCGGAGACCGAACTGGAGCGCAGCCGCGAGCTGGCCGAGCTGCAGCGGGGGCGCCTGGATGCGGCCGAGGCCGTCCGGCAGGAGCGCGAAAGTGCGTTGCGGGAGACCCGCGCCCTCGACCAGGCCCTGGGCCGGGAGCTGCAGGAGGCCCGCCATTCGGAACGGGAGTGTGCCAGCAAGCTGGAGGACATCTCGCGCAACCGGGCGCTGGCCGGCGAGCAGTTGCAGCGCATCGCCGAGGAGTTGCAGGAGCGTCGCGAGAGCCTGATGGAGATCGACGAGGTCTCGGTGTCGGAGCGCCTGCAGGAAGCGGTGGCGCTGCGTGGCGAGCGCGAGACGGCCCTGGCGGAAAGCCGCAATCTTCTTGAAGGCGTGAACGGCCGGCTGCGGGCACTCGAGGACGACCGCCAGCGCACCGAACATGCCGCGGCGCCCCAGCGGGAGCGGGTGGCTGATCTGCGCCTGCGGGTGCAGGCCGCCGAAATGGCGGAAAGCCAGCACGCTGCGCGTCTTGAGGAGGCCCAGGCCGATGAGGTCGCCCTGTTGCCGCTGCTGACGCCGGATATCAAGGAAGGATCGCTGCAGCGCGAGGTGGCCCGCCTGGGGCGGGAGATCGCCGAGCTGGGCCCGGTCAACCTGGCGGCGCTTGACGAGTTGAAGTCTGCGGTGGAACGCAAAACCTATCTGGATACCCAGACTGAAGACCTGCTGGGGGCCATCGACACCCTGGAGGATGCGATCCGGCGGATCGACAGGGAGACGCGTGAGCAGCTTCAAGAGACGTACAATACGGTTAATCGTCATTTCGGCAGCCTCTTCCCCATGCTGTTCGGTGGGGGAGAAGCACGGCTGGTGCTGACCGGCGATGAGATCCTCGATGCGGGGATCTCCATCGTGGCCCAGCCGCCGGGCAAGAAGAACAGTTCGATCCAGCTGCTTTCGGGCGGCGAGAAGGCCCTGACGGCCATTGCGCTGGTGTTTTCGATGTTCCAGCTCAATCCCGCACCCTTCTGCATGCTGGACGAGGTCGATGCACCTCTCGACGACTCGAATACAGAGCGCTACTGTCAGATGGTCAAGCGGATGTCGTCGCAGACCCAGTTCGTGTTCATCAGCCACAGCAAGATCACCATGGAGATCGCGCAGCAGCTGGTTGGGGTCACGATGCAGGAACAGGGCGTATCGCGGGTCGTGGAAGTGGATATCGAGGAAGCGCTGCGGCTGGCAGAATCCGTCGCAGCCTGATCGGAAACAAGGGAAATCGATGGCAATCAGTGAGTTGCAAATGGGTCTGGTCGGCGTCGGCGGTGTCGTCGTCGTTGGCATCTTTGCCTTCAACAAGTGGCAGGAGCGCAAGCAGCGCAAGGCCATCGAGGCCGCCACGCCGGCGGTCCAGGAGCCTGTCCTCAGCGAACTGCCGGCAGGCGTGCTGAAGCCCGATCGCGTCGAGCCGGTGATCGGCTCGGAACCCGCGCCCCGTGTGCCACCCAGCGCCAAGACGGTGAAGGAAGCCAGCGCCCGTCGCGTACCGCCGCTGCTGCCCTCGGAGGTGGACGAGCGTGCCGACTGGGTCGTGCGCATCGAGTCCATCGAACCCGTCGTGGCCGGCCGGCTGTGGCAGGCGGCTGCCCAGCAACTGGACGGGATTGCCAAGCCGGTGCGCTGGTTCGGGTTTTCCGACTCCGACAACCGCTGGGAGGTGGTCGGTCCCAACAGCGGCGGAACCTATCACTGGGTCTGCGCGGCGCTTCAACTGGTGGACCGCCGCGGCCCTGCGTCCGATGCAGACCTGGCGCGGCTGACCGACGGCCTTCAGCACATGTGTGACATCTTCATGGCGATCCCGTCCCTCCCGGCCCGCGGTGAGTCTGTCGCCCAGGCGGCCGAGCTTGACCGCTTCTGTGCCGGGGTGGATATCCAGATCGGCGTCAATGTGGTGGCGCGCGACCTGCCGTTCGCGGGCACCAAGTTGCGTGGCCTGGCCGAGGCCGCGGGGCTTGAGCTGCTGACTGACGGCTGCTTCCATGCGCTGGATGAGACGGGGAACAGCCAGTTCGTGCTGAGCAACCTGGAGTCCAGCGTGTTCGTCGCCGAGGAAATGCGCAGTCTGGCCACCCAGGGCGTCACCCTGAGCGTCGATGTGCCGCGGGTGGCCGACGGCGTGAAGACTTTCGACCGCATGATGGCGCTGGCCCAGCAGCTTGCCGAGGCCCTCAACGGCGCCGTGGTGGATGACAACCGCTCGCCCTTCGGCGAGAAGGCCGCCGGCCTGATCCGGGCACAGATCGAGCAGTACCAGGGGCAGATGGCCGAGTACGGCATTGCGCCGGGCTCTCCGCTGGCCCGCCGTCTGTTTTCCTGACGCGGCCGGTCGATGACGGCCCCTGAGGAAGCCCGCGCCCGGGCGGCGGCCCTGCGCGAGGAGCTCGAACGCCACGAATACGCCTATTACGTGCTCGATGCACCCACGGTGCCGGACGCCGAGTACGACCGCCTCTTCCAGGCCCTGCAGGCCCTGGAAGAGGAATTCCCCGACCTGATCACTGCTGATTCGCCGACCCGCCGTGTGGGTGGGCAAGCGTCCACCGAGCTGGCGTCCGTTGCCCATGCGCTACCGATGCTGTCGATCCGCACCGAGACGGATACCACCGAGCAGGGCGCCCTGAGCTTTGATGCGCGGGTGCGCCGGGCCCTCGGGCTTGACGAGGCTGCTGCCCCCATCACCTATGCGGCCGAGCTGAAGTTCGACGGTCTGGCGATCAATCTGCGCTACGAGCACGGGATCCTGGTCCAGGCGGCCACCCGCGGTGACGGCAGCACCGGCGAGGACGTCACCGCCAACGTGCGCACCGTGCGCCAGATCCCCCTGCGCCTGAAGGGCGAGGCGCCACCAGTGCTGGAGGTGCGTGGCGAAGTGTACATGCGGCGGGACGAGTTCGAGCGCTTCAACGAGGCCCAGGCGGCGGCGGGCCAGAAGGTCTTCGTCAACCCCCGCAATGCGGCGGCTGGCAGCCTGCGCCAGCTCGACCCTTCGATCACTGCGCGGCGCCCGCTGTCCTTCTTTGCCTACGGGCTGGGTGAGGTCCAGGGCTGGGCCATGCCGGAAAGCCACAGCGGCATTCTCGATGCCCTCGAAGCCTTCGGCGTTCCGGTTTGCGTGCACCGCTGCCGGGCCGAGGGGCCGCTGGAGCTGGCCCGTTTTCATGCCGGGATGGCCGCCTTGCGTGCCACGCTGCCCTTCGATATCGACGGGGTGGTCTACAAGGTTGACAGCCTCGAGTTGCAGCGGACGCTCGGCTTTGTGTCCCGTGAGCCACGCTGGGCGGTGGCTCACAAGTATCCCGCGCAGGAAGTGGCTACCCGCCTGCTGGGCATTGACGTGCAGGTGGGGCGCACCGGAGCGGTAACCCCTGTGGCCCGCCTCGAGCCGGTCTTTGTCGGTGGCGTGACGGTGACCAATGCAACCCTGCACAACCAGGGGGAGATCGACCGCAAGGATGTGCGCATCGGCGACTGGGTCGTGGTGCGGCGGGCCGGCGATGTGATTCCCGAGGTGGTCGGCCCCATCCTGGAGCGCCGGGAAGGCGAGCCGGCCCGCTTCGATCTGCTGGAGAGCATCGGCCACCAGTGCCCGGAGTGTGGTTCCCACGTGACGCGCGGCGAGGACGAGGCGGTGGCCCGATGCACCGGCGGGCTGTTCTGCCCGGCCCAGTGCAAGCAGGCGCTGCTGCATTTCGCGAGCCGGCGGGCGGTGGATATCGACGGCCTGGGCGAGCAGATCGTCAATCAGCTGGTCAGTGCCGGGGTGGTGCGCAACCCGGCTGACCTGTATGACCGGGAGCGGGTGAACGAAGCGGTGCTGGCCGGGCTGGAGCGGATGGGCGAGAAGTCTGCCGCCAATCTGGTCGAGGCCATCGACAACAGCCGCGACACCACGCTGGCCCGCTTCATCTTCGGCCTGGGCATCCGCAATGTGGGGGAGACCACGGCCAAGGATCTGGCCCGTCACTTCGGGCGTCTGCCCAACTTCCTGGCGGCCGATGAGGCAGCCCTGATGGCGGTGCCGGACGTGGGGCCGGTGGTGGCCCGCTCGATTCTCGATTTCCTGGCCGAAGCGCACAACCGGGAGGTCATTGCGGCCCTCGAGCAGGCGCTGCGCTGGCCTGAGACTGAACCTGCCGCGACGCCCGAACCGGGAATCCTGGCGGGAAAGAAGCTGGTGCTCACCGGTACGCTGCCCACCCTGAGCCGGGATGAGGCAACGGCCATGATCGAGGCGGCAGGCGGCAAGGTGGCCGGTTCCGTGTCGAAGAAGACGGATTACGTGGTTGCCGGCGAGGACGCAGGCAGCAAGCTCGAAAAAGCGCAGCAATTGGGCGTCAGCATCCTCGACGAGGATGGCCTGCGCCGTCTGCTGGAAGCCGTGACGGCCGTGGTGCCGGACGGGCAGGGAACATTGTTCGGAGAGTGATGATGCTGAAGAAGGTGAGAAAGGCCGTTTTTCCGGTAGCGGGTCTGGGCAGCCGTTTTCTGCCGGCCACCAAGGCCAGCCCCAAGGAAATGATGCCCATCGTGGACAAGCCACTGATCCAGTACGCGGTGGAGGAGGCCGTCGCGGCCGGCATGACCGATCTGGTCTTCATCACGGGCCGCTCCAAGCGTGCCATCGAGGATCACTTCGACAAGGCCTACGAGCTCGAGACCGAGCTGGAGATGCGCGGCAAGGCGGAGTTGCTGAAGATCGTGCGGGACACGGTGCCGTCCCACGTCAATTGCATCTACATCCGGCAGGCCGAAGCCCTGGGCCTCGGCCATGCGGTGCTGTGCGCCGCATCGGTGGTCGGTGAGGAGCCGTTTGCCGTGCTGCTGGCGGACGATCTGGTGGATTCCCTGGGGGATACGCCGGTGATGAAGCAGATGACCGAAGTCTACAATTACCACCGCTGCTCTGTGCTCGGCGTGATGAACGTGGCGCCGGAAGAGACGCGCCAGTACGGCATCGTCAGTACCGAGAAGAACAGCGGCGAAGTGCAACGGGTGACGGGAATCGTCGAGAAGCCGAAGCCTGAGGAAGCTCCCTCGACCCAGGCGGTGATCGGCCGCTACATCCTGACCGGGCGCATCTTCGAGCATCTGCGCCAGCTCAAGCCGGGGGCTGGCGGCGAGCTGCAGCTCACCGATGCCATTGCGTCCCTGTTGCAGGAGGAGGCCATCCTGGCCTACCAGTTCCGCGGCAAGCGCTACGACTGTGGTTCCAAGCTGGGCTATCTGAAGGCCACGGTGGAGCTGGGGCTCCGCCATCAGGAAGTGGGGGCGGAGTTTGCCGCCTTCCTGGCTTCCCGCTGCGACTGCTGAGCGTCCCGGGCGCAGCCCGGCAGGGCGGTCTGCAAGCCGCGGAAGACCAACAAAAAGCGCGACCCTCGGGTCGCGCTTTTTGTTGGCTGCTTGCCGGCACCGAGTCCGGCTGCGCTGCAGTGAGGCTTACGCCTCTTCGCGTGCGGCACGCTTGCGGTCGTGTTCCTTGAGGAAGCGCTTGCGCAGACGGATGCTCTTGGGGGTGATCTCGACGATCTCGTCATCGGCGATGAACTCGATCGCGGATTCGAGGGTCAGCTGGATCGGGTTGATCAGGCGCACGGCTTCGTCGGTGCCGGAGGCGCGCACGTTGGTCAGCTGCTTGCCCTTGATCGGGTTCACCACGAGGTCGTTGTCACGGGTGTGGATGCCGATGATCATGCCTTCGTACAGCGCATCGCCCGGGCTCACGAACATGCGGCCACGATCCTGCAGGTTCCACAGGGCGTAGGCCACCGCTTCACCGTCGTTCTGGGAGATCAGCACGCCGTTGCGGCGTTCGGCCAGGGTGCCACCCATCGGGCCGTAGTCGTCGAACACGTGGCTGGCCAGACCGGTGCCGCGGGTCATGGTCAGGAACTCGCCCTGGAAGCCGATCAGGCCGCGGGCCGGGATGCGGTATTCGAGACGCACGCGCCCCTTGCCGTCCGGCTGCATGTCCTGGAGTTCGCCACGGCGACGGCCGAGTTCTTCCATCACGCCGCCCTGGTGGTCTTCTTCCACGTCGACGGTGAGCATTTCGTACGGCTCGCTCTTCACGCCGTCGATCTCCTTGAACACCACGCGCGGGCGGCCGACCGCCAGCTCGTAGCCTTCGCGGCGCATGTTCTCGAGGAGGATGGTCAGGTGCAGTTCGCCGCGGCCGGACACTTCGAAGGTGTCGGAGTCGCTGGTGAAGTTGACGCGCAGGGCGACGTTCTTGAGCAGTTCCTTTTCGAGGCGCTCGCGGATCTGGCGGCTGGTCACGAACTTGCCTTCGCGGCCGGCCAGCGGGGAGGAGTTGACCATGAAGTTCATGGTCAGGGTGGGCTCGTCCACCGCGATCGGGGTCATGCCTTCGAGGCATTCCGGATCACACAGGGTCACGCCGATGTTGACCTGGGAGATGCCGGCCACCAGCACGATGTCGCCGGCTTCGGCCACTTCGGCGGGGGAGCGCTCGAGACCCTTGAAGGTCAGGATCTGGCTGACCTTGCCCTTGCCGCGGTTCTCGTCGCCGTACATCACGACGAGTTCCTGGTTGGGGCGGATGCGGCCGCGCTTGATGCGGCCGATGCCGATCTGGCCCATGTAGGTGGAGTAGTCGAGGGAGCAGATCTGCATCTGCAGGGGACCCTCGGCATCCACTTCGGGGGCCGGCACGTGCTTGAGGATGGCCTCGAACAGGGGGCGCATGTCGACGCGCTCGTCGTCCACGTTCTCGATGGCGAAGCCGTTGAGGCCGGAGGCGTAGATGACCGGGAAGTCGAGCTGCTCGTCGGTGGCGCCGAGCTTGTCGAAGAGGTCGAAGGTGTGGTTGATCACCCAGTCAGGACGGGCGCCCGGACGGTCGATCTTGTTGACCACGACGATCGGCTTGAGGCCGAGGGCCAGGGCCTTGCGGGTCACGAAGCGGGTCTGGGGCATCGGGCCTTCAACCGCATCGACCAGCAGCAGCACGCTGTCGACCATCGACAGCACGCGCTCGACCTCGCCGCCGAAGTCGGCGTGGCCCGGGGTGTCGACGATGTTGATGTGGGTCTCGCCGTACTGGATCGCACAGTTCTTCGAGAGGATGGTGATGCCCCGTTCCTTTTCGATATCGCCCGAATCCATGATTCGTTCGCTGACCTGCTGATTTTCACGGAAAGTGCCGGACTGGCGCAGGAGCTGGTCGACGAGGGTGGTCTTGCCGTGGTCGACGTGGGCGATGATGGCGATGTTACGAATGGCGCGGGACATGTGGTTGGATACCGGAAGTACTTGTAAACATAAAATTTTAGCACGTCTTTGCGCGTCGCAGCATTACAGGATGCGATCTCCGGCCGTGCTAATATTCGCGCCCGACACGCTTTTTCGAGGAGTAGCCACGCATGCTGGCAATCATTGGCGGTAGCGGCCTGACCCAGTTGGCCACCCTGGACCTGATTCGCCGCGAGGTGGTGCGGACCCCATACGGAGAGCCGTCAGGGGCGCTGACCTTCGGAAAGCTGTGCGGAAAGCCGGTGGTTTTCCTGGCCCGCCACGGCTACGGCCACACCATTGCGCCGCACCGGGTGAACTACCAGGCCAACCTGTGGGCGCTCCACAACGCCAAGGTGGATGCGATCATTTCCGTGGCTTCGGTGGGCGGCATCCGGGCTGATCTGTGTCCCGGCACCCTGGTGGTGCCCGATCAGATCATCGATTACACCTGGGGCCGCAAGAGCACTTTCCACGAGAGTTCGGACGAGCCCGTGGTGCACATCGATTTCACCGAGCCCTACGATGACGGGATCCGCCAGCGCATCCTGCGCGCCGGGGTGGCGGCCGGCGAGAAGGTCTTCGATGGCGGCGTCTATGCGGCCACCCAGGGCCCGCGCCTGGAGACGGCGGCCGAGATCAACCGCCTGGAGCGGGATGGCGCCGACGTGGTCGGCATGACGGGCATGCCGGAGGCGGCTCTGGCCCGCGAGCTGGGTATTCCCTATGCGGCCATCAACGTGGTGGCCAACTATGCGGCCGGCCGTGCCAACAGCGCCAACCGGATCTGTTTCGACGAGATCGACGTGGTTCTCCGCGAGGCGATGGGGCGGGTCCGCAAGGTGCTCGACCACATCTGCGAAGCATGATCCGCGAAGTTCTTCGCATGGGCGATTCGCGCCTGCTCAGGCGGGCGCAGCCGGTGGAGGCCTTCGGCACGCCGGAGCTGGCGGCCCTGATCCGCGACATGCGGGATACGATGGCTCATCTCAGCGGTGCCGGGCTGGCCGCGCCGCAGATCGGTGTTGACCTGCGGGTGGTGATCTTCGGTGGCGGTCCGACTGCGCGTTATCCGGACGCAGCGGCGGTGCCTGACACCGTGCTGATCAATCCGGTTCTCACGCCGCTGAGTGAGGATGAGGAGGGTGGCTGGGAGGGCTGTCTGTCCGTGCCGGGCCTGCGCGGCTGGGTGCCGCGCTGGACGTCGCTGCAGTACGCCGGCTTCGATGAGGCGGGGCGGGCGATCGACAGGCGTGCCGAGGGTTTTCACGCCCGTGTCGTGCAGCACGAATGCGACCACCTGGACGGCATTCTGTATCCGATGCGCATCCGGGATTTCTCCCGCTTCGGCTTCACCGAGGTGCTCTTTCCGGACGCCCCGGGCGCCGGCGACGACTGAGGCCCTTCCGGGCTGCGAAGGCCCCGCAGGGGCGGCCTCAGCCGCCCGCGGGCTTCGATCCAGCCATCCCGTGGGCGGGCTGGCGCCATCCCTACACGGCGAGCTTTTCCAGCAGGTCGGATTCGATCTTGAGCACCTGGGCGTCCTGGGAGAGCCCGGGGCCGCTGATCAGGAAGGTGTCCTCGACGCGCTCGCCGAGGGTGGCGATCTTGGCGGTGTGCAGGTTGATCCCGTAGTGCACCAGGGTTTCCGCAACACCGAAGAGCAGGCCCGGGCGGTCTGCGGCGGTCACTGACATGATGTGGTGCTGGCCCCGTTCGTCCGGTCGGATGCTGACTTCCGGGGTGATCGGGAAGTGCTTGACCTCGCGGGACAGGCGGCCGCCGGCGGGCCGGTCGACCGGCGCGTGGGTGGCCAGCCTCTCGGTCAGGTCGTGTTCGAGCAGGTTGATCAGGTCCCGGTAATGGACTTCCTGGCCCGGGTCGAGCAGCACGAAGCTGTCGAGGGCGTAGCCGTGGCGCGTGGTGTGGATCTTCGCGTCGGCGATGGAGAAGCCCAGCCGGCTGAAGAATCCGCACAGGCGCATGAAGAGGTCCTTCTGGTCCTTCATGTACACCATGACCTGCAGGCCTTCGCCCACGTGGCTCAGGCGCGCCTTGACGATCGGTTCGCCCGTTTCCACGCGGTAATACAGCATGCGCGCGTGCCAGGCGATGTCCTCGGCGTCATGGCGCAGGAAATACACCGTGTCGAGCTGGTCCCACAGCGCGTCCTCGGTGCCCGGGCGCAGGCCGTAATAGCGCAGCAGGTTGCGGGCGTCTTCCTGGCGGATGGGGGTGCCCAGCGCCTGTTGAGGCGTGGCGCCGCGCAGCAGCCGCTGAGTGGCGAAGTAGAGGTCTTCCAGCAGCTTGCCCTTCCAGCCGTTCCATACCTTCGGGCTGGTGCCGCGGATGTCGGCGTGGGTCAGGATGTAGAGGGCGTTGAGGTGGCGCTCGTCCTGCACCAGTGCGGCGAAGCGCTGGATGACCTCCAGGTCGGAGAGGTCCTGCTTCTGCGCCACGTTGGACATGGACAGGTGGTGCTGTACCAGCCACTCGACCAGGTCGGTGTCCGCAGGCTCCAGTCCGTGGGATTCGCAGAAGTCGCGGGCGTCCTTCATGCCCAGCTTGGAGTGGTCGCCGCCGCGGCCCTTGGCAATGTCATGGAAGAGGGCGGCGATGTAGATCAGCCAGGGCTTCTCGAAGCCGGTGCAGATGCGGGTCAGCAGCGGATACTCATGGGCATGCTCGGCCACCATGAAGCGGCGCACGTTGCGCAGCACCTGCAGGATGTGTTGATCCACGGTATAGACGTGGAAAAGGTCGTGCTGCATCTGTCCGACGATGCGTCGCCAGGCCGGCAGGTAGAAGCTCAGGATGCCGTACTGGTTCATCCGCCGCAGCTCGTGCACGACCCCCCGGCGCTGCTGCAGCAGGCGCAGGAAGAGGGCGCGGTTGGTCGGGTTCTGGCGGAACTCGGCGTTGATCAGCTTGCGCCCGCGCCACAGGGCGCGCAGGGTGCGGGCGGTCATGCCCTTGAGCTCGGAGCGTTGTTCGAGGAGCAGGAAGCACTCGAGCAGGGCGCTCGGGTGGCGGTCGAAGACGCCCTCGTCGCGCACGTCGAGGAGCTCGCGGACGCACTGGAAGCGTTCGTTGATGTTGATCGCCGCCGGGTAGCGGTTGGGGAAGAACTCGACGCCGAAGTTCTGCAGCAGGATGGTGTTGAGCTGGGTGACCTTCTTGGCCGTCCGGTAGTACTCCTGCATGAAGACTTCCGAGGCCCGCCGGGTTTCGGTGGAGTCGTAGCCGAACTTGCGGGCGAGTTTCTCCTGGTGGTCGAACAGCAGGCGGTCTTCGCGCCGGCCGGTCAGGTGGTGCAGGCGGATCCGTACGTGCTGCAGGAAGCGCTCCAGCTCCCGGAGTTCGGTGGCCTCCTCGTCGGTGATCAGGCTGTGGCGGGCCAGGTCACGCCAGTGCGTGCCGAAGCCGGCCGCCCGGCTGATCCAGCCGATCAGCTGAAGGTCGCGCAGCCCTCCGGGGCTTTCCTTGCAGTTCGGCTCGAGGGAGTAGGGGGTTTCGTTATGGCGGGTGTAGCGCTGCTCCTGCTCCAGCCGCTTGGCCTTGAAGAACTGGCCGGGGTTGAGCAGGCCGCGCAGGTCGGCTTCAAACCCGTCGTAGAGACGCCGGTTGCCGTGGATGAAGCGGGCCTCGAGCAGGTTCGTCATGACCGTCACGTCGCGGCCGGCCTCGTCCAGGCATTCTGCGATGGTGCGGACGCTGTGCCCGATGTCGAGGCCGATGTCCCAGATCAGGCCGATCATCTGCGCCAGACGCTCCTCCAGGTCGGCGTCGGCCTCGCTTTCCAGGAGGAAAAGCAGGTCCACGTCCGAGCAGGGGAAGAGCTCCTCCCGTCCATAGCCGCCGACCGCGACAAGGCTGGCGCCGGCAGGCAGCTGGAAGTCCTGCCAGAGGTCCACCAGCACCGCATCCACCAGGTGGGAGCGCCCCTTCAGGATCGGGTCGGTCAGCGGGCGGGCTTCGTACGCCTCGCGGAGGGCTTCTCCTCCGGTCTTCAGGCGCGTCTTGTAGCGGGTGATCAGTGCCCGCGTGGTGTCGGGCGGCAGGATGGGTGCTGATTCGGACATCTTGGCGGGCAGGTCAGGGAAGGAGGTTGGCTACGATGTCCGGGCGCGGCGGGGAGCCGGCCGACAGGGTCAGGACTTCCACGCCTGTCTCGGTGACGAGGATCATGTGCTCCCACTGGGCCGACAGGCTGCGGTCGCGGGTGACGATGGTCCAGCCGTCGGGTAGCTCGGAGATCGCCGCCTTGCCGGCGTTGATCATCGGCTCGATGGTGAAGATCATGCCCGGCTTGAGCTCGATGCCGGTACCGGGCTTGCCGTAATGCAGCACCTGCGGGTCTTCGTGGAACTTGGCGCCGATGCCGTGGCCGCAGAATTCCCGGACCACGGAGAAGCCGTTGCCTTCGGCGTGCTTCTGGATGGCGTGGCCGATGTCCCCCAGGTGGGCGCCCGGCTTGACCTGGGCGATGCCCAGCCACAGGCATTCATAGGTGATCTGGCACAGGCGGCGGGCCAGGATGCTGCAATTGTTGTCGCCGCCCACCAGGAACATGCGGCTGGTGTCGCCGTGGTAGCCGTCCTTGATGACAGTGATGTCCAGATTGACGATGTCGCCCTTCTTGAGCACCTTGTCGCCGGGGACGCCATGGCAGACCTGGTGATTGATCGAGGTGCAGATCGACTTGGGGTAGGGGCTGTAGCCCGGGGGGGCGTAATTC
>WBTZ01000112.1 GCA_009026175.1 Zoogloea sp. | reverse complement strand
CCATCAACAAGGACCCCGAGGCCCCGATCTTCCAGGTCGCCGACTACGGCCTCGTCGCCGACCTGTTCGAAGCCGTGCCCCAGCTGGCCGGCAGCCTCTGAACGTGTAGGGGCGGCTGAAGCCGCCCGCGGACGCGGGCCAAGGGACCGCGCCTGTGCGACGGATCGAGGGCGGCTGAAGCCGCCCCTACGCCCCTGCACACCCGGAGAAACACGCAGCACCCCATTCAACCGAATTCGGAAGGAAGCACCATGAGCACCTACGTCGCCCCCGTGAAGGACATGCTGTTCGCCATGAACGAGCTGGCCGGCCTGCAGGAGATCACCACCCTGCCCGGCAATGAAGAAGTCTCCCTGGACCTGGTCGAGGCGATCCTCGACGAAGCGGGCAAGTTCGCTTCCGAAGTGGTCGATCCGCTCAACCCGGTGGGCGACAAGCAGGGCAACAGGTGGAAGGACGGCGTGGTCACCACCGCCGATGGCTTCAAGGAGGCCTATGCCTCCTTCTGCGAGACCGGCTGGAACGGCATGCCCGCCTCCACCGAATTCGGCGGCCAGGGGCTGCCGGTGACCGTATCCACCGCCGTGCTGGAAATGTGGAAGTCCGCCAGCATCTCCTTCTCCCTGTGCCAGATGCTCACGCTCGGCGCAGTGGAAGCCATCGCCCACCACGCTTCCGACGAACTCAAGGCCACCTACCTGCCGAACATGGTCTCCGGCAAGTGGACCGGCACCATGAACCTCACCGAGCCCCAGGCCGGCTCCGACCTGGCCGCCATCCGCAGCAAGGCCGAGCCCCGCGGTGACGGCACCTACGCCATCAGCGGCACCAAGATCTTCATCACCTGGGGCGAGCACGACATGGCGGAGAACATCATCCACCTCGTGCTGGCCCGCCTGCCGGACGCCCCCCCGGGCGTGAAGGGCATCTCCCTGTTCATCGCGCCCAAGTTCCTGGTCAACGCCGACGGCAGCCTGGGCGAGCGCAACGACCTGATCTGCGCCTCCATCGAGCACAAGATGGGCATCCATGGCAGCGCCACCGCAGTGATGTCCTTCGGTGACAAGGGCGGCGCCATCGGCTACCTGGTCGGTGAGCCGAACCGCGGCCTCGAGTACATGTTCACCATGATGAACCACGCCCGCCTCAACGTCGGCCTGGAAGGCGTCGGCGTCTCCGAGCGCAGTTACCAGCACGCCCTGGCCTACGCCCGCGAGCGCATCCAGGGCAGGATCATCGGCGACAAGAGCGGCGAGAAGAAGCCCATCCTGCACCACCCGGATGTGCGCCGCATGCTGATGGACATGAAGTCCCGCACCGAGGCCGGCCGCGCCATCGCCTACTACGTGGCCGGCTGCATGGACCGCGCCAAGAGCCACCCGGACGCCGAAGTGCGTGCCGCCAACCAGCGCCGCCTGGAGCTGCTGACCCCGGTGGTCAAGGGCTGGTGCACCGAGAACGCCCAGGGCATCACCTGGAATGGCGTGCAGGTGCACGGCGGCATGGGCTTCATCGAGGAGACCGGCGCCGCCCAGTACATGCGCGATGCCCGCATCATCACCATCTACGAAGGCACCACCGCCATCCAGGCCAACGACCTGATCGGCCGCAAGACCGCCAAGGAAGGCGGCAAGAGCATGCAGCAACTGCTTGCCGACATTGCCGAGACCGGCAGCGCCCTGCGCAACACCGGCGATGCGGGCATGAAGGATCTGGCCGATGCGCTGGGTGACGGCATCGCCGCCCTCGACGAAGCCACCCACTGGCTGCTCGCCAACTACGACAGCAACCCCCAGGCCGCCGCGGCCGGTTCGGTGCCCTTCCTCAAGCTCACCGGCATCGTCGTCGGCGCCTGGCTGATGGCCCGCTCCGCGCAGATCGCCGCCGGCCGCCTGGACGGTGCCGATGCCGGCTTCTACAAGGCCAAGCTGGCCACCGCGGCCTACTTCGCCAAGCACGTGGTGCCCGAAGCCAACAGCTACCGGGATGCCATCGTGAATGGCGCAGCCGAAGTGCTGGCCCTGGAAGAAGCCCTGTTCTAAGCACCCACCCTGCAGGGGCGACTTCAGCCGCCCGCGGACTTCGATCAAGCATCTGAGGGCGGCTGAAGCCGCCCCTACCCCCCTTTCTCCGGAGACAGCAGCAATGACGCGTGACGCGATGGAATACGACGTGGTGATCGTCGGTGCCGGCCCCTCGGGGCTGAGCACCGCGATCCGCCTGAAGCAACTGGCCGGCAAGGCAGGCGCCGAGCTTTCGGTGTGCGTCGTCGAAAAGGGCTCGGAAGTCGGGGCCCACATCCTGTCCGGCGCCGTCATCGAACCCCGCGCGCTGGAGGAGCTGTTCCCGGACTGGAAGGAGCGCGGTGCGCCCCTCAACACGCCGGTGAAGGAAGACCGCTTCCTCTTCCTCACCACCGACAAGGCCTACAAGCTGCCGACCCCGCCCCAGATGCACAACGAGGGCAACTACATCGTCAGCCTCGGCAACGTGGTGCGCTGGCTCGGCCAGCAGGCCGAAGAACTGGGCGTCGAGATCTACCCGGGCTTCGCCGCCGCCGAGGTGCTCTACCACGCGGACGGCTCCGTCAAGGGCATCGCCACCGGCGACATGGGCCTGGAGAAGAACGGCGAACCCGGCCCCAACCATCAGCCGGGCATCGAGTTGCATGCGCGCCAGACCGTCTTCTCGGAAGGCTGCCGCGGCTCCCTCACCAAGGGCCTGTTCAGCAAGTTCAATCTGCGCGAGGGCGTCGACCCGCAAACCTACGGGATCGGCATCAAGGAGCTGTGGGAGGTGCGCCCCGAGGTGCACCAGCAAGGCCTGACCCTGCACACCGTGGGCTGGCCCGTGTCCAGCGACGTGTATGGCGGCTCCTTCCTGTACCACCTGGAGAACAACCAGGTCGCGGTGGGCTTCGTGGTCGGCCTGGACTACAGCAACCCGCACCTGTCGCCCTACGAGGAGTTCCAGCGCTTCAAGACCCATCCGGAGATCCGCAAGTTCTTCGAAGGCGGCCGGCGCATCGCCTACGGCGCGCGGGCCCTCAACGAAGGCGGCTTCCAGTCGGTGCCGAAGCTGAGCTTCCCGGGCGGCGTGCTGGTCGGTGACACCGCCGGCTTCCTCAACGTGCCCAAGGTGAAGGGCACCCACATGGCCATGAAGTCGGGCATCGAGGCCGCCGAGGCGATCTTCGCCCACCTCACCGCCGAGGGCCAGACCGGCCACGAGGTGCTGGGCTACCCCGAGCGCCTCAAGCAGAGCTGGCTGTGGGACGAGCTGTACCAGGTGCGCAACATCCGCCCGAGCTTCCGCTGGGGCCTGTGGGGCGGCATCGCCTACAGCGCCATCGACACCTTCCTGCTGAAGGGCCGGGCACCGTGGACCCTGCGCCACCACGCCGACCACACCCAGCTGAAGAAGGCCTCCGAGTGCGCGCCCATCGTCTATCCCAAGCCGGACGGCAAGATCAGCTTCGACCGCCTGTCCTCGGTGTTCATCTCGGCCACCAACCACAGCGAGGAGCAGCCCTGCCACCTGCGCCTGAAGGACGCCTCGGTGCCGATCAGCACCAACCTGGCCCTCTACAACGCCCCGGAGACGCGCTACTGCCCGGCCGGGGTGTACGAAATCGTCGAAGACCCGAGCGGGCCGCGCATGCAGATCAACGCCCAGAACTGCCTGCACTGCAAGACCTGCGACATCAAGGATCCGACCCAGAACATCGACTGGGCCGTGCCGGAAGGCAGCGGCGGCCCGAACTACCCGAACATGTGATTCGCATGTAACTGCAGCACCCGGGGGAGAACAGCACTCACCCCAAGACCATAAACATAAGAAATCACCTTCCAACCACCTATCCAGGAGGAAAACATGTCAGCGGAGATCTACAAGCGAGTACGGGCCAACCCCCGCTTCTCGGAGCTGGAGGGCAAGCGCAGCCGCTTCGCCTACCTGCTCACGGCCATCGTGATGCTCACCTACTACGGGATGATGATGCTCGTGGCCTTTGCACCGGAGGTGCTGCGCACCCCCATCTCGGAGGGCGGCATGCTGACCATCGGCGTGCCCATCGGGGCGGCCATCATCATCGGCTCGTGGCTCCTCACCGGCTGGTTCGTGAGCCGCTCCAACGGCGAGTTCGACCAGATCAACAATGAAATCATCCGGGAGGCCAGCAAGTGATGAATCCCAAGCACCTTCTCGGGGCCGCCCTGCTGGCCCTGACCGGCCCGGCCGCCCTGGCCGCCGACGCCGTTGCCGCTACCCAGAAGCAGCCCCTCAACCTGACCGCCATCGGCATGTTCTTCGTGTTCGTGGTGGCCACCATGGGCATCACCTACTGGGCCGCCAGCCGCACCAAGTCCACCGCCGACTTCTACACCGCTGGCGGCGGCATCAGCGGCTTCCAGAACGGCCTGGCGATTGCCGGTGACTACATGTCCGCCGCCACCCTGCTGGGCCTGTCGGCGATGACCTTCTCCAAGGGTCTGGACGGCTTCATCTACGCCATCGGCTTCTTCGTCGGCTGGCCGGTGATCCTCTTCCTGATGGCCGAACGCCTGCGCAACCTGGGCAAATTCACCTTCGCCGACATCGCCTCCTACCGCCTCGACCAGGGCACCATCCGCACCTTTGCCGCCTTCGGTTCGCTGACGGTGGTGTGCTTCTACCTGATCGTGCAGATGGTCGGCGCCGGCCAGCTCATCAAGCTGCTGTTCGGCCTCGACTACGCCACCGCGGTGGTCGTGGTGGGCGTGCTGATGGTGATCTACGTGACCTTCGGCGGCATGATCGCCACCACCTGGGTGCAGATCATCAAGGCCTGCCTGATGCTCTTCGGCGGCACGGTGCTGCTCTACCTGTCCCTCGGCGAGTTCGGCTTCAGCCTCGAGGCCGTGGCCAAGAAGGCGGTGGACGTGCATAAGGACGGCATCAAGATCATGGGCCCCGGCTCCCTGATGGCCGACCCGGTCACCGCCGTGTCCCTGTCGCTGGGCCTGGTCTTCGGCACCGCCGGCCTGCCCCACATCATGATGCGTTTCTTCACCGTGCCGAACGCCAAGGAGGCCCGCAAGAGCGTCTTCGTGGCCAGCGGCTGCATCGGCTACTTCTTCATGGTGGTGTGCGCCCTGGGCCTGATCGCCGTCGTCATCGTCGGCACCAACCCGGACTTCTACGAAGGCGGCAATACCGCCGGCAAGATGATCGGCGGCGGCAACATGCCGGTGATGCACCTGGCCAAGGCGGTGGGCGGCAACCTCTTCCTCGGCTTCATGTCTGCCGTGGCCTTCGCCACCATCCTCGCGGTGGTGTCCGGCCTGGCCCTGGCCGGCGCTTCGGCCATCGCCCACGACATCTACGCCCGCGTGATCTGCAAGGGCACTGCCAGCGAAACCCAGGAAATGCGCGTGTCCAAGATCGCCACCATCGGCCTCGGCGTGGTTGCGGTACTGCTCGGCATCCTGTTCGAGAAGCAGAACATCGCCTTCCTGGTGGGCCTGACCTTCGGCATCGCCGCCTCCACCAACTTCCCGATCCTGATCCTCTCCATGTACTGGAAGGGCCTGACCACCCGTGGTGCGCTGCTGGGCGGCCTGGTCGGGCTGGTCTCGGCGGTGACCTTCGTGGTCCTGTCCAAGGCCGTGTGGGTGGTGGTGCTGGGCAACAAGGAAGCCCTGTTCCCGTACGAGCAGCCGGCCCTGTTCTCGATGCCCCTGGCCTTCTTCTTCACCTGGCTGTTCTCGGTCACCGACAGCAGTGCCCGTGCCACGACCGACAAGGCGGGCTTCGACGACCAGTACGTCCGCTCCCAGACCGGCATCGGCGCGGCATCCGCCAGCGCTCACTGAGCCGCACGACACAGCGTTTCTTCCTCCCCCTCGAGGAATTTTCGGGCGCCTTCGGGCGCCCGCTTTTTTTTCTAGACGGGGCGGGCTTCCTGTTCCCTGCGCGGCGTGCCGCAGGCGTGGCAGTAGCGCGCGAAGGCATTCTTGCGCGCCTCGCAGTGCGTGCAGCGGTTGTACAAGCAGATGCCGCAGTGGGGGCAGAAATCGATGGCGGGGTCTTTCAGATCGACCGGCCGCTCGCAGCCCGGACACACGCCCTTGGCCAGGCGGGCCAGCGCCAGGTCGTAGTCGAGCTCCTGGCGGCGCTGGCTGTCCGGCTTGGCTTCGGCCTGCTTCTGCCGCTCCAGGTAGCGGTTCAAGGCCAGGATGGCGTAGCGCCCTGTCAGCACCGTCAGCAGGATGCCCACCCCATAGCGCACGTAGCCGCCATAGCTGGGCAGATAGGGCACCAGTTCGACGAAGAAGGCGAACAGGGCGAAGAAGATGAAGCCCCACACGAAGGGCCACCAGGTGCTCTTGCGGTGCCTGGCGAACAACCAGCCGGCCGCCCCAAGCAGGGGCAAGGTCAGGGCCAGCCGGTACAGGAAGACACGCAGCTCGACCGCGCGCTGCTCGACCGCCATGCGCTGGCGGGCTCCATCCTGCAGCCTGCCGAGTTCGGCCACCGCGGCGTCCCGGGCCTGCTGCGTATCCAGGGCCACCTGCTGCTGTGCCTGCACGGCCTGCCGGGCACGGCTTTCCAGCTGTTTCAGGTCCTCCAGCCTGCGGGTGCGCGCGATCACCTCCGGATCCTGGTCGGCGCGCTGCGTCGCGCGGCGCGTGGCCAGCCAGTTGGTCAAGGTCTCCCGTTCGGCCTGCACCGTGCCCTGGGCCTTGTTGAGCTGCAGTTCGGCCTGGCTCCGCGCGGCGTCGGTCTGCCGCTGCAGCTCTTCCGCCTGCAAGATGCGCTGACGCAGATCCACGGCGCGCGCCTTGCCGGCGGCATCGAGGAAATCCTCCAGCTGCAGCGCCACCTCCACACGCGGGAGATCGTCCACGACACGGCCTCCCAGACCGATCAGGAAACCCGCAAACACGATGGCCACCAGCCACAGGCCACGGCGGAACCAGGTCTCGGACAAACGTAGCGTCTTGCTCATCGGGGTCTCCGCACGAAGGGAAGCGGTGCATCGGGGGCGGCCCCATGTTCACCTTCGGAGCGGGGGGCGGCCGATGACATCCGATAGTGCCTGAGAGCACCATGGATCGTCCATGCAAGGCGCTCCCTCACACGCATCGGTCGGGCGCAGAAAAGCAAAAAGCCCGGCGGACCGGGCTTTTTGCTTGGGAAGTCATGCTCCTGGGAACATGCTTCCTGAGGCTCCACCAGGCCGGCCCTGGGGCCGACCGGCTTCACACCGCGAATTAATCAGCGGCGCGAATGTTGGAAGCCTGCTGACCCTTCGGGCCAGTGGTGATGTCGAAGGTCACGCGCTGGCCTTCGGCCAGGGTCTTGAAGCCGGAGCCTTGGATCGCGGAGAAGTGAGCGAACAGGTCGTCGCCGCCGCCTTCCGGAGTGATGAAGCCGAAGCCCTTAGCGTCGTTGAACCACTTCACGGTACCAGTTGCCATGTTGAATATCCTCAAAAAAATAAAAGCAGGGACATGCCCCGAAGGTAGGGCGAAGCTCAAGACGGCGGGGTGTGAAGGAAAGACTTCCGCAGGACTGCGGGGTACTGAACCAGCCAACAACAACACTACTTGAAGATCGCGAGCCGTACTTTGCACTGTATCCGCGGGCAACGCAAACACTATTTGCAGAAAACCCTGCCAAATGTCGTATTCGACCGGCCTGCGACAATCGACCGCAACCCCCGCCACGACAGGAAAGGCAGAATTCCGGCTTCGCACCGAAGCGTCAGGCGCACCGTCCCCAGCGCCGGTCCTGCCCGCCCACCATGTGCCGGGCACGCTTCGAGGATAATCCGCCGATGCACAGATCCCTGCCCACGCCAGCCAAACCTGCCGATGCCCTGCGACGCCTGATCCATCTGCGCTGGCTGTCCTGCGCGGCCATGCTCGGCGTGGTGGTCCTGGTGCCCTGGCTGCTCGACCTGTCCCTGCCCGGCCGGGCCCTGCTGCCGATCCCGGCCGCCCTGATCGCCATCAACCTGCTGAGCCTGGTGCGGGCCCGCCGGCTCGACGAGCTCCATCCCTTCGAGCTGTTCCTGCAGCTGGCCATCGACCTGGGCGCCTGGAGCGTCTTCCTGTACTTCACGGGCGGCGCCACCAACCCGCTGATCTCCCTACTGCTGCCCATCGTCGCCATCGGCGCGGCCACCCTGTCGCCGCCCTTCGCCTGGACACTGGCCAGCCTCGCCGTGGCGGCCTACTCGATCCTGTGGGACTTCAACGAGCAGCTCGACATCTACGACTCCGGCCTCGCCGTGCATTGGCACCTGGCCGGCATGTGGCTGACCTTCGCCGTATCGGCGGGGGTGATCGTCTGGTACGTGGTGCGCATGACCGCCGCCATCCGCAGCCGCGACCAGGCCCTCGCCGAAGCCCGGGAAGCCCGCCTGCGCAGCGAGCGCATCGTCGCCCTGGGCAACCTGGCGGCGGGTGCCGCCCATGAACTGGGCACCCCCCTGGGCACCATGGCCATCGTCGCGGGCGAACTGGCCCGCAATCCGGCCCTCGACGACGACACCCGGGCCGACGCCGAGCTGCTGCGCGAACAGATCGGCCACTGCAAGGCCATCCTCGGCAACCTGACCCTGCGGGCCGGCAGCCTGCGGGCCGAAGGCGGGGAGACCCTGGCCGCCGACATCTGGGTCACCGGGATCATCGAGCGCTGGCGCAGCCTGCGCCCCCATGTACCGCTGGCCGTGCACTGCGACTGCGGCCCCGCCGCCCCCCGAGTGATCGCCGACACGACCCTCGAGCAGGCCATCCACAACCTGATCAACAACGGCGCCGACGCGAGCCCAGACGGCCTGGTCTGCGAGGTGGCCGTGGACACCGAACATCTCCGCGTGCGCGTCCTCGACCGGGGGCCCGGCATGCCCGACAGCCCCCTTCCTGCCGCCACCTCACCGGAACACTCCGGCAAGGGGCTGGGCATCGGCCTGTTGCTGGCCTTCGGCGCCGTGGAGCGCTGTGGCGGCCGGATCAGCTTCAGCGACCGCCCTGGTGGCGGCACCATCGCCACCCTCACCCTGCCTCTTTCCGCCCTAAGCCCATGACACCTTCCCAGGACGCCCCCCACATCCTCGTCATCGACGACGACCCGGCCTTCAACCGGGTCCTGACCCGCGCCCTCGGCCAGCGCGGCTTTGTCGTGTTCGGCGCGCTGGAGCCGGAGTCCGCCCTGGCCCTGGCCCGCCTGCACGAACCCGAATATGTGGTCCTCGACCTCAACATCGCGGGCAGTTCGGGCCTGCGCCTGATCGAACCCCTGCTCGCCGCCAACCCCGACTGCCGCATCCTGGTGCTGACCGGCTACGCCAGCATCACCACCACGGTGGACGCGATCAAGCTCGGGGCCACCCAGTACCTGGCCAAGCCCGCCGACGTGGACGCCATCCTCAAGGCGCTCCATGCCACCGAAGTGGTGATCGAGGACGACGCCCCGAGCAGCCCCATGTCGGTGGACCGGCTGGAGTGGGAGCACATCCAGCGCGTGCTCGCCGAGCACGAAGGAAACATCTCGGCGACCGCCCGTGCGCTTAAAATGCACCGTCGCACCCTGCAACGGAAACTGGCCAAACGGCCGGTCAAGGAATGAAAGAACACAACACCGACGACAAGGTCCGCCTCGACAAATGGCTGTGGGCGGCCCGCTTCTTCAAGCACCGGACCCTCGCCACCGAGGCCGTGGACGGCGGCAAGGTCCAGCTCAACGGGATCCGGGTAAAGCCCGCCAAGGACGTGAAGATCGGCGATCGGGTGGACATCCGCATCGCCGAGAGCCAGTACTGCGTGATCGTCACCGGAATCGCCGAGAAGCGCGGCAGCGCCACGATTGCCCAGACCCTCTACACCGAGACCCCCGAGAGCATCGCCGCGCGGGAGGCCCAGCGGGAGAGCCACAAGCTTGCCGCCACGCCCGGCTCCGACCTCCACGGCCGCCCGACCAAGCGCGACCGCCGCCAGATGGGACGCTTCTCGGGCGACTTCTGAGGCCCGCGACCAGGCGCTAGAGCACGATCGCCAGGGCCAGGGGCAGGAAGGCCACGGCCAGCACGTTGCCGATCAGCACCATCGAAGCCACCTTGTCGGGCTCCTGCTGATAGCGCTCGGCAAACATGTAGTTGAGGACCGCCGGCGGCAGGGCACCGAAGACGATCAACAAGGCCCGCTCCTGGGGCGGCAGGGGCACCAGCCAGACCAGCAGCACCGATAGGGCCAGCCCGATCACCGGTCGCGCCACCGCACCGAAGACACCGAGGCCCAACGCCCCGATGCGCGACTCGCTGATGCGCACGCCGAGGGCGAAGAGCATCAGCGGGATGGAGATATCCCCCAGCATCTTGATGGCCAGCATGGCCGGTGCCCAGATCTCGACGCCGGCAATGCCCACCGCCAGCCCGGCCACGGTGGCCAGCACCGAGGGCACCCGCCAGACACTGGTGAGGCGGGCCTGATGATCGAGCAGCCAGGCTCCGAAGGTGAAGTGCGCCAGGTTGGAGACCATGAACATCACCACGGCAGGCGCCAGGGCCTGCTCACCGAAGGCCAGCACGGCCAGGGGCAGGCCCAGATTGCCGCAGTTGTTGAACATCATCGGCGGCACGAAGGTGCGCGGCGCGATGCCGGCCAGGCGCGCCACCGCCCAGGCGAGCAGCCCGGACCCCACCACCGCGGCAAAGGTCGCGCCCAGCAGGGGCAGGAACTGGGTGATGTGGAAGGACTTGTTGGCCAGCGCCCCGAACACCAGCGCCGGCACGAACACGTCCATGTTCAGCTTGTTGGCGTGGGAGAGATCGGGACGGGCACGGCGGCCGACCAGGAAGCCGACGCCAGCGATGGCGAACAGCGGGAAGAGGATGGATACGATGCGCAGCAGCATGGCCGGAAGCAGGAGATCCGGACAGGTGCCGGTGGAGGCCCGATTGTAGGGCCGGCCCCGCAGGGCCGGCGTCCGGGTTTTCCCGAAGTGAGCCGCTCCGGACAGGACGGCCTGCGCGGAGCGGTGCTTACGGGAGGTGGCTTACAGCACGTAGCGGGCCAGGTCTTCCCGCTGGGCCAGCATCTCCAGGCGGCCATCCACGTAGGCCGCATCGATGGTGACCTTCTGCTCGCCCGCCTTGCCGGCTTCGAAGGCCAGCTCCTCGAGGAGCTTTTCCATCACGGTGTACAGACGGCGGGCCCCGATGTTCTCGGTCTTCTCGTTCACCTGGAAGGCGATCTCGGCCAGGCGGCGGATGCCGTCCGGCGCGAACTCGAGGCTCACCCCGTCGGTCGCCAGCAGGGCTTCGTACTGACGGGTCAGGCAGGCATCGGTCTGGGTCAGGATGCGCTCGAAATCCTCGACGGAGAGGGACTCCAGCTCCACGCGGATCGGAAAGCGCCCCTGCAGTTCGGGGATCAGGTCGCTGGGGCGCGACAGGTGAAAGGCTCCGCTGGCGATGAACAGGATGTGATCGGTCTTGATCATCCCGTATTTGGTACTGATCGTGGTGCCTTCCACCAGGGGCAGCAGATCCCGCTGGACCCCCTGGCGGGACACGTCTGCGCCATGGCTGTCCGAGCGGGTGGCGATCTTGTCGATCTCGTCGAGGAACACGATGCCGTTCTGCTCGACCATGCGCAGGGCCTCGGTCTTGAGGTCCTCGTCATTGACCAGCTTGGCAGCCTCCTCGTCGGCCAGCAGCTTCATGGCCTCCTTGATCTTCAGCTTGCGGGACTTCTTCTTCCCGCCGCCCAGGTTCTGGAACATGCTCTGCAGCTGCCCGGTGAGCTCCTCCATGCCCGGCGGGGCGAGGATCTCGGCAGCCATGCCGGGCACCGCCACCTCGAGCTCGACTTCCTTGTCGTCGAGTTCGCCCTCGCGCAGCTTCTTGCGGAACTTCTGGCGGGTGACGTTATCCTCGGCCGCGGCCGGTTCGGCGCCAAAACCCACGGTCGGGCGGGCCGGCGGCAGCAGGATGTCGAGCACCCTGTCCTCGGCCGCATCCATGGCCCGGTCGCGGACCTTCTTCATGGCCTGCTCGCGATGGCTCTTGATGGCGATTTCCACCAGATCGCGGATGATGGTGTCCACATCCCGCCCTACATAGCCCACTTCGGTGAACTTGGTGGCCTCGATCTTGATGAAGGGCGCGTTCGCCAGGCGCGCCAGGCGACGGGCGATCTCGGTCTTGCCAACGCCGGTCGGCCCGATCATCAGGATGTTCTTGGGGGTGATCTCGCTCTTCAGCGGCTCGGCCACCTGGGCCCGCCGCCAGCGGTTGCGCAGGGCCACGGCCACGGCTTTCTTGGCCTTGCCCTGGCCGACGATGTGCTTGTCGAGTTCGGAAACGATTTCCGGAGGCGTCATCTGGGTCATGGCTTGAGCACCTCGATGGTGTGGCACTGATTGGTGTAGATGCACAGGTCGCCGGCGATGGTCAGGGACTTCTTGATGACCTCCTCGGGCGCCAGCTCGGTGTTCTCGATCAGGGCGCGGGCCGCCGACTGGGCATAGGCGCCACCGCTGCCGATGGCCACGATGCCCTGCTCCGGCTCGAGCACGTCGCCGTTGCCGGTGATGATCAGGGAGTTGTCGAGGTCGGCCACCGCCAGCATGGCCTCGAGGCGGCGCAGGGCGCGGTCGGTGCGCCAGTCCTTGGCCAGCTCCACGGCACTGCGGACCAGGTTGCCCTGGTGCTTTTCCAGCTTGGCCTCGAAGCGCTCGAACAGCGTGAAGGCGTCCGCCGTGCCACCCGCGAAGCCCGCCAGGATGCGGTCCTGGTAGAGCTTGCGGACCTTGCGTGCGCTGGCCTTGATGATGATGTTGCCGAGGGTGACCTGGCCGTCGCCGCCAAGGGCTACGTGCCGGCCACGCCGGACCGAGAGGATGGTGGTGCCGTGATATTGTTCCATCGCACTGATATGAGGACTGAAGAAAGAATTGCAAGGCCGGCCGATGGAGAATCGGCACGTCCCTGACGCGATCAGCTCAGACGCGATATTTACCGCAGGGTTCAGCGGGCGTCCGGCGCCGGGGCCGGGGCCGGCAGCGCCTCAGCTGCGTGCCTCGATACGCGCGACCTGATGGATGCCCATGACCTGCATCAGCGCGCCGACCATCGAATTGACCCCCCTCAACACCACCAGGCGCCCCTGCCCGTGCAGCTGGGAGACCACGTTGAAGAGCGTCCCGGCGGACACGAAATCCATGCGGCGCAGGTGCCTGCAGTCCACCTCGACCATGGTGCGCCCCCCCGCAAAGGCGGTGATCTTGCGCAGCACCTCGGTGTTGGGCCCGATGACCTCGCCATCGAGGCGGTAGACATCGCTCATGACGGTCTCAGTCGGCTCACCGCCCGCGGGACTGTCCGCCGGCACGGCCGGGGGCTCCCAGGAGGGCGGAGACTCCTCGAAGGTCATGGCGTAATCGACAGCCAGCTCCTCGAAACGGTCATGCTGGTCGGTGAACTGGAGCACTTCGAGCAGCAGCAGCCAGACCTGCTTGCCTTCCGCCTTACCCGGCACCACCAGGGATGACAAGACACCCGCCAGATGGCTGGCGCCGATCAGGCTGAGCTTGATCCCGGCCTTGCGCAGGCCGCGGACGGCGCGCAGCAGGAGATCGGCACCGCCGCCCTCCACCCCGCGCAGGCGGGTCAGGTCGATGCGCAGGGCGCCATTGCGCATCCCGATCTGGATCAGCTGGGCGAACTGCCCGGCCGCCTGGCTGCTGAGCTGGCCGGAGAGATTGACGGTCTGGACCTTTGCGGCGCTGCCCCGGCTGGCCTGCAGGGACAGGTCCTGCCAGGCGGGCGGAGAGCGCTCGAATTCCGTTGCGTACATCAGACTGAGGGACTCGAAGCGCTCCTTGTCGCCGGTCAGGCGGAGCAGGTCGAGGAGCATGCCCCAGAGGGTCAGGCGGGCTTCCGGAGTGGCCGTTGCGTCCAGGGCACTGTCGAGCACACCGAGAGCCTCGTCACAATCGCCGTTGGCGTAGAGGATGGCAGCCTCCTCGGCCGCGGCGGGCATTTCGCCAGCGCCCTCCTCCACGTGAACACGGTCTGCGCACTGGGCCAGCACCCGCTTCAGGTCGCCGCCGGCAATGGTGAAATCAAGGGACGAGGTCTCTGTCCGGGGCCCCGGACCGGCCGGACGGGCCGCCGGCGCTCCGGGTGCGGACGATGGGGGCGTAGAAGCAGGCGCAGCGCCTGAGCCGGCCCGGGGGCGGGGTGCGGAACTTCCGGCAGGTCCTGGCTTCTTGCCGAAAAACGGTAGCACCACTCCACTTCCCTCCCAATCGAATGTCCAAGGACTGGACAGGATATCACTCAATGACACACGTACTGCCGCATTTACAGGCGGTCAGATTTAACGCTCAGCACCACAACGAGCCCGACCAGGAGCAGCGCACATACCGGACCGAAGGGCTGATCGAAGCCCAAAGACAGCACAAAGGCCGCGCTGTAGCCCAGCATCCCGACGACCGCGGCGAGGACCAGCCCGGCCCGCCAGCTACGGCCGAAGCGGGAGGCAACAAGCGGCGGCACGAAGACCAGGGCAAAGGCCGCCATGACCCCGATGCTCACCGTGGCCAGTGCGATGATCATGCCGGCCAGCAGGTCAAAGACCATCAGGCGCGGCCGCGGGTCCAGCCCGCGGGCCCGGTGGAACTCGGGGAAGACATGGGCCAGCAGCAGGGACCGGTTGAGCCACCACAGCAAGGGCAGGGCCACCCCCCAGGCCACGACGGACGCCGCCAGGTGGGCCTCGCCGGTGAAATACAGCTGCCCATCGAAAAGGGCATGTCCGGCCTGCTCCGCCAGGGGATGATTGGCCACCAGCAGGACCCCCGCCCCCCAGGCAAAGAGCATCATCAGGGCGTAGGCGTGGGCCCCTGCGCGGGCCATCAGTCCTTTGACGAAGGCCGCCAGCAGCGCCGCCAGGGCCCCGCCCAGCAGCATCGGCCCGTCCATCACCATGGCCACCAGGGCGCCGGCCGAGGCCATCTGCGCAAAGGCCAGGGCCGCCAGCCATTCGCCGCGCAGGCGCAGGTACATGCCGATGAGCGGCAGCAGGCCGGCCAGCAGCAGGCCGGTAAGGAAGGGCAGCCGGAACAGCGGGTCGAACAGCAGATCGAGGCTCATCGTTGCGCGCTCCGTCCATCCACCTGCACGAGGCGGGTGCACACCCGCTCGATCAAAGCAGGATCGTGGGACACGATCACGATCCCCTGCTCCGCGTGGGCCCGCCCCAGCCAGTCGGCGAGGTAATCCACCCCGGCGCGGTCGAGGTTGTTGCTGGGCTCGTCCAGCAACACGATGTCGGCCGGCGCCATCAGGCAGGCCCACAGGCGCAGGAACTGGAGCTGCCCGCCGGACAGCCGGTCGAGGCGCAGGCCGAGCCGCTCCGCCAGCCAGGGCGGCAGCCCCTCCGGCGGCGCCCCGGTGAGGGCCAGCAGCTCGCGCCCGGTGAGGGGAATGCCGCGCAGATCGGTAAAGCCCTGGGCCTGGTGGGAGATGCGCACGCCCGGCCGCTTCACCACCTGCCCGCCGAACACATTCACCCCGCCCCACAGGGCCTTCAGCAGGGTGGACTTGCCCGCCCCGTTGGGGCCGGCAAGCCCGAGGATCTCGCCCCGGCGCAGCGTGAACTCCAGAGGACCGGCGACCGGCGCGGCATAGCCGGCAACCAGGCCTTCGGCGCGGAGCAAGACCTCATCCATGGCCGCCTCCTACTTCAGGCCGGCCAACAGGCGCCGGAGGGTGTCGTCGAACAGGGCGAACAGGTCGCCGGACTCCGGCGAGCCGCCCACCGTGAAGGGCAATACCACCACCGGGATGTGGGCGCGCTCACCGAACCAGTCGGAGGCCGTAGGGCGGGCATAGGCCGGGCGCAGGATCATCCGCCCCGGCGTCGCCTTCTGCCGCTCCAGCAAACCCGCCAGCTGGGTGCTGCCGGGCTCCACGCCGGGCTTGGGCTCGAGGGCGCCCAGCTCCTTCAACCCGAGCCAGTCGGCCATGTAAGCAAAGGACCGGTGCTGGACCCACACCGGCGCCCCGCGCAACGGGGCCGCGCTCTGCTCCCAGCGGGCCATGGCCGCCTTCCAGCGCTCCCGGAAGCTCGCCAGGCCGGCCTGGTAGGCCGCCGCGTTGGCGCCATCGACCTGGACCAGCCGACCCGCCAGGGCCTCGGCCACCCGCAGGATGTTGCGCGGATCGGTCTGGATGTGCGGATTGCCGCTGGCATGCACATCACCATCGGCCCGATCGAGCCGCGCCGGCACTTCGAGCATGCGCACCTGGGCCGCCGCCTCGAAGTAGCCGGGCTTCCCCGGCTGGATCGCAGCGTTGCCCGACTCCCGCAGCACCACCGGCAGCCAGCCGATCTCCAGGTCGGCGCCCGTCGCCACGACCAGCTGGCTGTTGCGCGCCCGGGCGATCAGGGAAGGCCTGGCCTCGATGCGGTGGGGGTCCTGCAAGGCACTGGTGGCGGCAAAGACATTCACCTTGTCGCCACCGATCTCGCGGGCCAGGGCGGCCCACTCTGGCACGGTGGCAAACACATTGACGGCGGCGCCGGCCGGCAGGGAGGCCAGGACAAGAAGCACTGCGGCAAGGCGCAGGAAGGATTTCGCAATCATGGTCGATCTCCTCAGAACTTGTGGGCGCCGTGGGCACCCAGGCTCATGATGTACTGCAGCCAGACCTGGTTGTCGGCCTCCCCGTCACGGGATTTGTCCCGGGCGAGCTGCAGGCGCAGGCGGGAAAACTCCGACGGCGACCAGTCCACCATCGCCGTGTGGCGGGTCGGATTGTAGCCAGCCAGGATGGGCAGCTCGGCGCTGCTCAGGCTCCCCAGGTTGACGCTGCCGCTGTTCAGCCAGTCACCCCGCACACCCACCCGCCAGCGCGGCATGAACTGGTACACCGCCTGCAGGTAGCTGCCCGACTGGCGCAGACGGGACGCCGACGCGGCGGAAGCGCCGCTCAGGTTGTCCACGTCATAGGTCAGCGTGCCGGTTTCGCGGCGCTGGATGTACTCGCCCTGGATCTTCAGGTAACGATCCTGGCTGTTGCCGTCCGGCGCCCACTTGTACACGAAGTCGGCAATCCAGGTCTGGCTGCGCCCCGAGAAGGCATTGGTGACGGCGTTGTCCTCGAACGTGCGCTCCCGCGGCTGGGCCCCCACGTGGGACAGGCCCACCTGCCAGGCCGAGGACACGCCGATATCCCCACCCAGGTGGGCAAAGGCCGTCCACAGGCCGGCGCCATTGCGGTTGCGCTCCGCGCCCGGGTACTTCTCCCCGGCCGCCATCTCGGCGCCGAACTCCATGAACAGGTCGGTGGGCGCCACCCAGCGCAGCTGCACCCCATCGTTCTGCAGGCGATAGCCGAAGAAGGCCTTGTAGGCCAGCGGCGCGTCGGCAAAGTCCCATTCGTGGGGGTGCTGCTGGTTGATGTAGCCCACGCCGGACAGGAAGCGCCCCCCCTTCACCTTGAGACCGCCGGGCAGGCCGAGGGTCTCGACGTTGACCTCCTCCACCTCGACCACCCCCTGGCCGTCATCCTCGGCCAGCGAGAAGCGGGCGTTGGCGCGGAACAGGTGATCCACATTGGCCGAGAAGGCCAGCTCGGACTCGCCCAGGGAGAAGCCCTTGCGCGGGGGGCCGACCTCGCCGCCGGATGGGATGAAGCCATCGATGCGATAAGCGGAAGGATCGCGCTGGAAGCGGGTGAACTTGCTGTCGATGATCAGGGAAACCGCCGGATTGAAGGCACTCTCGCCGGCCTGGGGGCGGACGCTGGCGGCACTCGCGGCCACCGCCTGCAGTTCGGCGCTGCGGGCCTCGACCCGCGCCACCGACTGGGCGGCGGAGCCGGCGGC
>WBTZ01000111.1 GCA_009026175.1 Zoogloea sp. | reverse complement strand
CCCCACAGGAACAGCCCTGCCGCTTCAGCGGAGCCCGGGTTGTGCTTCAGCAGCGCGCTGCCCAGGCGGGCCAGATGGATCAGGGCATTGCATTGATCCGGGTCCGGCAGGTGGCCGCCGGCCCGGAAGCGGGCATCGAGTTGGTCGAGCAGGGCAGGGGCCTTGCGGTGGCCCGGCGTGGCACGGAAGGGGAGCGGGAGTGCGAGCATGGCTGCATTCTGGGCGGCGGCTTGGTATAACACCAATGCCGATTTCTTTAATCACCCATTCCTCATTGGTATGGTTTCCCTCCGACAGATCCGCTATCTCCTGGCCATCGCCGACACCGGCAGCCTCACCGCTGCCGCCGCGCGCCTGTATGTGGCCCAGCCCGCCCTCAGCCGCCAGTTGGCGCAGACGGAAGAAGCGCTGGGCTTTTCCCTGTTCCGGCGCGAAGCCCGCGGCGTGTGCCTGACGCCCGCCGGCGCCCTGTTTCTCGACCGCGTCCGGGGCCTCGCCGGGATGCTGGATGACGCCGTGGACGATGCCCGCCGCCTGGAGCGGGGCGAGGTGGGCGTGCTGCGCCTGCTCCACTCCAGCTCGGTGCCGGTGGCCGGTCCGCTGCTGGCGGCGCTGCAAGCCTTCGCCGAAGCGCTGCCGGGCGCCCGGGTCGACCTGGATCGAGTCTCGTCAGAATTGCAGGGGGTGGAGATCCTGGCCGGCCGCGCCGACATCGGCGTGGCCCGTCTGCCCGTGCTGCGCCGCAGCCCCGGGCTGGTGCCGCGACCGCTGCCCGCCGAACGCCTGTGGGTGGCGCTGCCGGCTCCTCACCCCCTGGCGGCGGAGGCCAGCCCCTTGCCCCTCGAGGCTTTGCGCGACGAACGCTTCGTCTCCGCCGTGCATCGCGAACGCGGCGGCCTGGCCCGGCGTGTCACCGACCTGTGCCTGGAAGCTGGCTTCGTCCCCCGGTCCGCCACCGTCCAGTCCCGCAAGACCTCGATGCTCGCGCTCGTCGCTGCGGGCTTCGGGGTGGCGGTGATCCCCGCCTGCATGCGTGACATGCTGCCCGCGGGCACCGTGCTGCGCGAACTTGCCGGCCCCGCAGCGGTGGCGGAAGCCGCGATCTTCCTGCCGCAGGAGGCTTCGCCGCTGGCGCTGAGGTTTGCGGCGATGCTGGAGGGGTGCTGGTAGGGGCGTCCTGCAGGGGAATGCCACCCCGCGCCTTGATGTCGGCACCTGCCAACCCTTCCTGCCCGTCTGCTACAAGCACTATGCGCAGCGGTATAAAGACAAATGGGTATGGTATTGATACATACCATACCCATTTCTTTTGAAGCGCGCGTCTATCAAGGATTGGCGGCGGGGCGCATTGAGATCGCCGCGGTGCTCATTGAATGGGCACCCGTCAACATTGAGTTGGCACGCGTGCGCGTGATGATTGCCGCTGTGCTTGAAGCCTGGGCACCGGTGCTCAGGCTTCTGTACCGGCGCTGATCGACAGGCGCCGCGTCGCGCTCAACTCCCGCGCAGCCATTTGCGGCTGCTCTGCGCGTCCAGCAGCTCCCGCGGGCTGCCGAGGCCTTGCTGTTTGGCGCGGGCGAGGGCCACCTGGTGGAGCTGGGCGACGGCGAGGGCTTCGAGGAGGGCATCGCGGTGGTCGAGGCGTTCGATGCCGAAGGCGCCGAGCCAGGCGTCCATGCGCGCCTGGCCGGCAATGCGCTCGGGGTAGAGGCTGGGCATCAGCACCATCAGGTCGAGCCATTCCAGGGGCGGGATGCTGCCGAGGTTGTTCTCGAAGGCGCGTTCGAGGGTGCCCTGGTTGAAGGGGGCGTTATAGACCACCAGCGGAGCCTTGGCGATGAACTTGAGCAGCGCGGCCATGGCGTTGGCGGGGGCGCTGCCGAGGCGCGCCTGGAAGGCATCGCCGGGGTGCAGGAGGCCCTTGTTGATGGCCACCGCACCTACCGCCAGCAGGCGCTGCCCGCCGCCGTCCATCGGGCCGGTCTCGGTGTTGACCACCACGTAGCGGGTTTCGTAGTGGGACCGGCTCAGGTCGGGGGCGGGGAGGGCCGCGATGGCTTCGAGCGCGCTGCGCAGGGCCGGGTCGAGGGTCGGGCCGCTGCCGGGCAGGAGTCGGGAGAGCCAGTTCATATCTGGTAGTCCAGCTTGAGGCGGAGCTGGATCTTGCGGGCCTGGCGGAAGGCTTCCTTGAGGATGCGTCGGTCGAGCTCGTTGAGGTCGTCGGGCTTGACCCGGTTGTCGCCGGATGAGCCGTGGTCGGTGTCGAGGTGCTGGTGGCGCAGGCGCAGCAGCTGGATGAAGTGGAAGCCGTCGGCCATGGCGGAGAGCTCTTCGGCGGGCATGCCGATCCGGCTGCCGGCCTGGCGCAGGCGCTGGGCGGTGCTGGTGGCCTCGACACCGGCGCGCAGGGAGAGCACCCGGGCCGCATCGACGAACAGGCGGGCGCCGAACTTCTTGAGGTCGATGGTGCCGGGGTGGCGCGGGTCGTCGTCGGTGACGAAGTCGCGGATCTTGCCCAGGGGCGGGGACACATCGAGGGCGTTGGCGGCCATCGCCTTGAGGAAGGCGGGGTTGCCGCCGGTCATCGAGAGCAGCCAGTGGCGCAGGGTGTAGGCCAGCTTCTCGTCGCCGTAGAGGACCCGGTAGTCGAAGAAGATGGTGGCGTTGAGCAGGGCTTCCGGGTGGGGTTCGCGGATCCAGCTGCCGAATTTCTCGCGCCATTCGTCGAAGGTCAGGCACAGCTCCGGGTTGCTGGCCATGATGTTGCCTTCGCACAGGGGGAAGCCGCAGGCGGCCAGGTCGTTGTTCACGTCCCGGGCGAATTCCAGCAGGCGCAGCTTGAGGGGTTCCTTGTCGGCCCATTCGGGCAGGACGTAGATGATCCCATTGTCCTGGTCGGTGGACAGGGTCTGCTCGTGGCGCCCCTCGGAGCCGAAGGCCAGCCAGGCGTACTCGACGCCGTAGAGGTCGTGGCGGTCGAGGTTGAGCTCGATGATGCGGCGGGTCAGGGCGTCGTTGAGGGCGGAGATGAACTGGGTCAGCTGCTCCGCGCCGATACCCTGGGCCAGCAGGTTGAGGGCCAGCTGGCGGATGTCCCGGCTGGCCCGCTGCAGGGCCTGCACGTCGGCGGCGCTCTCGATGCCGGAGCGGATCTGGCGCAGGCCGATGCGCTGCAGGGCGAACAGGTCGCGCTCGGAGATCACACCCTTGAGCGTGTCCTCGGCATCCACCACCAGGATGTGGCGCACGCCGTGGGTGGCCATCTCGAGGGCCGCGTCATAGGCGCTGGCGTTGGCGTTGAGGGTGTGGGGCGGGGCGGTCATCACGTCGGCGATCGGCCGGGTCAGGTCGAAGCCGGGCAGCACGATGCGCTTGAGGATGTCGCTCTGGGTCAGCACGCCCACCGGCTTGCCGTCGTCGCCGGCGACGGCCAGGCAGCCCACGCCGGCTTCCACCATGCGCTCGAGGGCGGCGCGGGTGGCCAGCCCGGGGGCGACGGCGACCGGCGATTTGCTGATGAGCCCCGACAGGGGGGTGGTCATGGTCTGCTGCTCGGCCGCCCGCTGCGAGAACTGGACCTGCAGCTGCTCGCGGGACTGGTTGAGCAGGCTGGCGATGTAGCGGGTGCAGAACAGCTGGAAGCTCGGGCTGAGCTCCTGCAGCTTCAGGAAATCGGCGGCAGGCAGCTGGAAGCAGTAGGTGTCCTCCACCGCCAGGTAGCCGTTGGTGGAGGGCCGGCCGGCCGAGATGGCGCCGATCGGGAAGCCTTCGCCGGGGCCGAGGGTCAGGGTGGAGTATTCGGTGACCGCCACGCCGCCTGTCTGGCGGGCCTGCACCTTGCCCCGATGGACGATGTAGAAGAAATTGGGGGCGCCGTCGCCGGGCATCAGGATTTCGGATTCCGCCGGGTAGAAGGCGGTGGCCAGGCGCTCGCCCAGGAAGCGGAGGGCATCTGCTTCCATGCGGTCGAAGGGGGCGTGGCGGCGCAGGAAGTCCAGATGGGTGCGGATCAGGGTGTCGGCGGCGGTGTTATCCATAAGCAGGACCGGAGGCGCGGATCAAACGCATAAATCTACTCCGGCGCTGCCGGGGTGTCATGATCTTGCGCAATAAATCGGCAATCTTGATGGATGTTGCGGTGCAGCTAGCGTCCGTTACAATCCTTCGAGACCTCCAACCGGAAAACGCCATGACCGACACTGTCCTGCCTGCCGTCGAGATCCAGACCGGCCCGTCCCCTACCCATGCGGTGATCTGGATGCATGGCCTGGGGGCCGACGGTCACGACTTCGAGCCCGTCGTCGATGAGTTCGACGCCGATCGCCTGCCCTTCACCCGCTTCGTGTTCCCCCACGCGCCGACCCGCCCGGTGACCATCAACGGCGGTTACGTGATGCGCGCCTGGTACGACATCGTGTCGGCGGACTTCACCACCCGCCGGGAGGATCCTGCCGGCGTGCGTGAATCGGCCGCCCAGATCGAAGCCCTGATCGCCCGCGAGAACGCACGGGGCATTCCGGACAGCCGCATCGTGCTGGCGGGTTTCTCCCAGGGCGGGGCGATCGCCCTGCACACGGCGCTGCGTCACCCCAGGCGCCTGGCCGGTGTGCTGGCCTTATCCACCTATCTTCCGCTGGCCGACACCCTGGCTGCCGAAGCCAGCGAGGCCAATGCCAAGACGCCGATCTTCATGGCCCATGGCCTGAGCGATCCGGTGATTCCCTGTGAGTTCGGGAAGGCCTCTGCCGATCTGCTGAAAGCCGCGGGCTATCCGCTGGAATGGCGCTCCTACCCGATGGACCACTCCCTGTGCCTCGAGGAGGTGCAGGACCTGGAGCTGTGGCTGGCCCACGTGATGTCGCGCTAGGCAGGCGGACGTTGTCGGGGTTGTAGGGGCGGCTTCAGCCGCCCGCGGACGCCGATCAGGCACCTGTGGGCGGCTGAAGCCGCCCCTACACCGCCCCTGAAGCCACCTGCCGGCTTCAGGACTCTCAGCCGGGGCGACGCTTGAGCATGTTGTTGCCGATGAAGCTCAGCACGGTCTCGCCGCGCTGGTTGACCGCGGCGTAGCGCAGGCGGGCGATGCCGCGGTCGGGCTTGGAGGTGGAGGGGCGGACCTCCAGCACCTCCACTTCACTGTGCAGGGTGTCGCCCGGGCGCACCGGGGCGAGCCAGCGCACTTCGTCGAGGCCCGGCGAGCCAATGCTCGATTCCTTGAAGATGCCGCTCTGGATGAACAGGCGGAAACACAGGGCGATGGACTGGAAACCGCTGGCGATGAGCCCGCCATAGGGCGACTCGGCCGCTGCATTCACGTCCAGGTGAAAGGGCTGCGGGTCGTAGCGGAAGGCGAAGTCGATGATCTCTGCCTCGGTGAGGGTCAGGCCGCCGCTGATGAAGCGGTCGCCCACGATGAGGTCGTCGAGGTAGCGGTTGGTCATGGGGCAGTCTCCGTGGCGTTGGAATTGTCCGCGGAGTTTAGCCCATCGGGGGAGGGCGCCAGCACCGCCTCGCAGACCGCCAGCCAGGCCCGCGCCGCGTGGGACAGATAGCGCCCCGGGGCGTGGATCAGCGCCACCTTCCAGCTGATCGCCGGTTCGGCGAGGGCCCGTACAGCCAGGGCTTCATCCGGCTGCAGGCGGGCCAGCAGCGGGGCCGGGATCAGGGTGGTGCCGAGGCCGGCTGCGGCCATCGCCACCAGGAAATCCCACTGGCCGCTCTGGGCGACGATCAGGGGTTCGGCCCGGATGGCCCGGAAGGCGTCCCGCACCTGGCGGGTCAGCGAGAAGTCATCCGGCGGGAGGACCAGGGGCTCGCCGGCCAGCTCGGCCAGGTCGAGCCGGCTGGCGCGGGTCCACGCCGCCTCCCGGGGGCCGACCACCAGCACCGGATGGCTGCCCACGCCCAGCGTGGCCAGGCCGAGGGCCGGATCGGCCGGCAGCACGGTGACGCCGGTTTCGAGCTCACCGCTGGCCACCTGCTGCTCGATGACCTGCCCGCCGCTTTCCCGCAGGTTCAGGCTGACCTCCGGGTGCTGCTCGCGAAAGGCCTTCACCACCGGCGGAAAGAGCAGGTTGACCATGGGCGGCAGCCCGACGGTCAACTCGCCCCGCGCCAGGGTGGTGAGATCGTCCAGCTCGCGCCCCAGCTCACGCATCAGGCCGAGGGCCTGCTGCCCCCGCTCGAACACCACCCGGCCGGCGTCGGTCAGGCGCAGCTGGCGGCCGTCGCGCAGCAGCAGCGGCTGGCCGAGCTCGTCCTCCAGCTGGCGCAGCATCTTGCTGACCGTGGATTGGGTGACGCAGAGGTGCTCGGCGGCCAGGGTGAAGCTGTTGTGGCGGACGGTTTCGACGAAGTAGCGGAGGGCGCGCAGGTCCATAAATCCATGAAGAAAACGACTTTCAGGGATTATTTTAAGTCATCCAGTGACTGATTTCCCGAACCTATACTCGTGCCCGGATTGACCCAGGCGTCCATTCACCCAGGCGTCCATCAGAGGCGCACCCAGGGGCGTCAGACCCCAAGAACGAGTATCGGAGAAAACAGCAATGCCCATGGATCGCATCCGTCTTGCCCGCCTGCGGGACCGCATCATGTCCCCCGAAGCCGCCGCCGAACTCTTCCGCGACGGCATGACCGTCGGGATGAGCGGCTTCACGCGCGCCGGTGACTGCAAGGCGGTGCCCTTCGCCCTGGCCGAGCGGGCCGCCCGCGAGCCGCTGCAGATCACCCTGATGACCGGCGCGTCCCTGGGCAACGACATCGACAAGGTGCTGGCCGAGGCCAATGTGATCAGCCGCCGCATCCCCTTCCAGGCCGACCCGACCCTGCGCCGCAAGATCAACGCGGGGGAGGTCAAGTTCATCGACCAGCACTTGTCCGAGACCGTCGAGCAGCTGCGCTCCGGCCAGATCGCGCCGGTGGACATCGCCGTGGTGGAGGCCACCGCGATCACCGAGAACGGCGGCATCGTGCCGACCACCTCGGTGGGCAACTCGGCCAGTTTTGCAGTGCTGGCCAAGAAGATCATCGTCGAGATCAACCTGACCATGCCCCTGGGCCTGGAAGGGCTGCACGACATCTATATTCCGACCTACCGGCCGCACCGCCTGCCGATCCCGCTGATCTCCCCCGAGCAGCGCATCGGCCTGCCCTACATCCCGGTGGACCCGGAGAAGATCGTCGCCATCGTCATCACCGAGAAGGCCGACAGCCCGTCGAATGTGCTGCCGCCGGACCGGGAGACCAATGCCATCGCCGGCCATCTCAACGAGTTCCTGTTCCATGAGGTGAAGGCGGGCCGTCTGTCGACCTCCCTGCAGCCGCTGCAGGCGGGTATTGGCACCATCGCCAACGCGGTGCTGCACGGCATGCTCGATTCACCCTTCCGGGATCTGCGCATGTACTCGGAGGTGTTGCAGGACAGCACCGTCGAGCTGCTCGACGATGGCCGCCTGAGCTTTGCCTCGGCCTCCTCGATCACCCTGTCGAAGAGCGCCTACGAGCGGGTGCTGGGGCAGATCGAGCGCTACAAGCAGCGCCTGGTGCTGCGCCCCCAGGAGATCTCCAATCACCCGGAGGTGATCCGCCGGCTGGGCCTGATCTGCATCAACACGGCGCTGGAGTGCGACATCTACGGCAACGTGAACTCGACCCACGTGGGCGGCACCCACATGATGAACGGCATCGGCGGCTCCGGCGACTTTGCCCGCAATGCCCACCTGGCGGTGTTCGTGACCAAGTCGATCGCCAAGGGCGGGGCGATCTCCAGCATCGTGCCGATGGTGTCCCATGTGGATCACACCGAGCACGATACGGACATCATCGTCACCGAGCATGGCCTGGCCGACCTGCGCGGCCTGGCGCCCCGTGAGCGGGCCCGCCAGATCATCGAGCATTGCGCCGATCCGCTGTACAAGGATGCCCTGCGCGACTACTTCTTGCGCGCCAGCCGCCGCGGCGGCCATACGCCGCACCTGCTCCAGGAAGCCTTTGCCTGGCACCAGCGCTACGAGCAGCACGGTGCGATGCTGGCACCGCAGCAGGAGGTGGTGCCGGCCTGATCCCGACGCAGCTGCTGTTTCTGCCCCAAACCGGAGCGCGCGCAGGCCGCGCTCCCGGCTCCTCCGACCCTCGAAAGTGCCCTTCGATCCGGAGTCCGCGTCTTACGCCTGCTTGCTTCCCCCCAGGCCGCCCGCATTCCGTGCTTCTCTCCCCGTGGAATGCGGGGCGGGCCCTGGCCTGGTCAGCCGATTGTCAGGCCAGGGCGGCCCCGGTGCTCAGGCCGTCACCTTGACTTGCGCCGGGCCCCGGGCCATCCGTCCGATCACCGCCGCGTCGCCGAAGCCTCCCTGGCGGAAGGTCGCCAGCACGGTCTCCACCGCCTCCGGTGCGCAGGCCACCAGCAGCCCACCACTCGTCTGCGCGTCGGCCATCAGGCTGCGCTGCCAGGTCTCCACGCCACTGTCGAACTGCACTGCGTCGCCGCAGCTCGCCAGGTTGCGGCCGATGGCGCCCGGGCCGATGCCGTCGCGGGCGAAGGGGATGGCCGCCGGGATCAGGGGCAGGGCGGATGCGGCGACCTGAGCCTCCAGCCCGGCGCCCCGGCACAGTTCCAGGAGGTGGCCGAGCAGGCCGAAGCCGGTCACGTCGGTGAGGGCGTGCACCCCGTCCAGTGCGGCCAGGGCCGGGCCCGGGCGGTTGAGGCGGGTGGTGGTGGCGATCATCTGGGCATAGCCGTCGGCATCGAGCAGGCCCTTCTTCATGGCCGAACCCAGCACGCCCACCCCCAGCGGCTTGCCGAGGATCAGCACGTCGCCGTCGCGGGCGTCGCGGTTGCGCTTGATGGTGTCCGGGTGGGCCAGCCCGAGGGCGACCAGGCCGTAGATCGGCTCGGGGGAGTCGATGCTGTGCCCGCCTGCCACCGGAATGCCGGCCTCGGCGCAGACGCTCGCGCCACCGGCCAGGATGCGCCCGATCACCTCGACCGGCAGGGTGTTGATGGGCATGCCGACGATGGCCAGGGCCATGATCGGTGTGCCGCCCATGGCGTAGACGTCCGACAGGGCATTGGTGGCGGCGATGCGCCCGAAGTCGTAGGGGTCATCGACGATGGGCATGAAGAAGTCGGTGGTGGCGATCAGGGCCTGCTGATCGTTGAGGCGCCACACCGCCGCATCGTCGGCGGTCTCGGTGCCGACCATCAGGTTGGCGAAGGGCTGTGCGGCTGGCATGCTGGCCAGCATCTCGCTCAGCACGGAGGGGGCGATTTTGCAGCCGCATCCGCCGCCGTGAGACAATTCGGTGAGCCGGAGTGTTGCATTTGTCATTTTCTATCCTGTCGATCGGTTGTCTTGTCCATGTTCCCCCATCCTTCCCACTTCTCTGCGAGCGTCGATCAGCTCGGCGAATTCGACACCATCATCGACGTGCGTTCGCCGTCGGAGTTCGCCGAGGACCATATCCCCGGGGCCATCAACTGCCCGGTGCTGAATGACGAGGAGAGGGTCCGCGTCGGCACGCTCTACAAGCAGGTGTCACCCTTTGAGGCGCGCAAGGTGGGGGGCGCCTTGGTGTCGCGCAACATAGCACACCATCTCGAGACCCGCTTTCTGTCCATGCCCAAGGGCTGGAAGCCGCTCATCTATTGCTGGCGCGGCGGGCAGCGCAGCGGTGCGATGACCCTGGTGATGAGCCAGGTCGGCTGGGCGGCGCGGCGCCTGGAGGGGGGCTACAAGTCCTTCCGGCAGCGGGTGCTGGAGGACCTCGAAAGCATGCCCGCCGGCCTCGATTTCCGCATCCTGTGCGGCCCGACGGGCAGCGGCAAGACGGCGTTGCTGGAGGCTCTCGCCCGGGAGGGGCAGCAGGTGCTCGACCTCGAGGCCCTGGCCTGCCACCGGGGCTCGGTGCTGGGCGGCGGGATCTCGGGTTTCCAGCCGGGACAGAAGGCGTTTGAAACCGGGCTGTGGAGCACGTTGCGCAGCCTGGTGCCGGACCGGCCGGTGTGGGCCGAGTCGGAGAGCCGCCGGATCGGCCGGCTGCATGTGCCGGGTACCCTGTTCGAGCGCCTGCGTGACGGTGCCTGTGTGCGTATCGAGGCATCCCTCGATGCGCGGGTGGCCCACCTGATGACCTGCTATGCCGACCTGATCGGCGAGCCCGCAGCCTTTCGGGCAGCCCTGGAGCGGCTGGTGCCGCAGCATGGCCACGAGCGGGTCGGTGCCTGGCAGGCCATGGTGGCGGCAGCAGACTGGGATGCGCTGGCCCGTGCCCTGATTGTCGATCATTACGACCCGGCCTACCGGCGCGGTGGCGAGGGACTCTACAGGCAGGCCGGTGCAGCCCGCCCGCTGGCGCTGGAGTCCCTCGAACCGGCAGCCCTGGCCCAGGCCGCCAGCCTGCTGGCAGCCTGAACTCAGCCCCGCGAGGCCAGGCGGGCTTCGATCTCCACCAGGGTGGCCTCCAGTTCATCGGAGAGCTGCAGGGCCAGTTCCATGGCTTCAGGGGCGCTCCGCCGGGCGGCCTGCTCGGTGCGCAGCGCCAGGTCCATCAGCTCCATGGCCATGATGTTGCCAGCCGAACTCTTGAGGGAGTGGGCGAGCCGGGCGACATCGGTTGCATTGCCGGCAGCCGTGAATTCCCGCATCTGGATGGCAAAGTTCCCGTGGGCCGTGGTGAAGATGCCCAGCAGCTTGGTGATGAAAGCGTCACGGCCCTGGTAGCGGGCCTCCAGGTCATCCCAGCGGATCATTGCCCGGCCTCCCCGGTGGCTGCCGCCAGCTGCCGGCGAAGTTCGCTTGCATGCATCACAGCACCTCCGCGGCGTGGTCGGCCAGGCGCGAGCGCTCGCCCCGCTGCAGGGTGATGTGCCCCGAATGCGGCCAGCCCTTGAAGCGGTCCACCACGTAGGTCAGGCCCGACGAGCCCTCGGTGAGGTAGGGCGTGTCGATCTGCGCGATGTTGCCCAGGCAGACCACCTTGGTGCCGGGGCCGGCCCGGGTGATCAGGGTCTTCATCTGTTTCGGCGTGAGGTTCTGGGCTTCGTCGATGATCAGGAACTTGTTGATGAAGGTGCGCCCGCGCATGAAGTTGAGGGACTTGATCTTGATGCGGCTGCGGATCAGGTCGCGGGTGGCGGCGCGGCCCCATTCGCCCCCTTCACCGGTGGTGCCGTTGAGCACGTCGAGGTTGTCCTCGAGGGCGCCCATCCAGGGGGCCATCTTCTCTTCCTCGGTACCGGGCAGGAAGCCGATGTCCTCGCCCACCGGCACGGTGACGCGGGTCATGATGATCTCGGAGTAGCGCTTGGTTTCGAGCACCTGGGTGAGGCTGGCGGCCAGGGTCAGCAGGGTCTTGCCGGTGCCGGCCTGGCCGAGCAGGGTGACGAAGTCGATCTCCGGGTTCATCAGCAGGTTGAGGGCGAAGTTCTGCTCCCGGTTGCGCGCGGTGATGCCCCACACGTTGTTCTTCTGGTGGGAGAAGTCGATCAGGGTCTCGAGGGTGACGACCTTGCCGGCCTTCTCCTTGACCCAGGCCTGCAGGGGCTGCTCGCCGTCCTGGAAGACGAACTCGTTGATCAGCAGGTCGGCGGTGTCCGGGCCCTTGATCCTGTAGTAGGTGCGGCTCTCCTGCTTCCAGGACTCCATGTCCTTGCCGTTGGCTTCCCAGAAGGCGGCGTCGATCTCCTTGGTGCCGGTGTACAGCAGGTCGGTGTCCTCGAGGACCTTGTCGTTGAAGTAGTCCTGCGCTTCCAGGCCCAGGGCGCGGGCCTTGATGCGCATGTTGATGTCCTTGGACACCAGGATGACCGGACGCTTGCGGTCGAACTTCTCGAACAGGTGCATCACCACCGCGAGGATCTGGTTGTCGCCCTTGGCGGTGGGCAGTGCGGCGGGCAGCTGGACGTTGATCGCCTCGGTCTGCAGGAACAGGCGGCCGCTGGCCAGCTCGCTGGAGGGCGCGAGCAGGCTGATGCCGGCTTCGATGCCGTCGGGGCTGCTCTGCACGATCTCGTCAAGGCTGCGGCTGGCCTGGCGGGCGTTGCGGGCCACTTCCGACATCCCCTTCTTGTTCGAGTCGAGTTCCTCGAGGGTCATCATCGGCACGAAGATGTCGTGCTCCTCGAAGCGGAACAGGCTCGTCGGGTCGTGCATCAGCACGTTGGTGTCGAGGACGAAAAGCTTGGTGGCGGGGGTCTTGGACTTGGCGGGGCGTCGGGTGGCCATGGGATCTCGATTCTCTTCGTCGGTCGTGGGAGGGCGCGCGGAAGGGAGTTACAGGGTCTTCACGTAGTCCAGTACTTCCTGGGCATGGCCAGGCACCTTGACGCCGCGCCATTCACGGCGCAGTACGCCGGCGGCGTCGATGACGAAGGTGCTGCGCTCGATGCCGCGCACCTGCTTGCCATACATGTTCTTCATTTTCATGACACCGAACAGGGTGCAGGCGGTTTCGTCCGGGTCGGAGATGAGCTGGAAAGGGAGCTCCTGCTTGGCGCGGAAGTTGTCGTGGGACTTGAGACCGTCGCGGGAGATCCCGAAGACGAGGGTGCCGGCGGCCAGGAACTCGCCGTGGAGGTCGCGGAACTGCTGGCTCTCGGTGGTGCAGCCGGGCGTACTGTCCTTGGGATAGAAGTACAGGACCACCTTGTGCCCCTTGAGGGCGGACAGGGTGATCGCCTGGCCGCCGGTGGCGGGCAGGCTGAAGTCGGGCGCGGCCTGGTCGAGCATGGTTTCTCCGGATGAGGTTGTCCGGTAGCAGCCTAATCCCAAGCCGCGGGGCTGGCAATCCGTCCGGGATGAAGATTGGCCCGAACGTGGCGTTCAGGCTGGATCGAAGAGCAGGGCGACGGCCACGTTGCGGTGTTCGGCAACCAGGATGTTGTAGGTCCGGCAGGCCGAGCCGAGGTCCATCACCTCCAGGCCGATGCGGGCCGCCATCAGGCTCTTCATGAGGCTGGGGTGGGGGAAGCGCTGCTTCATGCCGGTGCCGAGGATCAGGATCTCGGCGCCGAGGCCGGCGAGGTGCTCGAAGGCCGCGGCGTCGAGGGCGTCGAAGCCGCCCTGGAGCCAGTCGCTCTCGATGCGCTGGGGCATCACGATCACGCTGGATTCGTGGCGGGAGTTGCCGACCATGACGTGCCGCGCGTCGTAGCGGGCGATGGTGTTGTACTGGTCGCTCTTGTCGAGATGGAGTTTCATGGGGGCGGACTCTCTGGAAACTGTCGGGCGGGCGGGGGCTGATTTGCCGGCCCCGGACGGCTTGGGTAACATTATACCTTTGCGTCGCCACGCACCTGCCGCGGGTTCCACCCGGCGGCCGGACCGGAAGCATGGGGTAAGAGGCCCCGATCATGAGTCGCCACGCCAAACTGCGCGTCGTTTCGAAGCCCGAGGCCGAGAACGGTGCCGCACTCACCAGCAAGGAAACGGAAAGCACCGTGCAACCCATTCGCAAGTCCGACAAGCTCGCCAACGTCTGTTACGACATCCGCGGCCCCGTGCTGCAAAAGGCGAAGCAGATGGAGGACGAGGGCCACAAGATCATCAAGCTGAACATCGGCAACCTCGCCGCCTTCGGCTTCGATTCTCCCGAAGAGATCCAGCTCGACATGATCCGCAACCTGCCCAACGCGGCCGGTTACTCGGACTCCAAGGGCATCTTCGCGGCCCGCAAGGCGATCATGCACTACACCCAGCAGAAGCACATCAAGGGTGTCACGCTGGAAGACATCTACGTTGGCAACGGCGTGTCCGAGCTGATCGTGATGGCCATGAATGCGCTGCTCAACACCGGCGACGAGGTGCTGGTGCCGGCGCCCGACTACCCGCTGTGGACCGCCGCGGTGAGCCTGTCCGGCGGCACCCCGCGCCATTACATCTGCGACGAGGCCAACGAGTGGCTGCCCGACCTGGACGACATCCGTGCCAAGATCACGCCGCGGACCCGGGCCATCGTCATCATCAACCCGAACAACCCCACCGGCGCGCTGTACCCCGACGAGACCCTCAAGGCGATCGTGCAGGTGGCCCGCGAGCACGGCCTGATCATCTATGCGGACGAGGTCTACGACAAGGTGCTGTATGACGGGGTGACCCACACCTCCATCGGGGCCCTGTCCGAGGATGTGCTGACCATCACCTTCAACGGCCTGTCCAAGAACTACCGTTCCTGCGGCTACCGCGCCGGCTGGATGGTGGTGTCCGGCGACAAGCGGCCGGCCGCCGACTACATCGAAGGCCTCAACATGCTGGCCTCGATGCGCCTGTGCGCCAACGTGCCCGGGCAGTACGCAATCCAGACCGCCCTCGGCGGCTACCAGAGCATCGACGACCTGGTGGCACCTGGCGGCCGCATGCGGCGCCAGCGCGACCTGGCCCATGAGCTGATCACCGCCATCCCGGGGGTCAGCTGCGTCAAGCCCAAGGCCACCCTCTACATGTTCCCGCGGCTCGACCCGAAGGTCTATCCGATCAAGGACGACCAGCAGTTCATCGCCGAGCTGCTCGAGGAGGAGCGCGTGCTGCTGGTCCAGGGCACCGGCTTCAACTGGCCCGACCCGGATCACTTCCGGCTGGTCTTCCTGCCCCACGAGGACGACCTGCGGGTCGCCATCGGCCGCGTCGCCCGCTTCCTGGAAAACTACCGCAAGCGCCACGGCACCTGACATTCCCGAGGGGCGCGGCACCGGTCGCGCCCCTCGCTCATTCAACACCCTGCTTTTTCACTCCCCAAAAGACCATGAAACCCATCAATGTTGGCCTCCTGGGCATCGGCACCGTCGGCGGTGGCACCTTTACCGTTCTGAAGCGCAACGAAGAAGAAATCACCCGCCGCGCCGGCCGGCCGATCCGCATTACCGCGGTGGCCGACAAGAACCTGGAACTGGCCAGGACCGTCACCGGCGGTGACGTCCGCCTGACCGACGACGCCTTCTCCGTGGTCACCGACCCCGAGATCGACATCGTCGTCGAGCTGATCGGCGGCTATGGCATCGCCAAGGAACTGGTCCTGAAGGCCATCGAGAATGGCAAGCACGTGGTGACCGCCAACAAGGCGCTGCTCGCCGTGCATGGCAACGAGATCTTCGCCGCCGCCCAGAAGAAGGGCGTGATGGTGGCCTTCGAGGCGGCGGTCGCCGGCGGCATCCCCATCATCAAGGCCCTGCGTGAAGGCCTCTCCGCCAACCGCATCCAGTGGATCGCCGGCATCATCAACGGCACCACCAACTTCATCCTGTCCGAGATGCGCGACAAAGGCCTGCCCTTTGCCGAAGTGCTCAAGGAAGCCCAGCGCCTGGGCTATGCCGAAGCCGACCCGACCTTCGACATCGAAGGCGTCGACGCCGCCCACAAGGCCACCCTGATGGCCTCCATCGCCTTCGGCGTGCCGGTCCAGTTCGACAAGGCCTACGTGGAAGGCATCACCAAGCTCGAAGCCGCCGACATCAAGTACGCCGAGCAGCTCGGCTACCGCATCAAGCTGCTGGGCATCGCCCGCCGCCGTCCGCAGGGCATCGAGCTGCGCGTGCATCCCACCCTGATCCCCGAGAAGCGTCTGATCGCCAACGTGGAAGGCGCCATGAACGCCGTGCTGGTGCAGGGCGACGCCGTCGGCGCCACCCTCTACTACGGCAAGGGCGCCGGCGCCGAGCCCACCGCCAGCGCGGTGATCGCCGACCTGGTGGACGTGACCCGCCTGCACACCGCCGACCCCGAACACCGGGTGCCGCATCTGGCTTTCCAGCCCGACCAGATCGCCGAAGTGCGGGTGCTGCCCATCGACGAGGTGGAGACCAGCTACTACCTGCGCCTGCGCGTGCTCGACAAGCCGGGCGTGCTGGCCGACATCACCCGCATCCTGGCCGACCAGTCCATCTCCATCGACGCCATGCTGCAGCGCGAGCCGGAAGAGGGCGAGTCCCAGACCGACATCATCATCCTCACCCACCTCACCATCGAGGGGAACGTGGATACCGCCATCGCCAAGATCGAGAGCCTCGATTCGGTGACCGGCCAGGTGACCCGCCTGCGCCTGGAAAACCTGTAATCCGGGGTTTCCCGTCGTCAGCATGCGGCCGCCTTCGGGCGGCCGTTTTGCATCTGCGGGCGGACCCGAACCCGATCCAGATCAAGGAAAGCAGGCCTGGCCGACGGCACACTGCCGATTCCCGACTGATCCAGTCGGATTTAATCGACCCCAGGAGCCGTCATGCAAACCATTCACGTCTGCAACCACACCACCCCCGAAGCCCTGTATCCCTTCGACGCCCGTGGCATCGCCAAGCGCTTCCGCCATGCGGCCATCTTTGGCGCCCTCGATGCCCTGGTACCGGGCGAGGTGATGCGGTTCTGCAACGACCACGATCCCTTGCCGCTGCTTGGCCAGCTGCAGCAACGCTATGGCGACACGGTGAGCATCACCTACCGCCAGCGCGAGCCGGGCGCCATCGTGATCGACTTTGCGCGGGTGGGCTGAGCCGGCTCAGAGCCGGTCGTTGCGCACGTAGTCCAGCGCCTCGTGCTGGAACAGCACCGAGGCCAGCCGGGCACTGCTGATCAGGCCGGCCAGCCGGCCGTCGGCGTCGAGCACCGGCAGCACTGCCTGGGCCGAGGCCGACAGGACGTCGGCCGCCGCCGCAATGCCATCCGTCACCTGCACTGTGCGCAGGCCGTGGGCGCGGGTCAGCATCAGCTGCCCGGCCACCTCGGGCTTGTCTGCATGGGGGCCGGGAGTGGGGCGCAGCAGGCGACGCACGCTCTCTCCCACGCGCCGCCCGTCCTCGGGCTCCACGTGGCGCAGAAAATCTCCGAGACTCAGCACGCCTTCCAGCCGCCCGGCCCGGTCGACCACCGGCACGGCATCCGCGGCATGGTGACGCAGGATGCGCCAGGCCTCGTTCAATTCGGTCGCAAAGCTGAGCCGGGCGGGAGCCGGGCTCATGATGTCGCCGCAGGTCAACAGCACATGACGGTGGAAGGCATGCCGCGCCGCACGCCGGAAGACCTGCTCCAGGTCGTCCTCGCTGATGTCCAGGTAGGCGTCCATCTCCTCCAGCGCCGCGGCGAGGTCGGGCTGGGCGATGCCGGCGGGAGGCGGCTCCGGGCGCCCCGGCGCCGGGGTCGGCTGCGAACAGAGCGGGTAGCGCCGGCCCGGCACGGCATTGTTGACGGCCGTGGCCGCGATCAGGATGGCGAGGACGTTCCAGCCGACCGCTGCAAGCCCGGTGGCTGGATCGAGTCCCTGGGCGCCATGGGCGGCCATCACCAGGGCCATGGCGCCACCCGGCGGATGGATGCAGCGCAGCCAGCCCATCGCGCCGACCGACAGGCCCACCGCCAGCGCCGCCGCCAGGTAGGGCGAGGTGACGGTCAGGCCGCAGGCCAGCCCGACCAGGGCCGGTAGCAGCAGGCCGCCGGCCACCGACCAGGGCTGGGCGAGGGGCGAGTGGGGTAAGGTGAACAGGATCACCGAGCTGGCCCCCAGGGGTGCCAGGGCGCGCCGCGCTTCGGGCGGGGCCGGAATGATGTAGAGCACCGCCTCGTAGATCAGGATGCCGGCAAAGGCCGCCAGGGTGCTGCGCAGGCGTTCTGCCCGGGACAGGGGCGCGGCATCGGCGATCAGGTAGCGGCGGGCGAAGCGGGTGAGGGCGGTGCGGAGGGCGTCCATCGAAAAGCGCGGGAGGGCCGGAAAAGGTCGGGCACTCTACGCAGATGGGGCGGGCGTTTTCCTTGATCCATGTTTGGTTTTGAACGATTGCGAAGACTTGAAGGGCAGGAGGCGCGGTGCTGATCTATCTGGGGTGTTGTACGGTGCTGGCCTTCGCCGCGGCGATCCTGCTGGCCCTGCGCGGCGATGCGCCGGCCGCCGCTGCCCATGCGGCCTTCGCGGCAGGCGCGATGCCGCTGATCTTTGCCGCCATGGGCCATTTCGTCCCGGTGCTCACCCGCAGTGCCGGGGCGGGGGGCTGGAT
>WBTZ01000267.1 GCA_009026175.1 Zoogloea sp. | reverse complement strand
GAGCGCAACCATGACCGGACGGAGGATCGCCATCCGCCCGGCCAGCCCCGATGACGCTGCGGCCATCGCGCCTCTCTTCGACGCCTATCGACGATTCTACGAGCAGGACACCAACCTGGAAATTGCAGAACGCTTCCTGTCTGAGCGCCTCGCCCGGCAGGAGTCGGAAGTCCTGATGGCATGCGACGAGGACGGCTGGATCCTGGGCTTCTGTCAGCTCTTTCCGACCTTCTGCTCGGTCGAGGCAAAGCCGATCTTCAGCCTCTACGACCTCTTCGTGCAGCCGGCCCACCGCCGCTCCGGCGTCGGCCGGGCCCTCCTGCTGGCGGCGGAAGAGCTGGCCCGGGAACGGGGCAAGGCCCGGATGGACCTCACCACCGCCCGCAGCAATCTCAAGGCCCAGGCCTTGTATGAGTCCCTGGGCTGGGAGCTCGACACCGTCTTTCTCGCCTACAGCCGGCGCATCGGGAGCTGATTCCGCCGCCAGGCCGGCCCCCCGCGCTCCCGAGGACGGCAGGCGAGGCGCTCAGGCGTCCTTCTTGCGCAAGGCCACCAGGGGAACCACATCGGGCATGTGGATGCGCGGCCGGTCGGGCTCCACCGCGGTGAGGGGCGTCGTCTCCACCATCGTGGCCAGGCAGCGGCGGGTGAGATCCTGGTAGGTGGCGGTGCCCTCCCCCTTCCAGCGGATCTCTTCGTCGGAGAGATCGCGGATCACCTTGGCGGGCATGCCGGCCACCAGCACCCGGGGCGGAATCTCCATGCCGGCCTTGACGAAGGCGGAAGCCGCCACGATGGAGGCCTCGCCGATCACCGCGTTGTCCATGATCACCGCATTCATGCCGACCAGCGCATTGCGGCCGACCCGGCAGCCGTGGAGCACTGCGCCGTGGCCGATGTGGCCATCCTCCTCCACCACCGTGTCGGTGCCCGGAAAGCCGTGCATCACGCAGGTATCCTGCAGATTGGCCCCCTTCTCCAGGATCAGCCGGCCAAAGTCGCCGCGCAGGCTGGCGCAGGGCCCCACATAGCAGCCGGGGCCGACGATGACATCGCCGATGAGTACCGCCGAGGGGTGGACATAGGCCGTGGGATCGACGACGGGCACGATGCCGTCGATGGCGTAAACCTTGAGACTCGTCATGCTGGGTTCTCCTTCACCTGTTGTTGTGTTACTAATATTAAAACCAATTCCGGAATTCGTAACATTTTAACGAGCACGTCATGAGTGAAGAACTGGAAGGAAAACACGGCGTCCAGTCCCTGGAAGTGGGCATGGGCATCCTCAAGGCCATGGCCACCGGCAAGCGCTCGATGATGCTGAAGGACATCGCCGCTTCCGCCGACATGCCCCCCTCCAAGGCCCACCGCTACCTGGTGAGCCTGATCCGCAGCGGCCTGGTGGAACAAGACCCGCTCACCTCGCGCTACAACCTGGGCCCCTTCGCCCTCAACCTCGGCCTGGTCGCCCTCGACCGCCTGGACCGCATCCGCCTGGGGCTCAGCGCCATCACCGACCTGCGCGATGCGGTCAATGAGACGACGGCACTGGCCGTGTGGAGCGACAACGGCCCGGTCATCGTGCGTTGGGAACGGCCGCGTCGCCCCATCACGGTCAACGTGGTCACCGGGACCACCCTCGGCGTGCTCGGCTCGGCCATCGGCCGGGTCTTCGCCGCCTGGCTGCCGGAGCGCCAGACCGAAGCGTTGATCCGCCGCGAGATCGAATCGGGCAAGGCCCCGCTTGGTGTGCGCACGATGGAAGACGCACGCGCCCTGCTGGCAGGGGTGAAGGCACGCGGGGTCTCCGTCATTTCCGGCGACTACGTGATCCGCGGCGTCGAGGCGGTGGCGGCCCCCGTGTTCAACTTCAAGAACGAGATCACCCTGGTGATCGTGCTGGTCGGGGTCGAAGGCTCCATGGACATGCGTGACGACAGCCCCACACTGACAGAGCTCCGGCAGGCTGCTGCGGCCCTCTCGGCCCGCCTCGGCGCCACGTTCGAATCTGCCGGCTAAGCCGGCTTTTTTCTGCCCCCTCATCCAGCGGCCCCAACTGTTTGGCGGCGCCAGGCAGGGCCCGGCAGCGATTGCCCGGGCTGCGGCAGCCATCAGTCTATTTGATACAAATTTTCCTGTTGACTGAATTTATTGTATCACTTCTAATAGACGGAAACGATTACAAAATACAGAACAAACACCGACCGACTCACCTCGGCATAACACCACAGGAGGCACGATGAATCCGCATTCCCCCGAGCCCATGTTCTCAGGAGGCGCATGATGCTCGCCCAGTTCCTGCAGTTTTTCTTCTCCGGCATCACCGTGGGCGCCACTTATGCGCTGGCGGCCCTCGGCTTCACCCTCATCTACAACGCCAGCAACGTGATCAACTTCGCCCAGGGCGAATTCATCATGCTCGGCGGCATGCTGGCGGTCTTCTTCACCCAGGCCGGCCTGCCCCTGCCGGCCGCACTGCTGCTGGCGATCCTGGTGCCGGCCGTGGTGGGCGTGATGATCGAGAAGCTGGCCATCGAGCCGGTCAAGGGTGCCGAGACCGTCACCCTGATCATCATCACCATCGGCGCCTCGCTGGTGATCCGCGGTCTTGTTGCGGTCATCTTCGGCAAGGGCACTTACAGCCTACCGGCCTTCTCGGGCGACGAGCCGATCCAGATCCTCGGCGCCACCCTGATGCCCCAGAGCCTGTGGGTGCTGGGCGTCACCGCCGTGGTGGTGGTGGTGCTGTGGTACTTCTTCACCCGCACCCTCA
>WBTZ01000110.1 GCA_009026175.1 Zoogloea sp. | reverse complement strand
CCCGGGGCACCGTCGAGGCCCGCCGCGCCGAGCAGATGCGGCTGGCCCACACCGCGGCTGCCGCCGACCTGCGCCAGGCCACCCAGGGGCTCGCCTCGGCCCGCCTGGGCCACAACAAGGTGCGCGCCCGCGAGAACGACATCGTCGCCCTCGAAGCCGGCCTGCGCCAGGCCGAGGCCGCCGCCCGCGAAGTGGCCAGCCTGGTGGACGATCTCAACCTGCGGGCCCCTGCCGGCGGCGTGGTGCTGTCCCGCCTGCGCGAAGCCGGCGAGCTGGTCGCCGCCGGCACCCCGATCTTCGACCTGGTGGACCTCGACAAGCTCTACCTCAAGGTCTACGTCCCCGAAAAGCAGATCGGCCAGGTGCGCCTCGGCCTGCCGGCACGCATCCACAGCGATGCCTTCCCGCAGCAGGTCTTCCCGGCCACCACCCGCTACATCGCCTCCCAGGCCGAGTTCACGCCCAAGGAAGTGCAGACCCCCGACGAGCGGGTCAAGCTGACCTACGCGGTCAAGCTCTACCTGGACGCCAACCCGGAACACCGCCTCAGCCCCGGCGTGCCAGCCGACGCCGTGATCCGCTGGAAGGAACAGGTGCCCTGGCAGGCACCGCACTGGTAGATCCGCCATGCCCGCCTCCGTGATCCACGTGGACGGCTTCACCAAGCGCTACGGCCGGCGGCTTGCCGCCGACGGGCTGGCGCTGGACGTGCAGCGGGGCGAGATCTACGGCCTGGTGGGGGCCGACGGGGCCGGCAAGTCCAGCCTGATGAAGGCCATCGCCGGCGTGCTGAGCTTCGATGCCGGCACCCTGGAGGTGTTCGGCATCCGGGTGGACTCCGAACGCAGCGCCGAACAGGTGAAGCAGCGCATCGGCTTCCTGCCCCAGGGCCTGGGCCTCAACCTCTACCCCGACCTGTCCATCGACGAGAACGTGGACTTCTTCGGCCGCCTGCGTGGCGTGCCCGACACCGAGCTGGCCGGGCGCAAGCGCCTGCTGCTCGAAATGACCCGCCTCGACGCCTTCCGCCAGCGTCCCATGCGCCAGCTGTCGGGCGGCATGAAGCAGAAGCTCGGCCTCGTCTGCACCCTGATCCACGAACCCGAGCTGGTCATCCTCGACGAACCCACCACCGGCGTCGATCCGGTGTCGCGGCGCGACTTCTGGGCCATCCTCGGCAGATTGCTCGAAGAGAAGGGCATCACCGCCCTGGTGTCCACCGCCTACCTGGACGAGGCCGACCGCTTCCACCGGGTCTCCCTGTTCCACGAAGGGCGGGTGATGGGCCAGGGCACGCCGGCCGAACTGGTGGCCCGGGTGCCCGGCACCCTCGCCCTGTTCCGCGCCGAGCCCCAGGCCGAGGCCCTGCCCGTCCTCAAGGCCGCCTTTCCGCAGACCGAAGCGATGGGCGCCTGGCTGCGGGTCTTCGCCGACGGGCTCGACCCGGTGCAGGCCCGCCAGGCGCTCGGGGCCTGCCTGGCCGGCGTGCCGGGCAAGGCCGTCCGCCTCAGCGACTGGTTTGCCCGCGAGCCGGAGCTGGAAGACGTCTTCGTCGCCATGCTGCGCCAGCGCGGCGCCCGTCTCGACACCACGCTGGAGGCCGCTGCCACGACCCGCCCTCCCGACACCGGGCTGGCCATCGAGGCCCGCGCGCTGACCCGGGTCTTCGGCGACTTCCGTGCCGCCGACGCGGTGAGCTTCCAGGTGCCCCAGGGCGAGATCTTCGGGCTGCTCGGCGCCAACGGTGCCGGCAAGACCACGGTGATCAAGATGCTCACCGGCATCCTCAAGCCCTCCTCCGGCGAAGGCCGGGTGGCCGGTGCCGAGATGCGCAGTGCCGGCAGCGCCATCAAGGAGCGCATCGGCTACATGAGCCAGGCCTTCTCCCTGTACCACGACCTGTCGGTGGTGGAGAACATCCGCCTCTACGCCGGCATCTACGGCCTCGACGACCGCCGCGCCCGCCAGCGCAGCGACTGGGTGATCGGCATGGCCGGCCTGGCCGGCTACGAGAACGATGCCGCCGGCCGCCTGCCCATGGGGCTGCGCCAGCGCCTGGCCCTGGGTTGCGCGCTGGTGCATGAACCGCGGGTGCTGTTCCTCGACGAACCGACCTCGGGGGTGGACCCGATCGGGCGCCGGGTCTTCTGGGACATCCTGTTCCATCTGTCGCGCCGGGAGGGCGTCGCGATCCTGGTCACCACCCACTACATGAGCGAAGCCGAGCACTGCGACCACCTGGCCCTGATGTTCGCCGGCCGGGTGGTGGCCGACGCCTCGCCGGAAGCGATGAAGCAGCAGCTCGCCGCCAGCATCGGCCAGTTGCTCGAACTGCAGGTGGACCACCCCGCCCAGGCCCTGGCCGCCCTGCATACGGCCGGCTTCGCCCACGTGGCCCTGCACGGCCGTGCCGTACATGTGCTGTCGCCGGACGCCGGGGCCGATCTGCGCCGCCTGCCGGCCCTGCTGTCCGGCGCCGGCGTCACCGTGCTCGCCGCCGGCCTGCGCCCCCTGTCCATGGAAGACGTCTTCGTGCAGCGCATCACGGCGCTGGAGGACGCAGCGAGGAGGCCCTCATGAACCGGCAACGCATCGTCGCCCTGGCCTGGAAGGAATGGCGCGAGATCATCCGCGACCGCCTGTTCTTTGCCCTGGCCTTCGTGGTGCCCACCATGCTGATGCTGCTCTTCGGCTACGGCCTGACCCTCGACGTGGAGAACCTGCCCTTCGCGGTGGTGGACTACGACCGCAGCGCCGCCAGCCGCGACTACGCCTACCGCTTCATCTCCTCCCGCTACTTTGCCTTCCAGGGCTACGCGGATGACGAACGGGCGGTGGATGGCCTGCTCGCCGGCAACCAGGTGCGCATGGTGCTGGTCATCCCGCCCCGCTTCGACGAACGCCTGACCCGCGGCGAGGCCGCGCCGGTGCAGGTGCTGATCGACGGCACCTTCCCCGAGCGGACCCAGACCAGCATGGGCTACGTGGCCGCCATCAACAGCGCGGTGAGCCTCGACCGGATGGCCCAGGCCCTGTCGCGGGTCCGCGGCATCCCCCTGGCCGAAGCCCGTGGCCGGGTCCAGCCGGTCAGGCTCGAGGTGCGCTACCTGTACAACCAGAGCGTGCAGAGCATCTGGTCGCTGGCGCCCAAGCTGATCATGCTCATCATGATGCTGTCGCCGCCCTTCCTGACCGCCGTCGGCGTGGTGCGCGAGAAGGAGTCCGGCTCCATCTTCAACATCTACTCCTCCACCGTCTCGCCCGGCGAGTTCCTGCTCGGCAAGCTGGCCCCCTACGTGGCCATCTCGATCGCCAACGCGATGTTCCTGTGGCTGCTCGCCACCACCCTGTTCGGCGCGCCCTTCAAGGGCGACCCCCTGTTCTTCGCCTTCGCCACGGTGCTCTACGTGATCTGCACCACCGGCATCGGGCTGGTCATCTCGATGCTGGTGCAGACCCAGGTGGCGGCCATGATCGTGGCCAGCATCGTCAGCATCATCCCGGCGGTGCTCTATTCGGGCGTGCTGCTGCCCCTGCCTTCCCTGTCGCCGGCCGCCTCGGTGCTGGCCCATGCCCTGCCGCCCATGTACTACACCAACATCGTGGTCGGCTGCTTCCTCAAGGCCGTCAGCTGGCATGCCCTGTGGCTGGAAGTGGTGGTGCTGGCCGCCTACGCAGTGGGCCTGTTCGGCCTGGGCTACCTGCTGTTCACCAAGAGGCCCGCATCATGAGGAACGGCCTGTGGTCCCCGGTCGGCCTGCGCCGCCTGCGGGTGATGACCCACAAGGAGCTGCTCCAGCTCTTCCGCGATGCGGCCCTGATGGTCTTCTTCCTGTACAGCTTCACCGGCGACATCTACCTGGCGGCCTCCGGCGTCAGCATGCAGCTCAAGCATGCCGCCATCGCCACCCTCGACGGCGACCGCAGCTTCGCCTCGCGGGAGCTCGCAGGACGCTTCCAGCCCCCTTACTTCAAGCCGGTCGGCGATGCCGGCAGCCCCGGCCAGGCCATCCGCCTGCTGGACGACGGCGACGTGATGGCAGTGCTGGACATCCCGCCACGCTTCAACGAACGCCTGCAGCGCGGCGAGCAGGTATCGGTGCAGATGCAAGTGGACACCTCCAACTCGGTGCTGGGCTTCCTGACCTCCAGCTATGGCGCCCAGATCGTCGGCCGCTACGGGCTCGAGGTGGCGGCCCTGCGCGAGGGCATGAGCGGCGCCGGCGCAGGCCCGCGGGTCGAGGCCGACGTCCGCGTCTGGTACAACCCCAACCAGAACGATGCCTGGTTCATGGGCATCTCCGAGCTGCTGACGGTGATCACCCTGTTCTCCATCCTGCTGCCCGCCGCCGCAATGGTCCGGGAGAAGGAGCGGGGCACCATCGAGCAGCTGATGGTCACACCCCTGTCGCCCTTCCAGATCCTCTTCCCCAAGGTCGTCGCGATGACCCTGGTGATCCTCGCCGGCAGTGCCATCGCCCTGTTCGGGGTGCTCGGCCCCCTGTTCCAGCTCCCCATGCGCGGCAGCCTGGTCACCTTCTTCCTGGTCACCGCCCTGTATGTGTTCACCACCGCCGGGCTGGGCCTGCTGGCCGCCACCGTGGCCCGCAACCTCGCCCAGGTGGGCATGCTCACCGTGGTGATCCTGATGCCCATGCTGCTGCTTTCGGGCGCCTGGACACCCATCGAGGCCATGCCGCCCTGGATGCGCGGCCTGGCCTGGATCTCGCCGCTGCACTACTTCCTGGACGCGGCCTACGGCATCCTGCTGAAGGGTGCGGGGCTGGAACTGCTGTGGGATTCCGTGCTTGCCATGACGGCCCTGGGCATCCTGGTCTTCGGCATCGGCATGAGGCGCTTTGCCCGACAATCGGGCTAGCCGGGGCGCCCGGAGGAAGGCGACACAATGACAAAGGCCTGTCCGCGCGGCACCGGCAAACTATCCTTGCCACAAGGATGGATTTTCTGCTAGTATTTTTGGCTTACTGGACGGAATCCATGGTCTGATTCCCGACACAGTGGCTTACGTGTAGCGTAAGGAAGTGGCACCAGGGCTTACAAGGACAGGCTTTCAAAGTCAGAAATTTTGAACCCGAGGCTTCCGGAACCTGCTGACAGTGCACTCCGGAGTGCCGGCCCCCTACCCGATTCTGAACCAAGGCCACCACACGGTGGCCTTGGTTTTTTCAGGCGCACGGGTTGCCACGAAACCACGCCTTTCATCTTTGCCTGCGACACTGCCGCAGACACAGCATTCGCCGGCCCGCCGATATCCGCGCCGACATTACATCGCCCAGCCCACCCGGCCTGGGTGAAAACTGGCCCACCAAGGCGGTGGCGGGCCCTGGCCGACACGCCCCCGCAGACTGCGGGATGCCACCCCGGCCACCCATAAGGAGCCCGACATGGCAAAAGAAGAACTGATTGAAATGCATGGCAGCGTCACCGAAGTGCTGCCCGACGGCCGTTACCGCGTCACCCTCGACAATGGCCACAACCTGATCGCCTACTCCGGCGGCAAGCTCAAGAAGAACCACATCCGCATCATCGCCGGTGACGAAGTGACCCTCGAAATGTCGCCCTACGACCTGTCCAAGGGCCGCATCACCTTCCGTCACCTGCCGGCCAAGACCGGCATGTCGTCCCCGCCGCCGGCCCGCCGCTACTAAGCTGCGCCCCAAGGGGCCCCTGAAGACCCGGAGCAACCCGGCGTTTTCCCGGGCACCCCAGGCCCAGGCCGCAGAAAGCTCCTCTCCGGAAACGGGAGGAGCTTTTTTGCATTCAGGGCCGCCTGACGATGAAAAGCGCCGCCCCGGGGGCTGCGAGCCGCGCAGCAGCATGCTCTGGCAGACGCCCCAGGACGGGTAGCGCGGGCGCCCCTTTCCGTCATGAACGGGTCAAGCCCGTGCCATCCCCGACGTAAACCGGACTTACCCCGGCACGAAACACTGTGTCACGATGCCGGGAGGGACTGAAGCGGGCTGGCAGCGATCGGCGGCATCACCGACCCTCGCCTCCGGCGTGTACTGCGTGAAGGGCAGGTCTCGGCGGGCACCCCATGGAGCAACACCACAACGCAGACCCTGAGCGCGCCGAGCGCCGCGGACTGGCGCTGCTCGGAGGTTTCCGGCACCGCCCCCTGCTGATCATCCGCCTGGCGGTCGCCGTCCTGGGCATCCTGACGCTCGCCCTCGCCTGGCCGGACGTGCTGTCAGACCTGGAAGCCCGGGAGACCGCCGCCCGCGAACGCCTGCGCAACCAGGCCCTGATCCGCGCGCGCGCCGCCGGGGAGACCATCCAGGCCACCCTCGAGCGCTTCGACTTTGCCCTCAAGGTCACCCGGGCCGCCGTGCCCGACGGCCTGCAGTCCGTTGCTGCCCACGGACAGATGGTGGTGGGCTCACTGCCTCCCGAGCTTGTCCTGCAGCAGTTCCTGATCGATGCCGACGGCTATCTCGTTTACTCCTCCCTCGGACCCGCGCCACGCAACTATCTGGGCGACCGGGATTACTTCCGCAGCCTGGCCTCGGATACGGGGGACACCCTGCGGGTGAGCCCGCCGGTGCTGGGGCGCCTGACCGGCAAGTGGAGCATCCAGATCGCCCGGGCCATCAAGCGCAACGGGCGCTTCGACGGGGTCGTCTCCCTGGCCGTCTCTCCAGAGGCATGGACCCGGCAGCTGGCCCGCTTCGAGACCGCGCCCCTCGACACCCTCACCCTGGTGGACGGCAACGGACATGTCCTGCTGCGCACCCTGAAGGGGCGCGAACACTACGGCAAACAGGCCCCCCAGCAGCGCGACTACATCCTCCACCCCGAACGCCAGGAAGGCGATTACGTCGCCCATGCCTCCGTGGATGGCGTGCTCCGCCAGTACGCCTGGACCCGCTTGCCTTCGGGCCTGGTGATGCTGTCCGGGATCGCCCTCGACGAGGCCCTGGCGCCGGTGCACGAGATCAACCACTGGACGCTGATCCGGGCCGGCATCTCCAGCGCCCTCTTTGCCCTGGTGGTGATCATCCTGCTGGTGGCCCTGCAACGCTACGAAAGGGCCGTCCAGCAACTCGGCGTGAGGGAAGAACACTACCGGGGCGTGCTCACCCACATGGGCGAAGGCCTCATGGTGATCGACGGCCAGGGCCGCATCGTGGACACCAACCCGGCCTTTTCCGTGATCACCGGGATCCCCGCCGGCGAGGCCCGGGGTCAGCCGGTATCACGGCTGGAGCCTGCCGATGCGGGGGAGGCCGGACTGGCGGCCAAGCTCGCCATCCCCCGGCCGGGACACTGGGAGACCGATTTCCCCGGGGTCCGCAAGGACGCCCCGGGCTACACCGGACACGCGGTGGTGTCCTGCGTCCACGACGCACAGGGCCATGTCACCCACCGCATCGCCCTGCTCACCGACGTCACCGAGCAGCGCCGCCGGGACGGCGAGATCTGGCACCAGGCCAATTTCGACCTGCTCACCGGGCTGCCCAACAGGGCCCTCATGAACGACCGGATCGAGAGCCTGCTGCGCCAGGCCAGGCGCAAGCAGGGCCACGTCACCGTGATGTTCATTGACCTGGACCATTTCAAGCCGGTCAACGATCTGTATGGCCACGACACCGGCGACCTGCTGCTCGGCCAGGTCGGGCAGCGCCTCGCCGCCCTGTTCCGCGGCGACGACTCGGTGGCCCGCCTGGGGGGCGATGAGTTCATCGTCGCACTGGCGGCGGACACGAACCCGGAGACCGACGCGGCCCTGGCCCGGAAAGTCCTCGACAGCCTGTCCCGCCCCTTCACCATCACGGGCCGCGAGCTGCGCATCTCCTGCAGTATCGGCATCGCCCACTTCCCTGGCGACGGCGACAGCGCCGACGCCCTGATCAACCGTGCCGACCAGGCCATGTACAAGGCCAAGGGGCGGGGACGCGCCGGCTGGAGCGCCTGAGCCGGCTAGTCCGCCCAGACCCCCTGCTCGTGCAGCTGGCGGGTGGCCGCCGCGCTCCAGCCACGGTTGGCCACGGGACTGGCCGGGCTGGGGTGCAGCACACGGCCGAATCGGACCGGCAGCCCCTCCAGGGCAAGCCGCGCCCGCTGCTCGGCCCAGGCCCCGACCCCGATCACCCACTCGGGCTGGAGGATCGCGGCCACCTCGCGCAGATGGGCGTCGCAGGCCGCCAGCAGCGGTCCCTGCTCGGCCGCCGGGAGCTTGTCGGGGGTCAGGTTGCGGCCACCATCGAAGAAGGCCAGCGGGCAGTAGTTGGCGACGAAGTGCCCGGCGAAAAAGGCCTCGGCCGTACCGAAGCGCTCGGCGAACAAGCCCCACAGGCGCCGCCCGCTGACCTCGGAGCGGGGGCAGGCGAAGCCCTCGATGGGACGCTTCGGATTCTCCTCCGGCGGCCTCAGCACCTCGGCCTCGATCCCCATCCAGTCCCGCACCGCCGCGATCTCGCCAAACGGCACACCGGTCTGGACCATCCCGAAGGGCCCCGGATTCATGCCGACGAAGACCACCCGCTTGCGCCCCTGGCCGTAGCGCTGCAGATAGAGCGCATTGGGCGCCCAGGCATAGGTCAGGGGGTTGTAGACATGGGACACCGGCGCGGCAAAGCGCATCCCGTCCAGGGCGTCGGAAAGACGGCGGGCAGCGGATTCGAGAGAAGTCATGGCGGAACGTGAAAGGACAGGATCAGGAGGCCGACTCCCGCGGCGCATGCCACGGCGCAACCTTGACGAGGAGCAGCATGCCGGGCACCGCCAGCACACCGCACAGCATGAAGAAATCGAACCAGCCCAGGAACTCCACCAGCCACCCGGCTGAGGCGTTGATGAAGGTGCGCGGCACCGCCATCAGGCTGGTAAACAGGGCCAGCTGGGTCGCCGTGTAGGCCGGGTGGGTGGTGCGCGCCATGTAGGCGACGAAGGCCGTGGTCCCCAGCCCGACGCCCAGCGCCTCCAGGCCGATCACCCCGGCCAGCACCGCCAGCCGCAGCGTGTCGGACTCCGCCGGCCCCAGCCAGGCGAGCCAGGCAAAGCCGTAGATCGCCAGCCACTGCACCACGCCGAAGACCCACAGGGCCCGGTTGATGCCCAGGCGGATCATCCACAGCCCCCCCAGTAGGCCGCCGATGACACTCGGCCACAGGCCGGCGTTCTTGGCCACCAGGCCGATCTCCGTCTTGGTGAAGCCCATGTCCAGGTAGAAGGGCGTCGCCAGGGCCGTGCACAGGGAGTCACCCAGCTTGTAGAGGAAGATGAAGGACAGCACGACCAGCGCCGAACGCATGCCATGCCGCCCGAAGAACTCCCGGAAGGGCTCCACCACCGCGTCCCGCAGCGTCCGCGGCGCCCCGGCGGCCACCACCGGCTCGCGGACCATCAAGGTCATCGCCAGGCCCGGCGCCATGAACAGGGCGGTCACCAGGAAGACCTGCGACCACGGCAGGTGGTCGGCCAGCACCAGGGACAGGGAGCCGGGCACCAGCCCGGCCAGCTTGTAGGCGTTCACGTGGATCGCGTTGCCGATGCCCAGCTCGATATCCGGCAGCAGCTCACGGCGGTAGGCATCCAGCACGATGTCCTGGGTCGCCGAGAGAAAGGCGACCAGGGCCGTCAGGCCCACCACCAGGCCGAGTTCGGCCGTCGGCGACAGGGTGCCCAGCCAGGCGATGGCGGCCAGCAGCAGGAGCTGGGTGAGCCCCATCCAGCCCCGTCTGCGGCCCAGCAGGGGCAGGGCATAGCGGTCGAGGAAGGGCGACCACACGAATTTCCAGGTGTAGGGAAACTGGATCAGCGCAAAGGCCCCGATGGCCTTCAGGGACAAGCCCTCGGTCTTCAGCCAGGCGGGCACCAGATTGAGCAGCAGATACAGGGGCAGGCCCGATGAGAATCCGGTCAGCACGCAGATCAGCATGCGACGGTTGGCGAGGGCACGCCAGGGAGATGCGGTCATGGGAGACAGTCGATGAAACAACCGGGGGATGATAACAATCGGTTACTTGATTCCAGCCGCCCGGCACCGAAAAATGCGGGCATCAGGGTGAAAAAAACAAGAGGAGACCAGTATGTACCACATCAGCGTCGTCTTCCGGGCAGACCGGGAGTACGAGTTCAACCTGCATCCCCAGGACGTGGCCGGGCTGAGCAAGGAATCCGCCCGCGAGTGGCTGCAGGAGGAATTCGACGAGCTCGAATGCACGCCCAGCAATCCGGTCGGCAAGGTGCTCGTGCTCGACGTGATCCTCAATGTGGCGAAGTACGGCGGGGAAGCCCGCTTCGCCCAGGGGGGCGACTGGGCCCGGCGCTTTGCCAGTTGCGTGGCCGTCGTACTGGAACGGCCGACGGTGCGCATCGACGTGCCGGGCTTCGTGGTGGGATGAAACCCGGCAGCCTTCCGCGACAGCCATCGCCGCGATGAGCGAGCCCCCCTGGTGGCTGGGCCGGCGCGGGGAAGGCTATGTCGCCCTGCAGGCCCTGCTGCTGGCCCTGCTCCTGTTTGGCCCACGCCATCTGGCGGCGCTGCCGGCCTGGCCGGCCTGGAGCCTGTGGCCGGCACACCTGGCAGGCATCGCCCTGCTGGCAGCCGGTCTGGGCCTTGCGCTGGTGGCGGCATTACGTCTGGGCCGCGGGCTGACACCGCTGCCCCACCCCCGGGACGACTGCACGCTGGTCACCACGGGGCCCTATGCCCTGGTGCGCCACCCCATCTACAGCGGCATCCTGCTGGCCGCCTTCGGCTGGGGGTGCTTCGTACAGGGCAGCCTGACCCTGCTGTGGGCCCTCGCCCTGCTGATCTTCTTCGACATCAAGTCACGCCGCGAGGAGGCCTGGCTGATGGCACGCTTCCCCGCCTACACCGCCTACCAGGCGCGGGTCAGGAAGCTGCTCCCCTTCATTTACTGAGCCGCGGCGGACGGCAGCGCCCTCACAGCATCTCGAAGCGGTTGCGGCCGTTCTGCTTGGCCGCGTAGAGATTGCCGTCGGCACGCCGGAACAGCGGCACCAGCTTGCCCTCGGCACGCTCGGCGAAGGCACCGCCAACGGACACCGTGACCTTGCCCCACTCGGCATTGCGCTCGTGGGGGATCTCCAGGCGGCGTACCGCCTCCACCGCCACGCTGGCCACCCGCGCCAGGCCATCGGCGCTGGCCGCCGGCAGGATCAGCGCAAACTCCTCGCCACCATAACGGGCCGCAAAAGCCTCCTGGGTCAGCCCCAGCCCGTTGGCCTTGGCCGCCACGTCCGACAGGCTGGTGGCAATGGCGCGCAGGCAATCGTCACCGGCCAGGTGGCCGTAGTGGTCGTTGTATTTCTTGAAGTTGTCCACGTCGAGCATCAGCAGCCCCAGGGAACTGCCCTGGGCAAGGGCTGCCGCCCACTGGCGATCCAGCCGCACATCCATCGCCCGCCGGTTGGGGATGCCGGTCAGGCCATCGTGGGTGGCCAGCGCCTCCAGCTTGCGGTTGGCCCGGGACAGTTCGGCCCGCAGGGCGGCGATGCGGGCCATGGCCTTCATCTTGGCCTCGAGCACCGCCTCGGGCATCGACTTGGCGATGAAGTCGTCACCGCCCGCATCGATGGCGGTAATCAGGTTCTCGTGGGTATCGGACGCCGTCAGGAAGATGATCGGCGTCCACGCACAGTCCTGCCGGGCCTCCAGGGCACGGATCTGCTGGGCGGCCTGAAAGCCATTCATCACCGGCATCTCGATGTCCATCAACACCAGATCGGGCTGCGAGTCGCGGAAGCGCTCCAGGGCCGACACGCCATCGTCCGCCATGATCAGCTCGTGGCCGATGGCGGAGAGCCTCGCCCCGATCACTGCTGCCACCGCCCGGGAGTCATCCACCAGCAAGATCCGCATTGTTTCCAGGTACCCAGGATTATTACTAAAGGCATAGTAACGCGATAAAGCCACAGAACTTTAGGGGTCTTTTTCCAGCGCGACCAAGCGCATCGGAAAATTGGGACAGATCAAGGCTCCGGCGCGCGACACGCGGGACACTGACAGCCATGGCCGAGCTCACCCTTCCCTCACACCGCAGCACTGCACCGCCTGGCGACCTGGCCATCTGGGTCTTCATCCTGGCCGAGCTGCTCGCCTTCGGTGTGTTCTTTGCCGCCTACGCCTTCGGACGCGCCCACAACGTGGCGCTCTTCAACGAGATGCAGGCCACCCTCGACCGGCAGGCCGGCGCCATCAACACCGTGCTGCTGATCACCGCCAGCGCCTGCGTGGCCCGCGCGGTGGAGGCGGTCGGACGCGCCAGGCAGGTCAGCGGGGCCCGCTGGCTGCTCGCCGGCATCCTCTGCGGCGGCGGCTTCCTGGTGGTCAAGGGGGCGGAGTACGCCGAGAAGTTCTCGGCGGGCATCAACCTGTCCACCAACACCTTCTACATGTTCTACCTGTCGCTGACCTTCTTCCATTTCATGCACGTGATCCTCGGCCTGGTCATCCTGACCGCCCTGTGGTTCAAGACCCGCCAGGGCGCCTACGGCCCGGCGGACATGAATGGGATCGAGAGCGGCGCGGCCTACTGGCACATGGTGGACCTGGTGTGGATCGTCCTCTTCCCGCTGGTCTACGTGATGCGCTGAACCATGGACATACGCCGCCTCAATACCGTCTGGGTCATCCTGATGCTCGCCACCGGCGCCACCTGGGAAGTCGGCGAGCAGGGTTTCGCCGGGCAGCTTGCGATGGCGCTGCTGCTGGTCCTCAGTTTCGTCAAGGGACGCCTGGTGGTGCTCGACTTCATGGGCCTGCGGCGTGCCGGCCTTATGTGGCGCAGCCTGCTGATCGGCTGGCTGCTCCTTGTCTCGGCGCTGATCGCCATTGCTTACCGGATCGCCCCAGCATGAACGCTCCCCACACTCACACCCCCCCCTTCTACGAAGCAGCCGGCAACGAGATCGAGATCTTCGAGCAGGCCTGGAAGAACCGCCTGCCCCTGCTCATCAAGGGCCCCACCGGGGTCGGCAAGACCCGCTTCGTGGCCCACATGGCGGCGCGCCTCGGGCTGCCCCTGTACACGGTGGCCTGCCACGACGACCTGACCGCCGCCGACCTGGTGGGCCGCCACCTGCTGGGCGACGGCCAGACCACCTGGTGCGACGGCCCGCTGACCCGCGCCGTGCGGGAAGGCGGCATCTGCTACCTGGACGAGGTGGTGGAAGCCCGTCGCGACACCACGGTGGTGATCCACCCCCTGGCAGACGACCGCCGCACCCTGCCCATCGAACGCACCGGCGAAGTGCTGCATGCCCCCGAACGCTTCATGCTGGTGATGTCCTACAACCCGGGCTACCAGAACTTCCTGAAAGGCCTCAAACCGTCGACCCGGCAGCGCTTCGTGAGCCTGCGCTTCGACTTCCCCGAAGCCGGCCGCGAGGAGGCCATCCTGCGCGGCGAGACCGGCTGCGAGCCGATGCTGGCCACCCAGCTGGTGTCCATCGCACGGCGCCTGCGCAGCCTGAAGGACGTGGACCTTGAGGAAGTGGTGTCCACCCGCCTGCTGGTCTACGCGGCCAAGCTGGTGAAGGTGGGCCTCGACCCGGTGGAGGCCTGCCGCTCCGCCCTGGTGGAAAGCCTCACCGACGACGTTGAAGTGGCCGACGCCCTGCTCGAGGTGGTGAAGGCGACCTTCGGGCGCTGAAGCCCGGGCTCAGATCTCGTCCGGCGGCGGCAGCCCTTCGTTGGCGGCGCGCAGCCGGCCCACCTGGCGGGCCTCTTCCTCCGCCTGGGCGGCATCGATCACCTGGATCACCTCGTCCAGGTTCACTTCGACCTCGGTCTCCTCGAAACGCCCGGTCAGCGGGCTGTCCGGATGCAGGGCCCCGTTCTCGTAGAGGGTCCAGATCTCAGGGCCGTAGCGGGTGGCCAGCAGCTCGGGGGCAAACTGGCCGAAATAAGCGCTCAGGTTGTCCACGTCCCGCTCCAGCATGCGCCGGGCGTTGTTGTTGGCGGCCGCATCCACCGCCTGGGGCAGGTCGATGATCACCGGGCCGGCGGCATCCACCAGCACGTTGTACTCCGACAGGTCGCCATGGACGATGCCCGCGCACAGCATGCGCACCACCTGGCGGATCAGCTCGGCGTGGAAGCGCAGGGCATCCTCCGCGCTCAGGGCCAGGTCGTTGAGGCGCGGGGCCGGCTCTCCGTCCTCGTCCGCCACCAGTTCCATCAGCAGCACGCCCTCGTGGAACTGGTAGGGCACGGGCACCCGCACGCCGGCCGCGGCCAGGCGGCGCAGGGCATCCACCTCGGCGTGCTGCCAGGCTGCCTCCTGCTCCTCGCGGCCATAGCGGGAACGCTTGGCCATGGCCCGGGCCTGGCGGCTGTTCTTGACCTTGCGGCCTTCGGTGTAATCCACGGCGGTATGGAAGCCGCGCTTGTTCGCCTCCTTGTAAACCTTGGCGCAGCGGATCTCGTCGCCGCACTGGACGACGTAGACCATGGCCTCCTTGCCGCTCATGAGCTGGCGCAGCACGCTGTCCACCAGGCCATCGACGACCAGGGGTTCGATCCGGGCAGGCGTCTTCATGCGCTCACCTGCTGCGGGTCAAGCGGATCCTGCGTGCGGTGGAGGGAGTGCCCGTGGGAGGCGCCATTGCCGGCGCTGAAGCTGTGGTTTTGCATGGGAGAGGCCCCGGATGGGGCAAGAAAGGGAGAGGCTGCGCGGCCCGCATCGGGACCGGCACATGCTGGGGAGGGATTATCCCCCACTTGAGGCTAGTCCACCCGCCGGCGGCCGGCCTTGATGGCGCCGTGGCGGGCCTTGCCCTCCAGGCGGCGGGTCACCGAGCCACGGGTCGGCCGGGTCGGGCGCCGGGCCTTGGGCACATGGGCGGCCCGGTCGATGAGCTCCTGCAGGCGCAGCACGGCCTCCTGGCGGTTCTTTTCGAGGCTGCGGAAGGCCTGGGCCTTGATGACGATCACGCCATCCTTGCTGATGCGCTGGTCGCCCAGCTGGAGCAGGCGCTCGCGCACGGCCTCGGGCAGGGACGAGGCCTTGATGTCGAAGCGCAGGTGCACCGCCGACGACACCTTGTTCACGTTCTGCCCACCCGCGCCCTGGGCGCGGATGGGGACGAAGGTGATCTCGTCCTCGGGAACCTGCCAGGGCGTCACGATCGTACCCAGCCCGGCCGGAGCGCGCTCAGAGCAGCGGGGCGAGCCACTTGCGGGCTTCGTCCACCGCCATGCCGGTACGGCGGGCCCAGTCTTCCAGCTGATCCTGGCTGATCTTGCTGACCGCGAAGTAGTGGCTGTCCGGATGCGAGAAGTAGAAGCCGCTGACGGCCGCCGCCGGGGTCATCGCAAAGCTCTCGGTGAGGGCCATGCCGGTGTGGGCGGGGGCATCGAGGAGCTTGAACAGGTCGCCCTTGACGGTGTGGTCCGGGCAGGCCGGGTAGCCGGGCGCCGGGCGGATGCCCCGGTAGGCTTCCTTGACCAGCTCCTCGCAGCTCAGGGTTTCGGTCGCCGCGTAGGCCCAGGCTTCCTTGCGCACCTTGGCGTGCAACCATTCGGCGGCGGCCTCGGCGAAGCGGTCGGCGAGGGCCTTGAGCATGATCGCGTGGTAGTCGTCGTGGGTCCGCTCGTAGGCGGCCAGGCGGCCCTCGATGCCGAGGCCGGCGGTGACCGCGAAGGCCCCCACGTAGTCGGCCACCCCCGAGTCCTTGCCGGCCACGAAGTCGGCCAGGCAGTAGTTGGGCTTTCCGGCCGGCCGCTCGTGCTGCTGGCGCAGGCCGTGCCAGCTCATCAGCACCTGGCTGCGCGTCTCGTCGGCATAGATCTCGATGTCGTCGCCCACCGCGTTGGCCGGGAACAGGCCGAACACCGCCCGCGCCTTGACCCAGGGGTGGGTGTCCTGCTCGGCGACCATGCGGGCCAGCATGACCTCGGCGTCGGACTTCAGCTCGCGGGCGGTTTCGCCGACGATCTCGTCCTGCAGGATGTCCGGGTAGCGGCCGGCCAGGTCCCAGGTCTGGAAGAAGGGGCCCCAGTCGATGTAATCGACGAGCTCGGCCAGGTCGATGTCGAAGGCCTGGATGCCGAGCTGGGCCGGCACGGCCGGGACGTAGGCGGGGTCGGCGTTCCACTTGTAGGCGTTGGCCCGGGCGGTGGCCAGGCTGACCATCGCCACGCCCTTCTTGCCGGCGTGCTGGACACGGATCTTCTCGTAGTCGGCGGCCACCTCGGCGGCATAGGTCTGGCTCTGCCCTTCGGACAGCAGGCTGGTCACCACGCCGACGGCACGGGAGGCGTCGGGCACGTAGATCACCGGCCCGCTGTAGTGCGGGGCGATCTTGATCGCCGTGTGGGCACGGCTGGTGGTGGCGCCGCCGATCAGCAAGGGGATGGAGTGATCATCGGCGAAACCCTGGCGCTGCATCTCGGCGGCCACGTGGCTCATCTCTTCCAGGGAAGGAGTGATGAGGCCCGACAGGCCGATGGCCTGGGCCCCATGCTCGCGGGCCGCGGCGAGGATCTTGTCGCAGGGCACCATCACCCCCAGGTCGACGATGTCGTAGCCGTTGCAGCCCAGCACCACACCGACGATGTTCTTGCCGATGTCGTGCACGTCGCCCTTCACCGTGGCGATGACGATCTTGCCCTTGCTGGTGGCGCCGGTACGCAGCTTTTCGGCCTCGATGTAGGGGATCAGGTGGGCCACCGCCTGCTTCATCACGCGGGCCGACTTGACCACCTGGGGCAGGAACATCTTGCCGGCGCCGAAGAGGTCGCCGACCACGTTCATGCCGGCCATCAGCGGGCCTTCGATCACCGCCAGGGGCGGCTTGCCTTCGGCCTCCAGGCGGGCGCGGACCTCCTCGGTGTCGGCCACCACGAAGTCGGTGATGCCCTTCACCAGCGCGTGGCTGAGCCGTGCCTCGACGGGCTGCTCGCGCCATGACAGGTCGGGGCCGGAATCTTTGGCCTTGCCCTCCTTCACGGTCTGGGCAAACTCGACCAGTGCCTCGCCAGCACCAGGGTGGCGGTTGAGCACCACGTCCTCGACCTTGTTGCGCAGCGCCGGCTCCAGATCGTCATACACGCCGAGCATGCCGGCATTGACGATGCCCATGCTCATGCCGGCCTTGATGGCGTGGTACAGGAAGACGGTGTGGATGGCCTCGCGCACCGCGTCGTTGCCGCGGAAGCTGAAAGACACGTTGGAGACGCCGCCGCTGATCTTGGCGTAGGGCAGGTTCTGCTTGATCCAGGCCACCGCGTTGATGAAGTCCACGGCGTAGTTGTCGTGTTCCTCGATGCCGGTGGCAATGGCGAAGATGTTCGGGTCGAAGATGATGTCTTCGGGCGGGAAGCCGGCTCCGCCCTGCTCCGGCGGTGCCGTCAGCAGGTCGTAGGCGCGCTTGCAGATCTCGGTCTTGCGGGCGAAGGTGTCGGCCTGGCCCTTCTCGTCGAAGGCCATCACGATCACCGCCGCGCCGTACTGGCGGCACAGGCGGGCCTGGCGCAGGAACTCGGCCTCGCCCTCCTTCATGGAGATGGAGTTGACCACGCCCTTGCCCTGGATGCACTTGAGGCCGGCCTCGATGACGCTCCACTTGGACGAGTCGAGCATGATGGGCACCCGGGAGATGTCCGGCTCGGAGGCGATCAGCTTGAGGAACTTTTCCATCGCCGCCATGGAATCGAGCATCGCCTCGTCCATGTTGATGTCGATGACCTGGGCACCGTTCTCGACCTGCTGGCGGGCCACCGCCAGGGCGTCATCGAAGCGGCCTTCGAGGATCATCCGGGCGAAGGCGCGGGAGCCGGTCACATTGGTGCGCTCGCCGACGTTCACGAACAGGGAGTCGGCCCCCACGTTGAAGGGCTCGAGGCCGGACAGGCGCAGCTTCTTCTCGACATCCGGCACCGTGCGCGGGGTGACCAGCGACACCGCCTCGGCAATGGCCTTGATGTGGGCCGGCGAGGTGCCGCAGCACCCGCCGACGATGTTCACCAGGCCGCTGCGGGCCCACTCGACGATCTCCGCTGCCAGCTCCTCGGGCGTTTCATCGTAGCCGGTGGGCGACAGGGGGTTGGGCAGGCCGGCATTGGG
>WBTZ01000002.1 GCA_009026175.1 Zoogloea sp. | reverse complement strand
GTTTTCCTCGATCAGCGGCGCGGGGCGCGGCGCTTGGGCGTGACCGGGATCTTAGACCCCACGCCCGCAAGGGGAAATCTGGAAATTCCGAAGAGCCGTTCGGACAGGCCGAATGGCGCCCTCAGGCATCCGCCAGCAGGGCGGCTTCGGCCCGCAGTGCCACCACCATCGGAGACCGGGTCTGACGGTCCAGCACCAGCAGGCCGGTGGCCCATTCCACCAGCGGCTCCCGCAATTCCAGCAGGCGGATTCCGGGGGGGGTGCCGATCCGCTCGAGCACGGCACGGGGCACGATGCTCGACCAGTGGCCGGCCTCCACGTGGGCCAGGAGGCTGATCACCGAGTCGGTTTCGAGGCTGGGGCGGGGGCGCTGGCCGATGCTGGCGAAAACGCTGTCGATGGTCTGCCGGTTGTGCATGTTGGCGGTGAGCAGGCACAGGGGAATGTGCGCGGCTTCCTGCCAGGTCACCCAGTCGCGTCCTTCGAGCGGCCCATCAACGGGGGTGATGAGCACATGGTTCTCTCGCCACAAGGGGAGGGCCGTGTGGTTGGGGGTGGCGGACTCCAGGTAGGCCACGCCGCCGTCGAGCTCGAAGCTGTCGAGCCCGGCCAGGATCTGCTGGGTGCTCATGGAGCGCACCTCGATATCCACGTGCGGATGGCGGCGGGCGAAGGCGGCGGTGAGCGTGGCCACCGCGGTGAGCCCGGTGGGGATGACCCCCAGGCGGAGACGGCCGCTGAGGCTGTCCTGCAACTGGGCCAGTTCCTGGCGCAGCCCTTCGGCCTGGGCAGCGATCTGGCGGGCGCAGGCGAGCACCCGTTCGCCCTCCGGGGTGAGCCCGGAGAACTGCTGGCCTCTTTCCACGATGGTGACACCGAGCTCTGCCTCGATATCGCGGATTGCCGCGGAGAGGGTGGACGCCGACACATGGCAGGCTTCGGCCGCGCGGCCGAAGTGCTTCTCCCGTGCGAGGGCGATCAGGTAAAGGTATTTGCGGGCGATCACGGCGGGGTCAGTCGCGGGCGTCGAGGATGCGTGCGACGAAGCTGGCCGTCGCTTCGATCACTGCAGCCGGTTGGTCCTTGTGGGGCGAGTGGCGGCAGTCGGCGAGCTTCACCAGGTTCACGTCCCGCGCGCCGGCGGCGATGCGGTCGAGTTGCTCCATGGTGCCGTACTCGTCGTCCTCGCCCTGGATCGCCAGGACGGGGCCCCGGATGGTGGGCAGGTAGCCCTCGATGTTCCAGCTGCGGAAGGCCGGACTCAGCCACGTGCGATGCCAGCCCCAGAACACCCCGTCCACATCCTTGTGATGGCGGCCGAGGCGCTCGCGCAGGCGGGTTGCAGGGTTATCGAAGGCGACGCCTGCAATCTCGATGTTCTCGAGGGCCACGTCTTCCACGAATACATGCGGCGCCAGCACGATGGTGCCGGCCACCGGCCGCCCGGCGCCGCCGGCGTGGATCAGGCCGATCGAGCCGCCGTCGCTGTGGCCGAACAGGAAGGGCTCGCCCACCTGTAGTGCGTCGAGCAGCAGGGGCAGGTCGCGCAGGGCTTCGTCGTGCATGTAGCGCACATCGCGCGGCACGCTGCGCAGGGCGGTGGACCGGCCGTAGCCATAACGGGAATAGACAATAGCTTCACAGCCCGTGGCGTCGGCCACCTGTTGGGGGAAGTCGCGCCACATGGAGATGGAGCCGAGCCCCTCATGCAGGAAGACCATGGGTGGGGCATCCGGGCGGGGATGGGCCGAGGCCAGGCGGACGTATTCGAGGGTGTTGCCGGAGATGCTGAGCTGCTTCAAGACAGGCCCCGTGAATGACGAGTGAAGGGGATGATTATTGCCCAGCGTGGGACGGACACAGCCCAGCATAGAAAAAATCGATCAAGGGCTTCCAATTTATTCGGCGCTATGTATAATCTCGACCTCTCAGCGCGCCCGTAGCTCAGTTGGATAGAGTACTTGGCTACGAACCAAGGGGTCGTGGGTTCGAATCCTGCCGGGCGCGCCAACAATTTGGGAAGTATGTGAGGTAGCAACAATCTGCAGAAATGCAGCACATGCTTCCAGATCTGAAAGACAGCAATTTCGTTGATCAGGTCTCGTGTGGTCATGCGCGCCCGTAGCTCAGTTGGATAGAGTACTTGGCTACGAACCAAGGGGTCGTGGGTTCGAATCCTGCCGGGCGCGCCACAGTTGTGCTGCTGTATGCCTTCATCCGGGGCATGCAGTCGTCAGACCGGTACATGCCGGGTCTGAACAAGTAATGCGCCCGTAGCTCAGTTGGATAGAGTACTTGGCTACGAACCAAGGGGTCGTGGGTTCGAATCCTGCCGGGCGCGCCAGATAGCCGAAGGGGGCTGCAGAAATGCAGCCCCCTTCGTGCGTCCGGAGGCTCAGATCCGGAAGCGCAGCACACTTGTCTTCAGTTCATCCGAGACACTCGCCAACCGGCTGGCCGTATCCGCCATCGATGTGACCGCAGCGGCGTTTTCTTCCGACATCTGGGCGATCGATTCGACGCTCCTGGCCAGGTCCGAGGCCGCGCCCCGCTGCTCGCGCAGTGCGTCGCTGATGCCGTCGATGGCATCCTGCATGGTACTCGCCGAGGCCTTGATTCCTTCCATCGACCGGCTGGCGTCTGCAGCAGCGCTGACCACGTCGCCAACCAGCTGGCTGCTGGATTGCATGCTGCTGACGGCGCTGCCGGCCCGTTGCTGGATGGCGCTGATCACCTTGCTGATCTCCTGGACGGAGTTGGTCGTACGCTCCGCCAGTTTGCGGACTTCATCGGCCACCACTGCAAAGCCCCGGCCTTGCTCGCCGGCGCGGGCCGCCTCGATTGCCGCGTTCAATGCCAGCAGGTTGGTCTGATCGGCCACCTCGCGGATCACGATGGTGATCTTTCCGATTTCCTGAACCTGCTCCGAGAGGGCCGAGATCTCCTTGGCCGTGTCCTCCACCTGGGCCGCAACCCTGTTGATCTTGGATGTCGCGGAATTCACACTGTCGCTGCTCGAGGAGGCGCGGCTGCCGGCCTCATTCGCAAGGGCGCTGGCATCGTCTGCGCCGGAGCCCACGTGATCGACGCTGACGGTCAGTTCTTCAATCGCGGCGGCAGCAGCAGCGGTGGAGCTCGATTGCGTTTCGCTGCTGACCGAGACCTGCTGCGCGGTGGTGGAGAGCTGCGCGGCCGACTCGGCGACTCGATCCGAGTTGCTCACGATCTGTCCTATCGTGCTGGAGAGATCGGCGCGCATCGACTCAAGGGAGGCCAGCAACCGGCCTATTTCGTCACCTCCTGCCGCCGATGTCTGATGCACCCGCAGATCTCCCTGGGCAATGTGCCCGGCGATGGCGTTCGCTTCGGCGACCCGGGCGGCAATGGTGCGGATTGTCGTGACGCTCAATGCCGCCATGATGGCAATGGCAATGGCAAGGATGCCTATTGAGGTGCCGGTGGCAGACTCCTTCACCTCGACGCCTTCCAGCGCTGCCTTCTTTCCCTGCGCTTCGTTGTAGGCGACCTGCTTGTCCACCGCCTCAAAGGCCGCCACGATGACGGGGCCTATTTCCTTGAGCGCCTTCCATCCCTCGGCAGTTCCACCTTCGCGCGAGGCAGCCAAGGCGCGATCGACACCCTTGTCGTATTCAGCAAGCCGTTCTTCCACTGCGGTCAGCAGGCTGGCATCCTCGGCGTCCGTGAGGTAGTTCTTGCGGTAGTCCTCCGACTTCTTCTTTATCGACGCGCGCGCCTCCATGATCTGCCTCTCTCCTTCCAGTTTCTCTTCCCGGTCGGTGGACAGGATGTGCCGATAGACCCTGACACGGTTCGTCCCCAGTTCGGTTGCGATCTTGTGCAGGATCTCCAGGCTGGGGACGGTATTCACGTTGGCAAAGTTTGCCGCGTCGAATACCTTGCTCATCTGGTGGTAGCTCAGGCCCGCCAGGGCGATCAGGCTGCAGATGGCTGTGATGGTAAGGATGTAGAGTCGCTTGGCGATTGACATGGCGTTTCCTTCTGGAGTTTTCGAATCGATCTTGATGCCTCAGTGGAGGCGTGTACGGAGGCTCAGATCCGGAAGCGGCTGGCCACTTCCTGCATCCTGCTGGAAAGGGCCTCGAGTTCGCGGGCAGCCTCGGCAGAGCTTCCCGCGGTCGCGCTGTTTTCCTCCGCCGCCTGGGCAACCCTCTCCACCAATGCCGCAATCGATTGGCTGGCGCTGCCCTGTTCTGCGATGGCCTCGCTGATGTTGCCCACCACGGCCGCCACATTCCCGGTGCTCTCCCGGATTTCCTTGATGGCCTGGCCTGCCTGATCTGCAAGCCTCACACCGGTCCCGACCTGGGCCATCGCCTTGTCCATGGTGACCACGGCATTGCGGGCACTGGCCTGGATCTCTCCGATCATCCGGGATATCTCTCCGGTGGCTTGCGCGGTGCGTTCGGCCAGCTTGCGCACTTCGTCGGCGACGACGGCGAAGCCTCGGCCGGCCTCGCCTGCCCGGGCGGCTTCTATGGCGGCATTGAGAGCCAGCAGGTTGGTCTGGTCGGCGACGTCCTTGATCACCTGGACGACCCCGGAGATCCTGTCGGAGTGAGCGCCAAGGTCCTCTATGGTGGCCGCGACCTCCTGGACCGATGAGGCGATGTGATTGATCTCGGTCACCGCCCGCTGGATCACTTCGCCGCCCTGGTTGGAGTAATCCCCGGTGCGGTGGGCGAGGGCAAATGCGTCCCGGGCGTTCTCGCCGACATGGCTGATGCTGACGGACATCTGCTCGACCGAAGCCGCCATCGAGGCGGCGGCATCGCTCGTCGTTGCGGCGGCGTCTGCGGACTGTCCGGCATTCCGCGACATCTCCAGGGCGGTCCGCCGGACATGCGCGACGGATTGCAGGAGGGTTCCGAGCGTCGTCCTCAGGGTGGCCAGCAGTTCGTTGAACGCGGTGGCGGTCTGCCCAACCTCGTCCTTGGCCTGGTGCTCCACCGTAAGGGTGAAATCGGAGGTGTCGCGAACCCGGGAGACGACATTCCTGATGTCGGACAGGGGGAGGGTCACCGATCGGATGAGCAGCCAGGAAAAGAGTGCTCCGCTGAGGATGCCTGCGGCGATCAGCCCGATGGAAAGTGCGTGGACCCGGTCGTAGTTTGCCACGGCCTTTTCGTATTCGAGCTTGGCCTCCCGCTGCTGGAGGTCTATCAGCTTGCGCGCGAGATCCCTGATTTCGCCAGCATCCTTGTTTCGCTTGAGTAGCCCGGACAGCTCATCGATATTGAAGTCCCCTTTGCGGAGGACCTTGATCACGCCAGGCGTGAATTCACCCAGATATCGATCCAGCCTTTCATTCACTTGGTCGGCCAGCGTTTTCTCCTCGCCGGTCATGTAGGTGGCCATGTATTTCGCCCAGTGCTCCTTGATGATCGCAGTGCTCTCCTCCAGAGCCTGGATATGCACGCCGATGGGGTGGTCGTGCAGCCGCGAAGCTGGAGACGCGGGATCATGCAGCAGGCCGTTCGCAAACTCGGCGCTATTGACCCGCAGCCGGCTATCCACCTGGGCGAGATAAGCCAGTGCCAGGGTCCGGTCCTCATAGACGGTCTTCAGGCCGGCTACCGTGTCGGCGCTGTTCTTGAGTCCGAAGGCGCCAATCACTGCAACGATGATGGAAAAGATGGCGACCAGGATTGTCAGCTTTCTAGCGACGGACATCGAGCCCATGGTGTTGTCTCCTTTATTGTCGGCGCCCTTTCTTCAGGCGTCTTGAATGCCCCCGGCGCGGTGCGCTCGGCCTGCGTCGCGAGGACTCGGCGGGGACGGGGAAGAGCCGCGGAGGCCGCGTGCTTCCTGGCATTTCCAGCGTGAGAGTCGCGTGCTCAGGTAGTGCAGTCAGGCGGTAGCAGGATCGTTCTGGAATCGCATGAAAGCGCTCAGGCGAGTTGCTTATCGGAAGGGTGGTATTGCTTCTTTAAATGGTCTTCATGAAAAATTATGTTAAACAGGAAATTTATTCTTGAAGTGAAATGGCGGCATTTATTAATAGAGTAGAACTACCTATCTTCAATAAGTAGCTCTCCCTTGATTTCAAGAATGTAGTGAAATTGTGAGTTTCGCTGCGATTTTCAATCCGGCGGCCTTTTGCTTGTTTTTCGGGTCTGAATTTCACAAAGACACAAAAATCAGCAGGACACAGAGTGGAAGTACCCAAGTGTGGCGGCGTGTTACAGCTTGTTACGTGCGCCAGTCGAGGCAGAATAGGCGCCTGCCGAAAGCGGATCGGAGTGGGCACAATAAGCCCCCCATCTTTTTGGGCGCAGTTTCAGGCGGATACTCATGCCGCAGATTGATTGGTGATTAACCCTGGACGCCTCGAGAGCTCGGTGTCCTCAATCCGGAAAAAGCCATTTTTTTGACAATTCCAAATATCAAGTTTGCTGAGCCCGCGTCGTCAATGGTCAATCACGCCACCTTTAAAGGGGCACGATCCTGAACGCCATCTCCCATCCTTTCCAATCCGAATTCAGCAGCGTGGATGCGCTCTCCTTGCTGGCGGCGATCCTGACGCATGGCCGTGTCGAGCTTGCGGCGGCAGCCTTCGCCTCCGAGCTGGCCACCCGGGTCGGTTGCGAGCGGGTGGCGGTCGGTTTTGTCGAAGACAGGTTCGCCCAGGTCGTCGCGATATCCCACGGTGCGCTGGGCGAGGCGCGGACGGAATTCCTGCGCAGCCTGGGGGCGGCCATGGACGAGGCCATCGATCAGGGGGTGAGCGTGGTGGCGCCGCATCAGCCGGACGATCTTCCCCGCATCATCCTGGCCCACGATGAACTGATTCGCCATCAGGGCGGTTCGGTGTGCACCATCCCCATCACAGTCGGGCAGCAGTTCGTCGGCGCAGTCTCACTGATGTTCCCCCAGCCTGACGGAGGCTTTGTACGCGAACGGATACAGGCGTGGGAGCATGCCATCGCGCTGGTCGGTCCGGTGCTGGAACTGATGCGGCAGCGCGAGCGCCCCTGGCGCAGGCGCATGACGGAACGCCTCCGCCGTGGCTGGCATCATCTGTGGTCGCCAGCAGGCCTGCGACTGCGTGTCGGCACGGCGGCAGCCCTTGCGGGGCTCGCCATTCTGCTGTTCGTTCCTTTCGATTACCGCATCGGCGGCAATGCGCGCCTGGAGGGGGCCGTGCAACGCGTGCTGGTGGCACCCGCCGATGGCTTCCTGAAGCGTGCCCTTGCCCGCCCGGGTGATGAAGTCAAGGCCGGACAGGTACTGGCAGAACTGGCCGAACAGGAACTGCAGCTCGAGCGGAACAGGTGGGCCAGTGAGGTGGCGGTGCACGACAACGCCCTGTCTGCGGCGATGGCACGGGCCGACCGGGCCCAGCTGGTGATCAACCAGGCCAAGGGGGATGAGGCGAGGGCCCGGCTGGCGCTGGTGGATGAGCAGCTGGGGCGCATTCATGTGGAGGCGCCGTTCGATGGCGTCGTGATCTCTGGCGACTTGACCCAGTCCCTAGGGGCGCCGGTCCAGCGGGGAGATGTCCTGATGACCGTGGCGCCCACTGCCCGCTACCGGGTCATCGTCGAGGTGGATGAACGGGATATCGGCCGGGTCCGGGCCGGGCAGCACGGGCATCTGGCACTCTCGGCGCTGCCCTGGGACACCCTGCCTCTCGAGATCACGCGCATCACGCCGATGGCCAAGGCCGTCGATGGGCTCAATGTGTTCGAGGTGGAGGCTGCACTGGGCGCCCAACCCGACAGCCTGCGGCCCGGACAGCGCGGCGTCGCCCGGATCCTGGTCGGCCGGGAGCCCCTGGCGTGGGCCTGGACACACCGCCTGACGGAGTGGGCGCGCATCGCGCTGTGGGGCTGGCTGGGGCACTGAGATGACGGACATCGGTGCCTTCAGCCCTCACTGGTATCGCGTCGCGGGCCTGCATCCCAGGTTGCGCGCCCATGTGAGCATTTCCAGGCAGATCTACCGGGGTGAGGTCTGGCACGTGATCGCCGATCCCGTCAGTGGCCGCTACCATCGCCTCAATACCGCTGCCTATGCCTTCGTTGGCCGCTGCGACGGTGGCTGCAGCGTCCAGGCCGTGGCCGATGCCTTGTTGAACGAGTCCCCGGAAACGGCGCTGACCCAGGACGAGATCGTCCGGCTGCTGGTGCAGCTCAACCAGCGCGGCCTGATCCAGAGCGAGATGACGCCCGATGTGGCGGCGATCTTCCAGCGCAGTGACAAGGAGCGGCGGCAGCGGCGGCGCCAGGGGATCAATCCGCTGGCATTCCGGGTCCGGCTGGGCGACCCGGGAGCCTTCCTAAAGCGTTTCGACCGCTGGCGCTACATCCTGTTTTCCTGGCAGAGCCTGCTGGCCTGGCTGCTGTTTTTGCTGGCCGGCGGGCTGGTGGCCGCCATGCACCGGGACGAACTGCTGGCGGCGGGCCAAACCTGGCTGGGTACGCCGCACTTCCTGCTGCTGGCCTGGCTGCTCTATCCGCCGATCAAGGCCCTGCACGAACTGGCCCATGGCCTTGCGGTGCGGCGTTTCGACGGCGAGGTCCACCAGATGGGGATCAGCCTGTTGCTCCTCACGCCGGCGCCCTACGTGGACGCCTCGGCCGCATCAGGCATGCCCCGTGCCGGTCAGCGCATGGTCGTCAGTGCCGCCGGGATCATCGTGGAGCTCGCCCTGACGGCACTGGCGCTGATGGTCTGGGCGGCCGTGCAGCCGGGTCTGGTTCGCGACCTGGCCCTGGCCGTGGCCGTCATCGGCGGCAGCTCGAGCCTGCTCTTCAATGGCAATCCCCTGTTGCGCTTCGATGGTTATCACGTCATGTGCGATGCCTTCGATCTGCCCAACCTGGCGCAGCGCAGCCGGGCCTACTGGCGTTACCTGGTGCACAGCCGCTTGCTGGGGCTCAAGCATGTTGCGTCGCCCGAGCCCGGCAGGGGCGAGGTGCCCTGGCTGGTCGCCTACGCGCCGGCGTCGTGGCTGTACCGCGTCGGCCTGTCTGTCGCCATTGTCGGCTGGGCGGGCAGCCTCTCCATGGTGCTCGGGCTGCTGGCTGGCTGTGGACTGGCTTTCGCCCTGGTGGGCACACCGGTACTGGGTTTCTGGCGGGACCTCCTGCAGATGCACCTGCCCGATGCGGAACGACGGAAGGCCTTGCGGGCCGCCACAGCGCTGACCTTGGCAGGGGTCACGCTGGTCGTGGGCCTGCCCTTGCCCTTTGCCACCGTGGCCCGGGGTGTTGTGTGGATTCCGGAGCAGGCGCGCATCCGCGCCGGGACGGACGGCTTCATCACGGCTTATGGTGCCCCCCACGGTGCCGCGGTGGAGGCTGGCCAAATGGTGCTCACCCTGCACGACCCGCGTCTCGACGCCGACGCACTTGGCCTGGCCAGTCAGCTCGAAGGACTGCAAGCGGACCTCCACGCGGCCATGCAGCGGGACCCCGTGAAGGTTCGCGATATTGAAGCCGGCATCCAGCGGGTTGGTGTGCAGCTTGAGCGTGTGCGCGAATTGCAGGGCCAGCTGACGGTGGCGGCCGGGGTGAGCGGGCGCCTGGCCATGCCCCGGCAGGCCGACATGGAGGGCGGCTTCGCGCCCCGCGGCACCCTGCTTGGACATGTACTGACCGGTCAGGCGGTGATCGTGCGGGTGGCCGTGGAGCAGGACACCGCAGCCCTGGTACGGGATGCGACCCGCGAGGCAAGCGTGCGCTTTGCCGATGCACCCGGCGAGGACTGGCCCGCCAGACTGCTGCGTGCGGTGCCAGCGGCAACTGAGAGGCTGCCCGACGCCGCCCTGGCCGACTTTGCAGGTGGTCCTTTCGCAACCGATCCGGCCGACCGCGATCATCTCAGGACACCACGGCCCGTCTTCGTCTTCGACCTGCAGGTGGATGGCCAGGTCCGCGAGATGGCCGGCGGACGCGTCTGGGTCCGCTTCGACCACGGCTGGACGCCACTGGCGATCCAATGGGGGCGCCAGCTCAGGCAGGTCTTCCTGCGCCATTTCAATCCTGCCACATGAGGCGAAGCATGGACCTGAACCTGTCGATGCCCGGCCTGCTATGGGGGGCCTGTCCGGAGCGCCTGGAGCCGCCTGCCGCCGCCCGTGTCTGGCGGCGTGCACCCTATCGGCGCCAGCTGGCGCAGACCCGTGTGGCGATGTCGAGCTGGCGGCAGCGCGGTGATGATGACTTCCGTGCGGCGCTCGCGGCGGTCCGTGGCCCGCTGGCGCGTGAGGGACTGCGTGGCACTCCACTGGTGGAGGCGCTGGCCGCCGCCGCAGAGGCCGCCAGGCGGAGCCTTGGGGTGGATATCTACGACACCCAGCTGCTCGCCGCCTTGGTCATGCTCGACAGGCGCCTGGCCGAAATGGCCACCGGCGAAGGCAAGACCCTGGCGGCGGCGCTGGTGGCGGCGGTGAGCGCGCTGGCGGGACTGCCGGTCCACGTCCTCACGGTCAATGATTACCTGGTGGCCCGTGACACCGAGGCCTTGGCGCCTTTCTACTCTGCGCTGGGGCTGAGGGTTGCCAGTGTCACGGGAGGCATGGATGAGGCCGGACGCAGACAGGCCTACTCGGCGCCGGTGTGCTACGTCACTGCCCGCGAGCTGGTCTTCGACTATCTGCGCGATGGGCAGCGGCGGGGCTTTGTGAGGAACGATCTGCAGCGGCGGGCAGCGGGGCTGGGTGGCGAACGCACGCAGCCGGCCCTGATCCCCGGTCTGAGCATGGCCGTGCTCGACGAGGCGGACAGCCTGTTGGTTGACGAGGCCATGATGCCGCTGATCCTGTCCCGCACTGTCTCGGATAGCGGTTCCCGGGCCTTCCTGTGGCAGGCGCGGACACTCGCCGCGGCGCTGCGGGTCGGGGCGGATTTCCAGATCGATCAGCCGAGCTTCAGTGTCGAGCTGACTCCGCCAGGACGCCGGACGCTTGACGACAGGGCGTCCGGACTCGGAGGCCGCTGGCGCTCGCCGCGGCTGCGGGAGGAGGCGGTGAGACTGGCCCTGCTTGCCGAGCACGTCTATCGCCGGGATGTGCACTACGTGGTGCGGGACGACCGGGTGGACATCATCGATGAGAACACCGGCCGCAGGGCTCCCGGCCGGATCTGGTCCCGGGGCCTGCATGGCCTGATCGAACTGAAGGAAGGCTGCCGGCCATCGCCTGACACCGAAACCCTGGCACGCATCACCTACCAGCGCTTCTTCCCGCGCTACCTGCGCCTGTGCGGCATGAGCGGCACCCTGGCCGAGGCGCGGCGCGAGCTGAACCGGGTGTATGGCCTCGACATCGTCCGGGTGCCGACCCGGCTTCCGCTGGCGCGGCGAAATCAAGCAGTCCGGCTGTATGTCACCCAGGATGCGCTATGGCGCGCCGTGGCCCGGCGGGTCGTGGCCCTGCGCGCCGAGGGGCGTCCGGTGCTGGTGGGGACCAGCTCGGTGGCCGAGTCCCAGGCGCTGTCCAGCCACCTGGATGCAGCGGGGATCCCCCATGCGGTGCTGAATGCGAACTTAGATGCCGATGAGGCGGAACGGGTAGCCCTGGCGGGTGAGGCGGGGCAGATCACGGTAGCAACCAACATGGCCGGGCGTGGCACCGACATTCCGCTAGGGCCGGGGGTTGCGGCGGCGGGGGGACTGCATGTGCTGTGCTGCCAGTTCAACCGGTCGCGCCGCATCGACCGGCAACTGGAAGGCCGCTGCGCCCGGCAGGGGGATCCGGGCAGCGTGGAGACCTGGCTGGCCGCCGACATGCCGGCGCTGGCCGGCAAGAGGTGGGTCCGGGCACTTGTCCATGGGCACGGTCGGGATGCCGACGGCCGCCTCAAGGTGCCGGGGCCCGCATTGAAGCTGATGCTGGCCTTGAATCAATGGGCGACGGCCCGGGCGGATCGAAGGATCCGCCAGGCCCTGTTGCAAACGGAGTCGGAGTGGGAGCAGGGGCTTTCCTTTGGCGGGCCGGGAGAATGATCTGATGAAGAAAAATGTATTGAACTGCGTGGGCTGGGCCCTGGCCGGACTGTCTGCTTCCTTCGCTGCGGTAGTGGCCGAGGCAGCTGGGCCGGTTGCTGCAACGGCACCCTTGACCACGACTTCGGCGGCGGGCAGTGGCCAGGCCATGCTGGGTTGCCTGATCGAGCCAGACAAGGTGGCCGACCTGGGCAGCCAGGTCATCGGCGTGCTGGATGGCCTGCGTGCCGAACGCGGTGATTACGTCCGCAAGGGGCAGGTGCTGGCCCAGTTGCGCAGTGACCTGGAGCGGGCCACCGCCGACGTGGCGAGGACACGCGCGGCGACTGAAGCCGATCTGCGCAGTGCGGAGGCGAGCCGTGATCTGGCGCAGCAGAAGATGCGGCGGGCGGAGGACCTGGTGGTCCGCAACTTCATTGCCCATCAGGCCCTTGACCAGGCCCGGGCCGATCTGCAGGTGGCCGAGCAAAAGGTGCTGCAGATCCGGGAGCAGCTACGGGTGTGGGGCCGGGAGGTGAGCGTGGCCGAGGCTCAGGTCGGGCTGCGCAGCATCCGCAGCCCCTTCGACGGTGTCGTGGTGGAGCGCTATCTGTCCCTCGGCGAACGGGTCGAGGAAAAGCCGTTGTTCCGCATCGCCCGGATAGATCCCCTGCGAGTCGAAGTCATCGTGCCTGCGGCGCGCTACGGCACGATCCGGGCCGGTGACCTGGCCACAGTCCGCCCGGACCTGCCGGGGGCCGTCCCACTGGACGCCACGGTGTCGGTGGTGGACCGGGTCGTCGACGCGGCCAGCAACACCTTCAGGGTGCGCCTCAGCCTGCCCAATCCGGATCATCGGCTGCCGGCGGGCCTGCGCTGCCGGATCAGTTTTGACGACGCCCCCGCAAGGCCGGCAGGTGGCAAGAACGCACGCCTCATCGATGGCCTGCGTATGGAAGCCAGCCTGAATCCCCCTCCGAAAATGCGCTGACCCCTGCCATGAAGCCCAATCGCCGCCCGCTGCTGGAGACCCTCGAGGAACGCATCCTGTACTCCGCCGACCCGGGGCCGGCCGGAGTGGCCGCGGCCGTTGCCGATGTCGGCCAGGACGTGCAGGACGCGACGCCTGCTGCCATCCAGGGCATCGAACTGGTTTTCGTGGACAGCCGCAGCCCGGACCGCCAGCAACTCCTCGATGACTTTGCCGCACAGCAGGCCGCCGGCCGGCCGCTCGAAGTGGTGCAGGTGGACGCCTCGGAGGACAGCATCGGGCTGATCGGGCGCAGCCTGCAAGGGCGCAGCGATGTCTCGGCGATCCACATCATCGGCCACGGTGAAGCCGGCAGCGCCCAGCTCGGCGCATCCCGGCTCGACAGCCAGACCCTGCTGCTGCGGGCCGGCGAGATTGCCGCGTGGAGCAACGCCCTGACCCCGGACGCCGACCTGTTGCTGTACGGCTGTGATGTGGGTGCCACCCAAACCGGACAAGACCTGGTCAATGGCCTGGCCCAACTGACGGGGGCTGATGTGGCGGCCAGCGACGACCCGACAGGCAGCAGCCTGCTCGGTGGAGACTGGCAGTTGGAGGTACGCAGCGGGCAGATCGATGTGGCGAGTGCCGTCTCTGCCACCGAGCAGGCCAGTTGGCAGGGACTCCTCAACATCTATACGGTGAGCAATACGGCTGACTCGGGAGCGGGCTCCCTGCGCCAGGCGATTCTCGATGCCAACGCCAACAGTGGCACGGACTCGATCAATTTCAACATCGCCGGCACCGGCGTCCACACCATCAGCCTGGCCTCGGCGCTGCCCACCATCAGCGGCACGGTGGTGATCGACGCCACCACCGACGACAGCTTTGCCGCTAACGGGAACAAGCCAGCCATCGTGCTCAATGGCGGCGGCACCATCCAGGATGGACTGGAAATCTACGCAGGGGCTGGTGGCAGCACGGTGAAAGGGCTGGTGATCCAGAACTTCACCCAGGACGCCATAGACATCGCCGGCGCCGACAACGTCACCGTTCAAGGCAACTACCTGGGCACCAATGCCGCAGGAACGGCCGCTGCGGGCAACCAGAACGGTGTGAACATCTTCAATGCCAACGGAGCCGTGATCGGCGGTGGCAGCGCCGGACAGGGCAACGTGATGTCGGGCAATTCCAGCTTTGGCGTCCTGGTCGTTGGCAGCTCCGGCGGGGCACTGATCAAGGGCAATACCATCGGCTTGAATGCCGCTGGCACGCTCGCCGTTGGCAACGGGGTGGCTGGCGTCTCGCTGCAATCCTCGGGCAGCAGCAGCACGGTCACGAACAATGTCATTTCAGGCAACGCTTATGGCCTGGCCATCAGCGGCAGTGCGGGCACGGGGAACAACACCGTCACTGGCAACATCATCGGCTTGAACGCGGCGGGCACGGCGTCCCGACCCAATACGGTGGTGGGCATCAATATCGACAACGGCTCGACCAACAACATCATCGGTGGCACCGCGGGTGCCGCAGGCAATGTCATTGCCGGCAACGCCGCCGGGATTTGGCTTAGTGGGGCCGGCACCACCGGCAACCAGATCCTGGGCAACGCCATCGGCACCAACGCCGGGGGTACCCTGGTCCTGGGCAATAACGGCGATGGTGTGGCCTTGCGCAATGGTGCGCACGACAACAAGATCGGCGGCACGGCGGCCGGTGCCGGCAACATCGTGGCCAACTCCGGCGCGGGCGTTACGGTCAGCGGTGCCACGAGCGTCAATAACTCCATCCTGGGCAACACGATGTGGAGCAACGGGAGCCTGGCCATCGACTTGGGGGTCGATGGGGTGACCGCCAACGATGCGGGCGACGTCGACGCCGGCCCCAACGGGCTGCAGAACTACCCCGTGCTCACCAGCGCCGGCATCAGGGGCAGCCAGATCACCCTCACCGGCACCCTCAACAGCACGGCCAACAGCTACTTCCGCATCGAGTTCTTTGCCAACAGCACGGCCAGCCCCAGCGGCAATGGCGAGGCGCAGCGCTACCTGGGCTATGCCAACGTCAGTACAGATGGCAGCGGCAACGCCGCGATCAACGCCGTTCTGAGCGCCAGCGTCACGGGGGGCGAGTCCGTCTCGGCCACGGCCACCGTGAGTGACGCCAGTTTCACCACCTTCGGCAACACCTCGGAGCTGGCCGCCAACATCACGGCCGTGCAGACGCAGAACACCATCGTGGTGGACACCGCCGCCGACGTGGCCGATGGCAATACCAGCAGCATCAGCACGTTGATGGCCAACAAGGGGGCAGACGGCAAGATCAGCCTGCGCGAGGCCATCACGGCGGCCAACAACACCGCCAATGGTACGGGCGGTGCGGACCTGATCAGTTTCGCCATCGCCGGCACGGGCACCCACACCATCAGCCTGGCCTCGGCGCTGCCCAGCCTCACCGATGCCGTGATCCTCGACGCGAGCAGCGACGACAGCTTTGCCGCCAACGGCAACAAGCCGGCCATCGTGCTGGATGGCAACAACCTCAACGGCAACGCCTTGACGCTGAATGCCGGGTCGGGTGGATCGACGATCCGCGGCTTTGTCATCACAAACGTGCAGCAGGTGGGCATTGCCATCAACGCCGGCTCCAACGGCAACACCATCGCCGGTAACTACATCGGCAAACTCACCGCGGCGGGGGGGGAGGGCACCACCACCACGGGCGCCTCCGGCATCGGCATCTATGGCAGCCTCAACAACGTGATCGGGGGCGCCGGTGTCGTGGACCGCAACGTCATCAGCGGCACGGGCACGCACGCGATGTACATCGATGGCGGCAGCGGCAATCGTCTGGTCGGCAACTACTTTGGCAGCAATGCCAGCGGCACGGCCGCCATCAGCACCGGCAACAGCGAGGTATATCTGCTGGGCGGCACCACCGGCAACATCATCGGCAGCGCCGCGGCGGGCGAGCGCAACATCTTCGTGGGCCGGGGCCATGGCGTGTACATGACCAATGTCGCCACCGGCGGCAACATCATCCAGGGCAACTGGTTCGGCCTGGGGGCCGACGGCACGACCGTGCTGGCCAAGCAGTACGAAGGCATCTTGATCAGTTCGGGGGGCAGCAACAACGTGATCGGCGGCTCGGCCGCCGGTCAGGGCAATGTGTTCGCAGGAAGCTCAGACCCTGCCATCGGTATCGACGGGGCCAGCAGCGGCACTGTCGTCAAGGGCAACTACATCGGCACCAACGCCACCTTCAGCGTGAACGCCGGCAGCGCCTATGGCATCCACCTGAGCCTGGGCGCGCACGACAACCTGATCGGTGGTACCGCCGCCGGCGATGGCAACGTGATCGCCAACCAGACCAACAGCGGCGTGGTCCTGTTGTCCGACGCGGGGGCCAACAATGCCATCCTGGGCAACCGCATCTACGGCAACGGTGGCCTGGGCATTGATGTGGGTACCCTCGGCGTCACCACCAACGACGCGCTGGATGCCGACACCGGCGCCAACAACCTGCAGAATTTCCCGGTCCTGACCCTGGCGCGCACCGACGGCAGCGGCCAGCTGGCGGTAAGCGGCACGCTCAACAGCACGGCCAACAGCTACTTCCGCATCGAGTTCTTTGCCAGCCCGACGGCGGACAGCAGCGGCTATGGCGAAGGGCAGATCTACCTCGGCGCTGCCAATGTCGCCACCGACAGCAGTGGCAACGCCAGCTTGTCGGCCACGCTGGCGGTGAACGTGCCGGTGGGCTACGTGATCTCGGCTACAGCCACCAAGTCGAACAACACCTACAACACCTTCACCGATACCTCGGAGTTCGCCAAGAACGTGGTGGCGATTTCCAGCATTCAAGCCACCGTGACGGTGGACACCACGGCCGACACCGCCGACGGCGACACCACCAGCCTGAGCACCCTGCTGGCCAACAAGGGCGCTGACGGCAGGATCAGCCTGCGCGAGGCCATCCTGGCCACCGAAGCCACAGCCAACGGCAGCGGCGGGGCCGATGTCATCCGCTTCAACATCGGCGATCCGCTCGTCGGCGGCGCCCATACCATTGCCCCGACCAGCGTCTTGCCCGGCATGTGGGACCAGGTGGTGATTGATGGCCGCACCGAACCTGACTATGCGGGCAGCCCTGTGGTCGTGCTCGATGGGGTCGGTGCCGGCCCGACCGCGAACGGCTTGACCTTGCACGGTGATGGTTCGGAGGTCCACGGCTTGGCGGTACAGCGTTTTGCCTATGGTGGGCTCAGTGTGCTGGGCAACAAGATGCGCTTCACCGGCAACTACATCGGCACCGATGTGGCAGGCACCGTGGGAATGGGCGGCCAGGACATCGGTATCTACATTGCCGGGACCAGTAATGTGATTGGTGGCGCCACCGCAGCCGAGCGCAATGTGATCAGCGGCAACAATACTGGCGTCACGCTGTACGGCAGTGGCAACACCGTATTTGGCAATTACATCGGCCTGAATGCGACGGGTACGGCCAAAACAGGCGCGTCGAACACCGGTGTTTACATCGGCGGCAGCAACAACGTCCTGGGTGGCGTGAACGCAGGTGAAGGCAACGTCATCGCGGGCGTCACATGGGGTATCGATATCGGCGGCGGAACCGGCAATTCGGTGCGCGGCAACCTCATCGGTCTCAACGCAGCAGGCGCGGCTGTGGTGTCCAACTATGGCGGCATCCTCCTTTCCAACACCACCAATGCGGTGATCGGCGGCAGCACCGCGGGTGCTGGCAACGTGGTGGCGGGCAGCACGACATACGGCATTGAGATCACTGACTCCAGTTCCGGGGCGGTGGTGCAAGGCAACGCCATCGGCACCGATTTTGCGGGATCGCTCAATCTGGGTAATACCGGTTGCGGGATCTTTGTCATCACCAGCGCCCACGCCAACACCATCGGCGGCGCTGGGGCAGGTCAGGGCAACCTGATCGCCTTCAACGGTGGCGACGGCATTTACGTCGACCCCACCGCCGGTATCGACAATGCGCTGCTGGGCAACCGCATCGTCAACAACGGCGGCCTGGCCGTTGATCTGGGCGCCGACGGCGTCACCGGCAATGATGGGCTGGATGCCGATACGGGCCCGAACAACCTGCAGAACTTCCCGGTGCTGACCAGCGCCAGCACCACGGGCAGCCTGTTGAGCGTGACCGGCACGCTCAACAGCACGGCCAACAGCTACTTCCGCATCGAGTTCTTCGCCAATGCCAGCGCCGACCCCAGCGGCTATGGCGAAGCCCAGCGCTACCTGGGCTACGCGAATGTGACGACCGACGCCTCCGGCAACGCCACCATCACCGCAGCGCTGGCGGGCAGTGTCACGGCGGGCGAGTTCATCACCGCCACCGCCACGGTGGCGGATGCAGCCTTCACCACCTTCGGCAGCACGTCGGAGCTGTCGGCCAACATTGCCGCCACCGCCACCGCCAGCACCCAGAACATCCTGTACGTCGACACCACCAGTGACGTGAGCGACGGCACCACCACCAGCGTTTCCGCCCTGCTGGCCGACAAGGGCGCCGACGGCAGGATCAGCCTGCGTGAGGCCATCCTGGCCACCGAAGCCACGGCCAACGGCAGCGGCGGGGCCGACATCATCCGCTTCAACATCGGCGACCCGCTTGTCAGTGGCGCCCACACCATTACCCTGACCAGTACCTTGCCTAGCATGTGGGACCGGGTGGTGATTGACGGCCGCACCGAACCTGACTACGCGGGCAGCCCTGTGGTCGTGCTCGATGGCAGCGGTATTGCCGATCCCGTGTGGGGCTTGACGCTGCATGCCGACAACTCCGAGGTGCACGGTCTGGTGATGCAACGCTTCAATCAGGGGGCTCTCTATGTGCAGGGCAATAACATGCTCTTCACCGGCAATTACATCGGCACCAATGCAGCCGGTACTGTAGGCATGGGCGGCCAGGACATCGGCATTATCGTGTCGGGCACCGGCAACGTGATTGGCGGCGACTCGGCTGCCGAGCGCAATGTGATCAGCGGCAACAGCACGGGTCTCAACATCGGTGGCACCGGCAACACCGTGCAGGGCAACTACATCGGCTTGAACGCCGCAGGCACGGCCAGCGCGGGGTTGTCTGGCCTCGGCATGTACATCGGCGGCAGCAACAACGTCCTGGGTGGCGTGAACGCAGGTGAGGGCAACGTCATCGCGGGGAACAGCAGTTGGGCGTTATCGATCAGCGGAGCCGGCAACACGGTGTTGGGCAACCTCATCGGTGTCAATGCGGCGGGCACGGCCGTGGTGTCCAACGGCGGCGGCATCCAGCTGTACAACACCACGAATTCGGTGATTGGCGGCAGCACCGCGGGCGCGGGCAACGTGGTGGCGGGCAGCACGACATACGGTATCCAGGTGTACGATTCGAGCACCGGGACCGTGGTGCAGGGCAACGCCATCGGCACCAATTTCGCGGGCACGCTCGATCTGGGCAACGCCAGTGCGGGGATCTACATTACCACTGGCGCCCACGCCAACACCATCGGCGGCGCCGGGGCAGGTCAGGGCAACCTGATCGCCTTCAACGGTGGCGACGGCATTTACGTCGACCCCACCGCCGGTGTCGACAATGCGCTGCTGGGCAACCGCATCGTCAACAACGGCGGCCTGGCCGTTGACCTGGGCGCCGACGGCGTCACCGGCAATGATGGGCTGGATGCCGATACGGGCCCGAACGACCTGCAGAACTTCCCGGTGCTGACCAGCGCCAGCACCACGGGCAGCCTGTTGAGCGTGACCGGCACGCTCAACAGCACGGCCAACAGCTATTTCCGCATCGAGTTCTTCGCCAATGCCAGCGCCGACCCCAGCGGCTATGGCGAAGCCCAGCGCTATCTGGGCTACGCGAATGTGACGACCGACGCCTCCGGCGACGCCACCATCACCGCAGCGCTGGCGAGCAGTGTCACGGCGGGCGAGTTCATCACCGCCACCGCCACGGTGGCGGATGCGGCCTTCACCACCTTCGGCAGTACGTCTGAAATGGCCGCCAACGTCACGGCCACCGCCAGCCCCCAGAACATCCTGTACGTCGACACCACCAGCGACGTGAGCGACGGCACCACCACCAGCGTTTCCGCCCTGCTGGCCGACAAGGGCGCCGACGGCAGGATCAGCCTGCGCGAGGCCATCCTGGCCACCAACGCCACTGCCAACGGCACGGGTGGGGTCGATATCATCCGCTTCAACATCGCGGGTATGGGCACGCACACCATCACGCTCGCGAGCATCCTGCCCACCATCACGGATGCCGTGTCTATCGACGCTAGCACCGACGACAGCTTTGCGGCCAACGGCGGGCGCCCGGCGGTGGCGATAGACGTGAATGCACACTCCGGCAGTGGTTTGACGCTCGGGGCAACGGCGGATGGGTCGAGCATTCGCGGACTCGCCATCAGGAACTATACCAACGCCGCCATCTACATCAATCCCGGCTCGGACGGCAACACGATAGTGGGCAATTTCCTGGGCGGCCTGGACATGGGCGGCAACCAGATCGCTGTCGCCACCTCCAGCTCCTACACGATATACGTGGGCGGCGCCAACAACCGCATCGGAGGCCGCACCGCCGCGGACCGCAATGTGATTTCTTCGGGAACCAGCGGGAACTACGGCGTCCTGATCTATGGCGCCTCTGCGAACAATAACGTTGTGTCGGGTAACTACATCGGTACGGACGCCAGTGGTAGCACGGCATTCACCACTTCGATGACCTCGGTCTCGGTACAGTTCGGTGCCAGCGGCAACGTGATCGGCGGACCGGGGGCCGGCGAAGGGAACGTGATTGCGTCGGCAGGCAATATGCCGGTCTACATCTCCAGTTCGGGCAGCGGTACGGTGGTCCAGGGCAACCGCATCGGGGTGTCCTCGTCGGGCAGCTTGTGGGCCGGCTCGAGTAACGCGATCCGTGTCGATTCCAGTGCAGTCCGCATCCTCGACAACTGGATCGGCAGCGGGAGCAGTGCAATCTGGCTCAACGCAGCGTCCGGCAACGTCATCCAGGGCAACCGCATCGGGACTGATTTGAGCGGTGCGACCAACTGGGGGCCGTCCCAGTACGGGATCCTCATCAATGGCAGCAACAACCTGGTCGGCGGTAGCGGGGCAGGGCAGGGCAACACCGTCGCCAACAGCAACCAGAGCGGCGGTGCGTTCGACGGGATCGGCGTGATCGGCGGTACGGGCAATGCCCTGCTGGGCAATGCGATCTACGGTACGCGGAGCGCCAGCGGTGCGCTGGGGCTCGATCTGGCTGCGAACGGGGTGACAGCCAACGACAGCCTCGACGCGGACACTGGCGTCAATGATCTGCAGAATTTCCCGGTGCTGGCCCCTGCGCACAGGGACGGCAGCGGCCAGCTTGAGATCAGCGGCACGCTCAATAGCACGGCCAACAGCTATTTCCGCATCGAGTTTTTTGCCAACCCCACTGGGCACAGCAGCGGCTACGGAGAAGGGCAGATCTACCTCGGCTACGCCAATGTCGCCACGGATGCGTCGGGTAACGCCAGCTTCGACACCACGTTCTCCGTTCCAGTCCCCGCGGGCTATGCCTTTACCGCCACGGCTACCGGGCAAAACGCGGATTTCAGCGTCTTTTCAGAGACTTCCGAGTTTTCGGCATACGTTCTGGAAAACACTGCGCCTACCATCACACAAGGTGCCACCATTGGAATGGGGGCCATCTACCCTGAGGACTCCGCTTCCGCCGGGTTCCTGGTGGGCGGCGTCATCGCGGCTGTCGACTGGAGAGATCCGGATGCTGGTGCCGTTCGCGGCATGGCACTGATCGGCTCCACCGGTAACGGCACCTGGCAATATTCCACCGACCTGCTGACTTGGCACGACGCAGGGGCAGTGTCGGACAGTAATGCGCTGTTGCTGGGCGCCTCGTCGTGGCTGCGGTATGTGGGCGATGGAGCCAACGCCGAGAATCCGACAATCCGGTTCCGTGCCTGGGACATGACAACCGGAACCGCCTCCACCAATAGCGCGCCGTCCTACGGCAATCCGGGCACCGGCGGTGGCACATCGGCGTTCAGCAGTCAGGATGCCAACGCCTTTACGGTCATCACCGGCGTTAACGATGCGCCGGTGATGACGCCGGCAGGCCCGGTACTCACCGGCATCACGGAGGACCAGACTTCGAATGGCGGACAAACCGTTTCGAGCATTCTGGGCACCAGCGTGAGCGATGTGGATAACGGCGCATTGCGAGGCCTCGCTCTGGTCGCCACGACAGCCGGCAATGGCTCTTGGCAGTTCTCGGTCGACGGTGGCAGTTCATGGAGCGCGGCGGGGGCCGTAAATGATGGCAGCGCGTTGCTGCTGCGGGCTGAAGACAGGATCCGCTTCATGCCTAACGGCCAGAATGGCACTGTCGCCAGCATCAGCTATCGCGCTTGGGACCAGAGCAGCGGGTCGGCTGGCACCAAGGCGGATACAAGCAGCAATGGTGGTACGAGCGCCTTCAGCTCCACCACCGACACGGCTTCGCTGACCGTGAGCGACGTGAATGACGCCCCGGTGATCACCAGCCGCGTCACGGTGAATGTCGCCGAGAACAGCACCGCCGTGCTCACCGTGACGGCCACCGACGTCGACCTCCCGGCCCAGACCCTGAGCTACGCCATCACCGGCGGTGCCGACGCCTCCAGGTTCCAGATCGACGCCAACACGGGGGCGCTGAGCTTCATCGCCGCACCGGACTTCGAGGCCCCGACGGATGTCGGTGGCAACAATGTCTACGACGTGACGGTGCAGGTCAGCGACAGCGCCGGCAGCACCAGCAGCCAGGCCATTGCGGTGACCGTGACCAACGTGAACGACAACGCGCCGGTCATCACCAGCAGTGCGACTGCGAATGTCGCCGAGAACACCACCGCCGTGCTCACCGTGACGGCCACTGATGCAGACATTCCGGCCCAGACCCTGAGCTACAGCATCACCGGCGGTGCCGACGCCGCCAAATTCCAGATCGATGCCAACACCGGCGTGCTGAGCTTCATCACCGCGCCAGACTTCGAAGCCCCGACGGATGTCGGTGGCAACAATGTCTACGACGTGACGGTACAGGTCAGCGACAGCGGAGGCAGCACCAGCAGCCAGGCCATTGCGGTGACCGTGACCAACGTGAACGACAACGCGCCGGTCATCACCAGCGGCGCCACGGCCAACGTTGCCGAGAACAGCACCGCCGTGCTCACCGTGACGGCCACCGACCCTGACCTCCCGGCCCAGACCCTGAGCTACGCCATCACCGGCGGTGCCGACGCCGCCAGGTTCCAGATCGACGCCAACACCGGCGTGCTGAGCTTCATGGCCGCACCGGACTTCGAGGCCCCGACGGATGTCGGTGGCAACAATGTCTACGACGTGACCGTGCAGGTCAGCGACAGCGGAGGCAGCACCAGCAGCCAGGCCATTGCGGTGACCGTGACCAACATGAACGACAACGCGCCGGTCATCACCAGCAGTGCAACTGCGAATGTCGCCGAGAACAGCACCGCCGTGCTCACCGTGACGGCCACTGATGCGGACATTCCGGCCCAGACCCTGAGCTACGCCATCACCGGCGGTGCCGACGCCTCCAGGTTCCAGATCGACGCCAACACCGGCGTGCTGAGCTTCATCGCCGCACCGGACTTCGAGGCCCCGACGGATGTCGGTAGCAACAACGTCTACGACGTGACCGTGCAGGTCAGCGACAGCGGAGGCAGCACCAGCAGCCAGGCCATTGCGGTGACCGTGACCAACATGAACGACAACGCGCCGGTCATCACCAGCAGTGCGACTGCGAATGTCGCCGAGAACACCACCGCCGTGCTCACCGTGACGGCCACTGATGCAGACATTCCGGCCCAGACCCTGAGCTACAGCATCACCGGCGGTGCCGACGCCGCCAAATTCCAGATCGACGCCAACACCGGCGTGCTGAGCTTCATCACCGCGCCAGACTTCGAGGCCCCGACGGATGTCGGTGGCAACAACGTCTACGACGTGACCGTGCAGGTCAGCGACAGCGGAGGCAGCACCAGCAGCCAGGCCATTGCGGTGACCGTGACCAACGTGAACGACAACGCGCCGGTCATCACCAGCAGTGCGACTGCGAATGTCGCCGAGAACACCACCGCCGTACTCACCGTGACGGCCACTGATGCAGACATTCCGGCCCAGACCCTGAGCTACGCCATCACCGGCGGCGCCGACGCCGCCAGGTTCCAGATCGACGCCAACACCGGCGTGCTGAGCTTCATCGCCGCACCGGACTTCGAGGCCCCGACGGATGTCGGTGGCAACAATGTCTACGACGTGACCGTGCAGGTCAGCGACAGCGGAGGCAGCGCCGCCAGCCAGGCCATTGCGGTGACCGTGACCAACGTGAACGACAACGCGCCGGTGATCACCAGCGGCGCCACGGCCAACGTTGCCGAGAACACCACCGCCGTGCTCACCGTGACGGCCACCGACGTCGACCTCCCGGCCCAGACCCTGAGCTACGCCATCACCGGCGGTGCCGACGCCGCCAGGTTCCAGATCGACGCCAACACCGGCGTGCTGAGTTTCATCGCCGCGCCAGACTTCGAGGCCCCCGGAGATGCCGATGGGGACAATCTTTACGAGATTCTGGTCAGCGTATCCGACGGCGGCTTGAGTGGCACCGTCTCGGTCATGATTTCGGTGACCGATCAGAGCGAGATGCCGGTAGGCCGCGATGGACGGGTGGCTGCCCGAGAGGATGAGACCTATATCTTCACTCCGTCGGATCTGGGCCTGGGCAGCGCTGCCTCTCAGGGCGTTTCGGTGCAGGTCATCGCGCTGCCGCAGCGGGGCAGCCTGACATTGGGCGGACAGGCGGTAGCCGCGGGCCAATGGGTCAAGGATGCCGATATTGCCGCAGGCCTTCTGCGTTTCCGTTCCGGACAGGATGAGAACGGCGAGGGCTATGCCAGCTTCAGCTTCCGGCTCCGCAATGACGCGAGCGGCGTGGAGGGGGAGGGGCATGCCCTGGTGATTGACGTGGCCCCGATCAATGACGTGCCCTCACTGACGACGGTTCGCCTGGAGATCAACCAGGGCGGGCAGACAACCGTGCCAGCCGATGCCCTGCGTGTTCAGGATGTGGATACGCCGCTGGACTTGATCCGTGTTTCTGTCGAGCAGGTGACCAATGGTCATTTTGCATACAGTGCGGCCCCCGGGATACCGATCAGCGAATTCGGCATTGCTGATCTGGATGGCGGCAGGGTGACTTTCGTCCATGACAACACCGGCGCGCTGCCTGCCGTTCGCATCCATGCATATGATGGACAGGGGTCGAGTCCGTCAGTGCTGATGGCCGTGTCCTACCTGCCTGCCGTGGGGCCGGCGCCCACGTCGCCTCCCGCGCAGGTCCTGCCGTCCACCCCGGAGCCCACACCGTCACAGCCGGCCCCGCAGCAGCCGGCACAGCCAGGAGTCACGCAGCCGGTGGCGCCGCCGCGTGCCACGGTGCCGGAGCTCGTCCCGGAGAGTCCTGATGCGCAGGTCAAGGTGATCGCCAGCGAAGTGAATCCAGTGCTGACGGCGCTCCTCCCTGTGTTCGAGCAACCAAACAGCCGGAGTCTCCTGACCATGGCCATCCCGCGCCTGGAGCAGGCGCAGATCGTCCTGACCCTGGGCAACAGTCCGGGTGGAAGCTTGATGGAATTCCTGCTCGCCGGCGAGACGCCTGTGCGCAGCAATACTGGCGGCAGCGCTGACCACGGGACGATCGAGCCGGGACATGCTCAGCGGGCGCCCGATGATAGTGCCTACGTGGATGCGCAGCTTGCTTTGCAGGCCGTCAAGATGACCGGCTTTGCGCTCTCGATCGGCACCATCTGGTGGGCGATCCGGGCCAGCGGCCTCGCCGCCAGCCTGCTGATGACGGCCCCTGCATGGATCACCTTTGACCCCTTGCCGGTGCTGGGCCCCAAGGGTAAGGACGAGCCGGGCTGGGGTGAGGAGGCCGATGCCGACGAGGAGAACGTGGAAGAAATGTTCGAGGATGTGGATGTCCGGGGGCGCCGCTCATGAAGCTCCGGCTCTTCTCCCTGAGCCCCGTCGCTCGTGTGGCCCTTGGCCTGGTGGCTTTGCTGCTGTCGTTGCTGATTGCCCTGGATCTGCTCTTCGGGCTGCTGCCCGACCGTATAGAGCAAGTGCGCCAGGTTCGGCAGCAGATCAGCGAGAGCATTGCCATTCAGACCGCTGGCCTGCTGCAGTCCGGCGATCTGGCGGCGTTGCACGGCTCCCTGCGCGAGGTGCTCCAGCGCCAGCAGGACCTGCGCTCCATCGGGATACGTCAGGCGCAAGGCCAGTTGCTTACCCAGGCTGGAGAGCATGGCCTCCACTGGCACCCCCCGGCGGACGGCTCGTCCACGGTCGATCAGGTCCGGGTGCCCGTGCTGTCGGACGGAAGCGCCTGGGGAGAGGTCGAACTGGCGTTCCGGCCCGTCCTTCCCGAGTCGATCACCGGATGGCTGTTCTACCCGAGCGTCGTGGCCCTGGCCAGCGTCGCACTGGCGAGCTTCGGCGCCTTCTATCTGTACCTGAGACGGGTACTTGAGTACCTTGACCCCAGCAAGGCGATCCCCGACCGGGTCCGGACCGCCTTCGATACCCTCGGTGAAGGTGTGCTCATCCTCGACAAGCAGGGCAGGGTAGTCCTGGCCAACAAGCTCTTCCGGCAGTTTCATCCCAATGCCGGCGATGAAGTCATCGGACGCAAGGTGGCCGATCTGGATTGGTTGATAGCAGGTTTCCAGATGCGCAGCGCAACCCAGCCCTATCCATGGGTGACCGCCATGGAGCAGCGCGTCCAGATCCAGGACGAGCCTCTCGATATCATGCGTGCCGGCTCCGATGAGCCGATGCGCATGCTGGTAGGCTGTGCTCCGATTCTCGACGGGCACAAGCGTCTGCGGGGCTGCCTGGTGACTTTCTCGGACGTCACTGCGCTGCATCGGATCAACACCCAGTTGCTGGTCACCCTGAGCGATCTGGAGGCTTCGAAGGAGGAGATCCGGCGCCAGAACGAAGACCTGCACCGCCTGGCCACCCGCGACCCGATGACTGGCTGCCTGAACCGGCGTGCCTTCTTCGACAGCGCCGACCCGCTCTTTGAGAACATCAAGGGCGACGGGGGTGAGTTGTGCTGCGTGATGAGCGATATCGACCACTTCAAGTCCTTCAACGATCGTTATGGCCATACCGTGGGTGACATGGTCATCAAGTCGGTGGCCAAATGCCTTGGCTCCGAGCTCCGCGAGGTCGACCTGCTGTGCCGTTACGGCGGTGAGGAGTTCTGCATCCTGCTGCCTGGCTCAACCACCGAGCAGGCCCGGGATGTCGCCGAACGGTTGCGGGCCTCGGTGGAGGGCAACGCCGGTTCTGCCATCCGTGACATCCCCGGCATCGAAATCAGGTCCAGCTTCGGGGTAGCATCGATCAAGATGGGCGCCAAGGACACGGCGGAGCTCATCGACCAGGCCGACAACGCCCTCTACCAGTCCAAGCAGAACGGTCGCAACAGGGTGTCGATCTGGGCAGGCGAGCGCTCGGTTGGCTGATCTTTATCCCCTTCGTTGTTTATTTGCTGGCAACCCTTTAAGTCCCTTGAAAGATAGCCATGGATTTCTTCGCCCCAGGCCCTTCACAGTCACCCTCCAACGAAAAGGGCGAGCGTGCCCCTGGATGGTGCATCCTGATCGTCGATGACGAGCCCGAAGTACACGCCGTCACCCGCCTCGCGCTGCGCGGATTCGAGTTCCAGCAGCAGCGGATCGAACTCCTGTCGGCCCTGTCCGCGCAGGAAGCGCGGCTGATCTTTGAGCAGCGCGACGATATCGCCCTGGCCCTGATCGATGTGGTGATGGAGACCGAGCACGCGGGCCTGGACCTGATCCGTGACATCCGTGAAGTGCGCAACAATCGCAAGACGCGCTTGGTGCTGCGTACCGGGCAGGCCGGACAGGCCCCCGAGGATCGGGTGATTCGCGATTACGAAATCGACGACTACAAGGAAAAGACCGAACTGACCACCCAGAAGCTGCGCACTCTGCTGTATTCGAGCCTGCGCGCTTACCGGGACATCTGCGTCATCGAGGCGCAGCGGGATGGCTTGAGCCGTGTGCTGGAATCCTGTTCCGCGGTGCAGAACAGCACGACCTTCAAGCAGTTTGCATCCGCGGTGCTCGGTCAGCTCACATCCTTGCTCAACCTGGGACACTCGGCGCTTTATTGCATGGAGCTGCCGGACGCCGACAACACCGAACGGGACCCCCGGATCCTCGCCGCCACGGGTGACTTCGTGCGTTACATCACCGGGGCGCTGTATGAAGAGCTGCCGCCGGAAGTGGGGGCGCGCTTCAAGGAGGCCATTGCCCTCAGACGCTCATGCAATTACAGCGATGCCTACGTGCTTTACATGCAAGGCAAGCGAGGATGCAGCAATCTGCTCTACGTGTCCCACTACGAACCGCTCAGTGACCTCGACCGGCAACTCCTGGAACTCTATATCCGCAATGTCGCCATCACCTTCGAGAACATCAACCTGTTCGATGACTTCCAGGAAACGGCCAAGGAGTTGGTCTACACCCTGGCGGACGCCGTTGAAGCACGTAGCCGGGAGACCGGTGCCCACGTGCTGCGGGTGGCCCTGGTCAGCGAACGGCTGGCGGAGCTCTATGGTCTGTCGGAACGGGAAGTATCGCTGATCAAGCTTGCATCGCCGCTGCACGACATCGGCAAGGTGGCCATTCCCGATGCCATCCTGCACAAGCCGGGAAAGCTCTCCCCGGAAGAATGGGCCGTCATGCAGAAGCATGTGAACTTCGGCGTGGATATTCTCAAGGGCTCGCGTCGCGAGGTCATGCAGACAGGTGCGCTGATCGCGGGGCATCATCACGAGAAGTGGGATGGCAGCGGGTATCCCGGAGGCTTGAGCGGGGAGGGCATAGCGATCTGCGGGCGGATCACGGCGCTTGCCGATGTGTTCGACGCCCTCGGGTCACGGCGCAGCTACAAGGAGCCCTGGCCAGACGCCGACATCCTTACCTACATCCGGGCCGAGCGCGGCAGACACTTCGATCCGGCGCTGGTTGATTTATTCATCGAGCACTTTGATGAATTCGTCGCCATCAGGCAAAGATATCCCGACGAGGAGTCTCACTGAGAAGCAGGCATCCCGAAAGGGAGGAGGTTCTTGTGAAAGTCGCGGTTCAACGCAGCCTGTCATTCAAACTCATCAGCGCAGCCCTGCTGAGCGCGCTCGCGCTCGGGCTCCTGATCAGCGCCCTCCAGATCTCCTCCGACTACTTCAAGGCCCGCCAGCAGCCCGACGAGGAGATGGCGATCCTGATCAGTCTGTTGAAAGAGCCCGCAACCGCCATCGTTTTCAGCCTGGATCCCGGGACGGCCCATGAACTGCTCAATGGCGCGCTGCGGCATCCGGCCGTGGCGAAGATCCGCATCGTCCTCACGGATGGCAGCGTCTTTGCGGAGCGGGAGCGCCCACTCGCCGATCCCGAGGGCAGGTCAACAAGCGACCTGCTGTTTGGTGTCACACGGGATTACGCGTGGGATCTGAGCACCCGCTTCCCGGAGGGGAAGGAGCTCCTGGGCAAACTGGAGTTGACCGTCGATACCTACCACTACGGCGCAGTATTCATGGGGCGCATGCGCGTCACATTGCTGGGAACGCTGATCTATGCGCTGCTGTTGAGCGCCATCACTCTTGTCCTGTTCTACCTCCTGGTTGCCCGTCCCCTGGGGAGCGTCATCGATTCGATCGTGAAGGTGGATGTGGACTCACCCGAAAAGGCCCGGCTGAGCGAGCCCCTCGGGCACACGGATGACGAGATCGGGCTCCTGGTCCAGGTCACCAATGCCCACCTGCAAACCATCGACAGCAGCCTGCGCCATGTCCGGGAGGCAGAGGAGAAACTGAAGCGCTATTCCGACTCCCTCGAGTTCACGGTGGCGGAGCGTACCCACGCCCTCTCGGAGAGCTTGGCCCAGTTGCAGGCAACCCAGAACCACCTCATCGAATCAGAGAAGCTTGCCGCCCTGGGCGGCCTGGTGGCAGGGGTTTCCCATGAAGTGAACACCCCCCTGGGTATCGCGGTGACTGCATCGTCCGTGCTGCGCGACACCGTCGCCGATCTGAAAGCCGGGTTCGAGGCCCGCACGCTGACCAGTGAGCGCTTCTCCGAACTGCTCCAGGTCATCGAGGATGGAAACTCGATGCTTGTAAAGAACCTCGAACGGGCCGCCCACCTCATCCGCGATTTCAAGCGGACGGCTGTCGACCAGGTTTCGGAGGCCTGCTGCGAGTTCGATGTCCGCCAGGTCATGGACTCCCTGATCGCGAGCCTCCACCCCGAGACGGCCAAAGGTGGGGTGAATCCCTGCTTCGAATGTCCCGAGGGCCTTGCCATGCGGAGTCTGCCAGGGGTATTGACCCAGGTGATGAGCAATCTGGTCCTCAATAGCCTGCGGCACGGCTTCACCGGGATTCGCCATCCCGAAATCCACATTACCGTCGTTGAGCAGGGGGACCGGGTCATCATCGAATACCGGGACAACGGGGTGGGTGTTCCAAAGGAGCTCCACGAGCGGATCTTCGAGCCATTCTTCACCACCAAGCGGGGGCAGGGGGGCTCCGGCCTGGGGCTCAACATCGTCTACAACCTGGTGACCCGGAAACTGCTCGGACGTCTCGAATTCCAGTCTGCCCCAGGGGCCGGGGTCAGCTTTCTGCTTGATCTGCCACGACGCCTGCCGGTTGAATCGGAGGGCTCGGAGGCGATGCCAGCAATCGGAGTTTCCTCATGAAACACGTCCTCGTGCGACTGGCCTTCCTGGGTTTCCTGTTCCCGTCACTGGCCTTCGTGAATCCCGCCCTGGCCGAGGAGACCATCGTCATCGCCGCGGAGGACGACTGGCCGCCCTATTCGTCGATCAAGGCGGACCGGAGCGGTCCGGAAGGCTTCACGCCGGAACTGGTGCGGGCGGTCTTCAAGCTCAAGGGCGTCGATGTCCGCTTCCTCACCGTGCCCTTTGCGCGCTGCCTCCACTACGCAGAGACCGGCCGTACCGTGGGGTGTTTCAACGCGACCATTGTCGAGGGCAACCGGAACACCTTTCATTGGCATCCCACCCCGATGTTCTCCGAGGAGCTGGCCATCTTCGCGCGTAGCGACCAGCCCGGGGACCACCTGACGCTGAAGGATCTCGAGGGCCAGACGGTGAGTGTCACCATCGGCTACACCTATCCGACCGAGCTGATGCAGAACCAGGCCATCACCCGGTTTGCGGCCACCTCGGACGCGCAGCAATTGCGCATGCTGGCAACGGGACGCGTCCGCTTTGCCCTGGTGAACACCATGCCGGGCTATCTGCGCATCCACGCCGAACCGTCCCTGCAGGGCCGGATCCGCCAAGTCGGGCGGGTCAGCGTGGATGGCTTCTGGGTTGCCTTCTCGAAGGCGCATCCGGATGGCAAGCGGATGGCCGGAATCTTTGAAGATGGGCTGCAGCAACTGAAGGCAAGCGGCCGTTACGACGAGATGCTGGAAGCCTTCCGGCGACGTATCGGCTACCAACCGGGAAAATGAGCCGCGTCTCAGCTGCGTAGCGCTCAGCCGGCGGGTACAGGGCCGCAGGCTGGGCGAGGCCATCACCTGGCGGAGCCGGGCTCCGTCACGAAGGCGACCTTGCCAAGCCCATGACGGCTGGCCGCCGACAGCAACTGCGCCACGTGGTCGTATTCCGCATGCTTGTCCACCTGCAGGTGCAGTTCGGGCTGGGGCTGCTGGGCCGCACTGGCCTCCAGGCGGGCATCCAGGCTCTCCACCGCCAAGGCTTCGCCATTCCAGCTGACGGCACCATCGGCGCTGATGGACAGGTTGATCTTTTGCGGCTTGATCTCCTCCTTCTGGCTCGAGGCCTTGGGCAGGTCGAGCTTCACCGCGTGGTTGATCACCGGGACGGTGATGATGAAAATGATGAGCAGAACCAGCATGACGTCCACCAGGGGCGTCATGTTGATCTCGGACATCACATCACCGTCATCGTCGAATTCGCTGGTATTGAAGCTCATTGCGCTTCCTTCCGGGTGGGCAGCGGGTGGATCCGGGCGGGGTTGCGGCGCACCTTGCCACCGGTGACCAGGTAGGCGTGCAGGTCATGGGCGAAATGCTTGAGGCGGGCCAGGATCTCCTTGTTGCCGCGCACCAGGGCGTTGTAGCCGAGCACCGCAGGAATGGCCACGGCCAGGCCACCGGCGGTCATCACCAGCGCCTCGCCCACGGGGCCGGCAACCTTGTCCAGGGTGGCCTGACCTGCGGCACCGATGCCCACCAGGGCGTGGTAGATGCCCCAGACAGTGCCGAACAGGCCGACAAAGGGAGCCGTCGCACCCACCGAGGCGAGGATCGACAGACCGGCCTGCATGCGGCCGGTGGTGTCGTCGATCGACTGGCGCATGGTGCTGGTGACCCAATCGTTCAGGTTGAGCACGCCGTGCAGCTCGTCCTGGTGGTTGACGTGATGGGTCACCGCCTCGGTGCTCCGCGCAGCCAGGTCGCGGAAGGGGTTGTCGGCGGACGCAGGGGAGAGCGCCGCCATGCCGTCGTCAAAACTGGTGGTGTGCCAGAACTGCTTGGCGCCCGCGCTCATGCGGCGCAGCTGGACCAGGCCCCAGGCCTTGACCAGGATCACCGACCAGGAAGCCAGCGACATGATGACCAGGATGATGGCCACCGCGTGGGAGACGCTGTCCCCCTGGGACCAGATCTGGCCGAGACTGAAGGTATGTTCATTCATGGAAGTTCCTTTGCGGGGGAAGAGGGAGGTCGGAGGAATCAGGAATCAAGGGTGAAGTCGATGGGGACACGGACGGTTCCCGCTACGGCCTGGTCACCCTGGCGGGCGGGCACGAAGCGCCAGCTGCGCAGCACCGTGTCGCGGGCCACGTCGTCCAGGCGGGGGTAGCCGCTGCTCTTGGCGATGGTGACTTCCAGGGGCTTGCCATCTGCACCGACGTGGACGCGCAGCATCACCCGGCCTTCCTCGCCCATGCGGCGGGATAGCCGCGGATACTCGGGGATGGGATTGGCCAGGTAGGCCGCATCGAAGCGGGGGGCAACGACGGCAACGGGCGCCTCCCTTGCGGGTGCCGGGGCCGCAGCGGCGACGGGTGCGGCGGGTGCGCTTGCCGTGGTCTCCACGGGATTGCTGGCAGTGGCGGCAGAAGTGATGACCGGACGGGTGTTGCTGTCGACCCGCGGAGCAGGCGGCGTGCGTGGCTGGACCGTCTTTTGAACCGTTTTTTCCGGAACTTTCGCAGGTACCGGACGGGGCGCTGGCGCGGGCTTGTCTTCGGCCTGGGTGACCAGGGAGATGGCCATCAGAGGCTGTGGCGGAACGACGGGCGGGCTGCTCTCCCCAATGCTGCGGATGATCGCCACCAGCACACCAAGGTGCAGGAGGATGGCCGCGCCCACACCGGTGGAGTTGCGCCTCAAGCCGCTCGATACGAGCCCGGCACGGGGCAACACCGCCGGGCGGACGGGCTGATCGGTTGCAGCAGGGGCCTGCGCGCTGAGGGCAAGCGTCATGTCGGTCTCCAGTTAGGGCAATTCCTGGCTGGCTTGCGACATTGCCCTGCGGGCACGTGCTGGCTGGCTGAGAGGGGCACCGATTGCGGAATGGCTGGATGGATCCCGCAAATACAAATGCGAACGATTCGCATTTTATGATCTTGTTACAGGCGGGTCAAGCCAAAGATCATCGCAGTGCAACAGTTCTCCGGCCGGGTGGCCTCAGCTCAATATCGGGAACTTCTCCCATGGCGCCCCGGCGTGGCGCCTCGTAAGCTCTGCGCCATTGATAAGAAAACACCGATCTGGAGACTTCCTGCGATGCGTCTGTCCATGTCCGAGCCCGCTACCCGGGTCCGCCCCCTCGCCCTTGCCCTTGCCGCCCTGTTTGCCGGTCATGCCCAGGCCGCCGATGACCTGATGACGGTGACGCCGACCGTGACGGTGATCGGCCAGACCCCGCTGCCCGGACTGGAGTTGCCGGTGGAGCAGATCGCGGCCCCTGTGCAGAGCGCAACCGCAAAAGACATCGACGACAGCCAGGCCCTGGACATCTCGTCCTTCCTGAACCGCCGCCTCAACGGTGTGCATGTCAATGAAACCCAGGGCAATCCGTACCAGGCCGACGTGAGCTACCGGGGCTACACCGCCTCGCCGCTGCTGGGCACGGCCCAGGGGCTCTCCGTGTATTTCGATGGGGTCCGTGTCAACCAGCCCTTCGGCGACGTGGTCAGCTGGGACCTCATCCCCAAGTCGGCGATCGCGTCGATCAACCTCATGCCAGGGTCCAACCCCCTGTTCGGCCTCAACACCCTGGGCGGCGCGCTGGCCATCCAGACCAAGGAGGGGCGCACCCATGCCGGGACGTCCATTCAGGCAACGGCGGGCTCCTACGGCCGCCGCTCCGTAGAGTTCGAACACGGCGGCTTCAACGACAAGGGGCTCGAGTGGTTCGTTACCGCCAACCACTTCGAAGAGAACGGCTGGCGCACCAACTCCCCGTCGTCCATCCGCCAGGTGTTCGGCAAGCTCGGCTGGCAGGACGCCCGCAGCGATCTCGACCTTACGGTGGCCTACGCCGACAACCGCATGAACGGCAACGGCCTGCAGGAAAGCCGGATGCTGGCCCACGATTACAGCAGCGTCTACACCCAGCCCGACATCACCCGCAACCGCTCCCTGTTCCTCAACCTTACCGGCAAGCACAGCCTGAGCGACGACGCCCTGGTGTCGGGGAACGTGTATTACCGCAAGATCACCGGCTCAACCTACAACGGCGACATCAACGAGGAAGCGCTCTCGCAATCCCTCTATCAGCCCAGCGCGGGCGAGCGCGCCGCACTGGCTGCCGCGGGCTATACCGGCGTGCCCGCCAGCGGGGCGAACGCGTCGAACACACCCTTCCCCTATTGGCGCTGCCTCGCCAACGCCCTGCTGGCGGACGAACCCAACGAAAAGTGCTCCGGCCTGATCAACCGGACCCGGACCGACCAGGAAAACTTCGGCATGTCGGGGCAGCTCTCCATCACCGGACAGCTGGATGGGCGCAAGAACCTGTTCATTGCCGGTGCCGGCTACGATCAGAGCAACCTGCACTTCCAGCAGTCGGGCCAGTACGGCTACATCAATCCGGATCGCAGCGTGACGCCGGTGGACGCATGGGCGGACGGCACCCAGAACGCCGGTGCCGGCGAAAGCGCGCTCGACAGCCGGGTCAATATCAACGGTCGCACCCGCACTTACAGCGTTTTCGCCACCGACACCCTGTCCCTCAACAACCACTGGCACGCCACCGTGTCCGGCCGCTATAACCGCACGGTGCTGAAGAACCGGGACAATCTCAATCCCGGCGGTGGGGACGACTCGCTCGACGGCAATCACACCTTCAGCCGCTTCAACCCGGCGCTGGGCCTGACCTTCACCCCGTCCCGCAACTGGAACGCCTATGCCGGCTACAGCGAAGGCAGCCGCACGCCAACCTCCATCGAGCTGGGCTGCGCCAACCCTGAGAACCCCTGCAAACTGCCGAATGCCATGGCCGGCGACCCTCCGCTCAAGCAGGTCGTCACCAAGACCTGGGATCTCGGCCTGCGTGGCCAGCTGAACCCGGTCACCCACTGGAGCCTCGGAGTGTTCCGCGCCACCAACAACGACGACATCCTGTTCGTCGCCGACAACCAGCTGGGTTATGGCTACTTCAAGAATTTCGGCGAAACCCGCCGCCAGGGGGTGGAGGCCGGGGCCAATACGGCCTTCGGGCCGCTGAGCCTGTCGCTGGCCTACACCTATCTGGATGCCACCTACCGGTCGGCCGAAACCGTGGGTGGCACCGGCAACAGCACCAATGACGCGGGGCCCGGCATGGAGGGCACCATCGACATCCACAAGGGCGACCGCATTCCGCTGATCCCCCGCCACATGGTCAAGGCGTCCGCGTCCTACCGGATTACCAACGCACTCTCCGTGGGGACCGACCTGGTCGGCGTGTCCGGCTCCTTCGCCCGGGGCAACGAGAACAACCAGCATCAACCGGATGGCACCTATTACGTCGGATCGGGCCGTTCCGGTGGCTACGCGGTGTTCAACCTGAATACCCGCTACCAGGTGGATCGCCGCCTGCAGGTATTCGGCCAGATCAACAATCTCTTCGATCGCCAATACACCACCGGCGCCCAGCTGGGCTCGACCGCCTTCAACGCGGATGGCAGCGCCCTTGTGGCACGTCCCTTTGGTGCAGTGAATGGCGAGTTTCCCCAGGTCGGCTCCACCTTCTATGCGCCGGGCGCACCGCGCACCGTGTGGGTCGGCGTGCGCTACAGCCTCTGACCTGACCCGATCCCGCCTGCCCGGAGGCAGGCGGTTTGACCAGGAGCGCTCCTCATGGACCTGACCCGCCTGCTGATGCGGCGTGCAGCGTGGATCTTTCTGGCCAGCCTCAGCGTTGCCGTCGTACTCGCCAGCTGGCGGGCCAGCACAGACATCCGGCAGGAGAACCACGGTGCCCGTGAAGTCGCACGGTTGCTCGAAGCCTTGTCCGGTCTCCAGCGCGGCAATGCCGGCTCCCTGCCGCAGGACCTGGCCGTCTTGCAGGCCATCAGCCAGAGCGAGGCCCTGCGCCACCTGACCTTCCAGATAGAGGACGGGCAAGGGCAGGTCCTGGTGCCGGCGGCCCACCCCATCCGGACGGGGGAGGGGGGCGCCCGGCTGGTGCTGCGCAGGGACGATGGGCAGACCTTCAACGCCGTGCTGGTTCCGGACCCGCTGAGCGAACAACGGGAGGCCGTTGCAGACATCCTGGGCATGACCGGGATGTTCCTCGTTTACGGACTGGCGATGCTGCTTGGCTCCTACTGGGTGGTGCGCCGCGCCTTCGGCCCCTTGCGCGCCATTCTTGGCGCCATTGCCGCCTTCCGCCGGCAGGACTTCAGTGCCCGCCTGCCGCGCCTGCCAGTGCGGGAACTCGACCATGTGGCGGGCGCGCTGAACCACCTGGCCGAAGCCCTGGGCGCCGCCGAGGCACGCCAGAAGCAGCTGTCGGTGCGCCTGATGACCCTGCAGGAGGACGAACGGGCCCAACTGGCCCTGTCGCTACAGGAACACCTCGGTCAGGCCCTCACCGCGCTACGCGCCAATGTGGCCTACCTGCTGCGGCGCACCGCTGCAGACGTTTCCCTGCAGGCGGCGGTCCGCGACATGGAGGCCCAGGCCCTGACGCTCCACCAGTCCCTGCGCGGGCTCCTGCATCAGCTCCAGCCCGTTGCGGGGGTGCAGGGCGCGGGCGACCGGCTGCCCATTCGCGGTCTGCTCGAAGAGTTGGTAAAAAGCTGGCAGGATGCACGCCTGCCGGGCCGGGATTTCCGCCTGAGCATCCATCCCGGCGATCTCGAACTGCCCCGTGAAACCAGCCTTTTTGTCTATCGGATGACCCAGGAAGCCCTCGCCAATATCGCCCGTCATGCCGACGCGCGGACGATACGCATCGAACTGCAGGTGGATGCCGGTGATCCGGCGGCCCTGAACTGGAGCGTCTGCGATGACGGGGTGGGGATCCTTGCCCCGGAGGCGGCCATCCGCCACGGCAACGGTCTGGCCGGATTGCGGGAACGCATCTGGGCCCTGGGTGGCCAGCTCGAAGTCAGCCCGCTGGCCCCCGGACAAGCCCGGCCCGGTCTCCGGCTGGCGGCAAGGCTGCCCCTCGGGAGGGCTGGATGAGCGCAGTCCTGCGGGTCGTGCTGGCGGATGACCATGCCGTGGTGCGCACGGGCTACCGGCGCCTGCTCGAACTCGAAGACGACATGCAGGTGGTTGCCGATTTCAGCGACAGCGACGCCACCTGCCACTGGCTGGCCGAACATGAGGCCGACGTGCTGGTGCTTGATCTGTCCATGCCCGGACGGGGAGGGCTGGAAACCCTGTCCCGGGTCAAGCTGCGGCAGCCCGGCCTCAAGGTGCTGATCTTCTCGATGCACGACAATCCGGCCATGGTGGCCCAGGCGCTGAAGGCGGGCGCCGACGGCTACCTGACCAAGAGCAGCGAGCCGGATACCCTGATCGAGGCGGTGCGGCAGGTGGCGCGTGGCGAGCGTCCGCTCTCGCCGGACGTGGCCTCCGCCGTCGAGCCGGCCGGGGAGGACGTCCATGGGATGCTGTCGCCCCGTGAGTTCGAGATATTCCGCCTGCTGGCCGCGGGCCGCAGCGTCGAAGAGATCGCCCTGCGGCTCTTCCTGAGCATCAAGACGGTTGCCAACTACCAGACCGGAATCCGGCAGAAAACGGGGCTCGCCACAGTCCTCGACATGTACCGCCACGCGGAGGCGCATGGCCTCCTGGATGGCAGCGAGTGACAGCCCGTGTGCCGGCGCTCAGTGCCGGATGTCCTCGAGTTCGCTGACCGAGTCAAACTCCCGCTGATTCGCGTCGTGGCGACGCTTGACCATGTACATGGTCCCCGCCACGAACAACCCGAAGAGCATCACCACGGTGTTGATCGAGACCCCGGAGCTGATCAGCAGCGCGTACAGCCCGGTCATGATCAGGATGGACAGGTTCTCATTGAAGTTCTGGACGGCGATGGAATGCCCGGCGCCCATCAGGATATGGCCCCGGTACTGCAGCAGGGCGTTCATCGGCACCACGAAGAAGCCCGACAGGCCGCCGATCAGTACCATCAGCGCCATGGCCAGGTTCATGTCGGTGACGAAGATCATCACGTTGACAATCACGCCCATGGCGATTCCCAGGGGAATCACCCTCACCGACGAACGCATGCTCACCAGGCGGGCCGCCAGCACGGCGCCCAGCGCAACCCCCACGGCAACCACCCCCTGCAGCATGGAGGCCTTGGAGAGATCCAGGTGCAGCGCCTGCTCGGCCCATTTGATCACGATGAACTGGAGGGTCGCGCCGGCGCCCCAGAAAAGGGTCGTGGTGGCCAGGGACACCTGGCCCAGCTTGTCGCGCCACAGCAGCTTGAGGCAATGGTTGAAGTCGTGGATGAGGTAGATCGGATTCGACTTGAGCGCCTTGTGGTCCACCCCGGTATCCGGCACCTTGAGGTTGAACAGGGCGGCAATCAGGTAGAGCAGGCCGACCACGCACAGGGCCATCTCCGGCACGGTGTCGATACCCGTTTCAATGAAGGGCAGGTCCAGCCCCAGCAGCGCCTGGGAGATGGAAGGCTTGATCAGCATGCCGCCCACCAGAGTCCCCAGGATGATGGCGCCCACGGTCAGGCCTTCGATCCAGCCATTGGCGACCACCAGCAGGCGATGGGGGAGATATTCGGTGAGGATGCCGTACTTCGCCGGCGAGTAGGCGGCCGCGCCAAGTCCCACCATGGCGTAGGCCGCCAGGGGATGCACCCCGAAGAACATCATCGAACACCCCAGGATCTTGATCGTGTTGCTGATCAGCATCACCCGCCACTTGGGCATCGAGTCGGCGAAGGCGCCCACGAAGGCCGCCAGCAGCACATAGGACAAGGTGAAGAATAGTTTCAGGAGCGGCTCATACTCCTGGGGAGACTGCATCTCCCTCAACATGTAGATGGAAGCGATCAACAGCGCATTGTCGGCCAGCGCGGAGAAGAACTGCGCGGCCATGATCATATAGAAACCGAAGGGCATCGCTGGGAATCGGAAGCTCGGTGAATTTTGGGGACCGCGCTTTATACCACGAAGGCGTTGCCGCTTCTGGCGGTCCCGTCAATGTTGTGATTCAATGGCAACACGCATAAACCGGATTTATGAACCATGGCGGATCGACGTCTCCAGGTTTTCCACGCGGTAGCCCGACACGGCTCCTTCACCCGGGCCGCCGAGGCCTTGTTCATGACCCAGCCGGCCGTCACCTTCCAGATCAAGCAGCTGGAAGAACAGTTCAATACCCGGCTGTTCGATCGAGGACACGGGCGGGTCACCCTGACCGCCGCCGGCGAGCTGGTGATGGCCTACGCGGAGCGCATCCTCGGGCTGACCGAGGAGCTTGAGTCGCGGGTGTCCGAGCTCACCGACGAGTTGTCCGGCATCCTGCACCTGGGCACCAGCACAACCATCGCCGGCTACTGGCTGCCTTACCTGCTCGAAGGCTTCAAGCGCAAATATCCCCGCGTGGTGCCCCGGGTCTCGGTGGGAAACTCCCAGCTGATCGAGAGCCGCGTGATGGACCGCAACCTGGATGTCGGGCTCATCGAGATCGTCACCGAGCAGCCGACCCTTGACCGCAGGAGCGCAGGCCAGGACGAGCTGCAGCTGATCGTCGCCCCCGGGCACCCGCTGGCCGGTGAAACCTCCGTGCGGGCCGAGCAGCTTGCCGAATACCCCTTGCTGCACCGGGAGCCCGGCAACGCCATCCGCGACCTGGTGGATCAGTATTTCGCCGCCGCCGGCATCGCCTTCGAAGACCTCAACGTGGCGGCCGAGCTGGGCAGCCTGTCCACCGTCAAGCATCTGGCCGCCCAGGGCTTCGGCATCGCCGTCGCCTCGTCGGCAGCGATCCGCAGCGGGGTCAAGGCCGGGCGCCTGGTCGGCATCTCCCTCGAGCCCAAGCTCTATACGCCGCTCGAGGTCATCCTGCTCAAGGACAAATTCCGTTCCCGCCTCGTCAACACCTTTGCCGATTTCGTCACCGAGGAAATCGGCCGCATGAGCGCCACCCGCAAAGCCTGAAACCATGCCTCGCCCGATTCGCGCCTCCATCGATCTGGAGGCCTTGCGTCACAACTATCTCCTCGCAAAGAACAAGGCCGGCAGCGCCAGCGCCTTCGCGGTAGTCAAGGCCAATGCCTACGGCCATGGCCTGCAGCGTGCCATCCAGGCCCTGGGGCCGGTGGCCGACGGATTCGCGCTGCTCGACATCAGCGAGGCCGCCCAGCTCCGCGAAGCCGGGCTGACCCAGCCGATCGCCCTGCTGGAGGGCTTCTTCGAGCCTGGCGATCTGCCCGAGGTCGAGCGCCTGGGCCTGATTCCGACCATCCACAGCGAGTCCCAGCTGGCCATGCTCGAAAGGGCACGGTCGGCGGCCCCGCTGGATGTACTACTCAAGATCAACTCCGGCATGAACCGCCTCGGCTTCACGGCTGACAGCTTCCCTGCCGCGCTGGCACGCCTGCGGGCGCTCCCCGCCGTGCGCACCATCACCCTGATGAGCCATTTTGCGCGGGCCGACGATGAAGCCGGCATCGCGTCCCAGCTGGCCCGCTTCAGGGCGATTGCCGGCGACCTCGAGCTGCCCGTCAGCCTCGCCAACTCGGCGGCCCTGCTGCGCTTCCCCGAGGCGGCGGCCCAGCTCGTGCGGCCGGGCATCATGCTCTATGGCGGATCCCCGATGCCGGACATCGCCAGCGCGGATCAGCTCGGCCTGCGTGCCGTGATGACGCTGGTCAGCGAGATCATCGGCGTCCAGGACATTTCCCCCGGTGAGCAGGTTGGTTACGGCGGCAGCTTCGTGGCGGAGACCCCGATGCGCGTCGGGGTGGTGGCCTGCGGCTATGCCGACGGCTACCCTCGCCACGCACCCACCGGCACGCCGATCCTGGTGGGAGGGCGACGGACCCGCACCCTGGGTCGCGTCTCGATGGACATGCTGGCCTGTGATCTGACCCATCTGCCGGAAGCCGGCGTGGGCTCGCCGGTCACCCTGTGGGGAGAAGGGCTGCCAGCCGACGAGGTGGCAGCGGCGGCGGGCACCATCAGCTACGAGCTCTTCTGCGCCCTGGCGGCCCGGGTGCCGATACAGGTCCGGGGAGCGTAGGCGCATGGCCAAGGCAAAGACCGAGCACGTCTGTTCCGAGTGCGGCGGCAAATCTCCCCGCTGGCAGGGCCAGTGCCCCCACTGCAAGGCCTGGAACACCCTGGTCGAATCAGTGGTCGAGCCGGAAGCGCCGGTCGCCAAGCGCTTCAGCGCCCTGGCCGGTGATACCGGGCGGCTGCAGACCCTGGCAGACATCAGCCCGCGGGAGTCACCGCGCGTTCCCACGGGGATCGACGAGTTCGACCGGGTATTGGGCGGTGGGCTGGTTCCAGGCGGTGTGGTCCTGATCGGCGGCGATCCCGGCATCGGCAAGTCCACCCTGCTGCTGCAGGCGCTGGCGCTGCTTTCCGGACACCTCAAGGCGCTCTACGTGAGCGGCGAGGAGTCCGCCGAGCAGGTCGCCCTGCGCGCCTCCCGCCTGCAATTGGATGCGCATGGTCTGCAGCTGCTGCCCGAGATCAACCTGGAACGCATCCTCACGACCCTGCGGGAGGTCCGGCCGGACGTGGCCGTGATCGACTCGATCCAGACCGTGTATTCCGAAACCCTGGGCTCAGCCCCAGGCTCGGTCGCGCAGGTCCGGGAGTGCGCGGCCCAGCTGACCCGCTTCGCCAAACAGGGCAGCAGCACCCTGATCATGGTCGGGCATGTGACCAAGGACGGAGCGCTGGCCGGCCCCCGGGTGCTGGAGCACATCGTGGACACCGTGCTGTATTTCGAGGGCGACACGCACTCCAGCTTCCGCCTGGTGCGGGCCTTCAAGAACCGCTTTGGTGCCGTCAATGAGCTGGGTGTGTTCGCCATGACCGAGAAGGGGCTCAAGGGTGTCTCCAACCCATCGGCCATCTTCCTGTCCCAGCATGGCCAGCAGGTGGCCGGCTCCTGCGTGCTGGTGACCCAGGAAGGCACCCGTCCCTTGCTCGTCGAGATCCAGGCCCTGGTGGACAGCGCGCACAGCCCGAGTCCGCGGCGGCTGTCGGTGGGGCTGGAGCAGAACCGGCTGGCCATGTTGCTGGCGGTCATTCACCGCCACGCCGGCGTGGTGTGCTTCGACCAGGACGTGTTCGTCAATGCGGTGGGCGGCGTCAAGATCGCCGAGCCGGCGGCCGACCTGGCCGTGCTGCTGGCGATCGTGTCCTCGCTGACCAACCGGCCTCTGCCGCGGGAGCTCGTCGTGTTCGGCGAGGTCGGCCTGGCCGGAGAGATCAGGCCGGCCCCGAGGGGGCAGGAACGCCTCAAGGAGTCGGCAAAACTTGGCTTCACCCTGGCCCTGGTGCCACGTGCCAACGCGCCCAAGCAGGACATCCCGGGTATGCGGGTGATCGCCGTCGAGCGGATCGAAGAGGCGCTGGAGCAGATCCGGGAGCTGGCGAGCAGCTGAATTTCATGCGTTTCGATCCCAAAGTGGGTGGAAAACCGCGGAAAACCTCGAGATTGGCGCCACAGGTGGAAAAGAGCAGGGTAAGCTAGCGTCCGCGGGTGTTGTAGCGCGCTTGAGGCGCAAAGCGTCACCTGCCTCAGCTCCTGTATCCACCCATTTTTTTTACCTACCAAATACGAGCTATGAACAAGACTGAACTGATCGATGCGCTGGCGGGCAAGAGTGGTCTGACCAAGGCCGACGCAGGCCGCGCCGTGGATGGCGTCATGGAAATCATCACCGAAGCCCTGGCCAAGGGCGAGAGCGTGACCCTCGTCGGTTTCGGCACCTTCGCTGTCGGCGAACGTGCTGCCCGCGTCGGTCGCAATCCCCAGACCGGTGCCGAGATCCAGATCGCTGCCTCCAAGCAGCCCAAGTTCTCCGCCGGCTCCAAGCTGAAGGACGCGGTGAACAAGTAAGTCCGGTCATCCGGGCCGTGTCCGGGGCCTGCCCCGGAACACGATCAGAAGTGGCGATCCCCCGGGGTCGCCATTTTTTTGCGCCGGGCTCTCCGGTACGGATTTGTCATTGATTTCATGCCGCTGTGTTTACTGTCACATCCTGTTGCAGGAGCGACTTCTTCCTGTCATTCCGGCGCGCTAAAATGCCGCCCCGCGTGACAAGTGAATGAACACGTTGCGCCCGGAGCCTTTCCGGACTCAAGACAGGAACACAGCCATGTCCGAGATCTCACGGACCCACCCGCAACACAACATTTCGTCGCCTGCGCCTCTCCGCAACCGGATTGTGCGCAAGGTGTTGCTGGGCAATCTCCAGGATGCCGCGGAGGCGATCGAGCGCTGCACCGACGGCCGCGACATGCGCTCCGTCTTCGCCTTTCCGGCACTGCGTGATGAACTGGTGGAAGGCCTGGCGCTGATGGGCGACAGTGCGCGCGCGCTTGCTGCGGAGGACCGGGCCTGCATGCCCGCGGTGGACTGGCGGGCCTGGGATGCCCTCAGCCTGTTGCAGGCTGGCCCGGCCCGGGAGTGGCGGGCGCGGATGTGGGAGGCCATGCGGGTGCTGGTACCCGCCACCCGCCGGGAAGTGTCGCGCTACCTGGGGCGGCTGGCCGAAACCGAGACCGCCGCCAGGCACTAGCGGAGCGCGGTGCCCGCCGGCACGGGCGGCACCGTCTTCAATTTGTCCCGCAGGGCGAGCTGGGGCCGGCTCAGTCGCAGCTCGACATCGTCGGCGACGATCCGGGCCGTTTCATCGAGCAGGATATCCTTTGCGTCCTTCCTGGCTTTCTCGGCCGCCAGGTCGGCAGCCAGAGTGCGCTCTCCGCTTTGCAGGCCGTCGTCCTTGAGCAAGGCAGTGAGCTTGTCGCGACCATCGATCTTCTCGCGGGCCTTGATACGGGCTTCACGACTTTCCTTCTCGCGCCGCCTCTCGGACTCGTTCAGCGAAATGCTACGGGTTTCGCGCAGGCGTCGGGCTTCGGCAACGTCCTCAAGGAGGGCCTGGAAGCTCTTGTCCTTGCTGACCCGGGCCTGGTGGCGGCTCTGCAGCGTGGCAATGGTGTCCTTGAGATTGCCGGCCGGGCGGAAGCTGGCCGAGTCGATCTGGGTCCAGGGCAGGGCGTTGTCGTAGCTTGACTCGCCATAAGCGTCGGGATCCGCCACCGAAGGGAAGCGGATGTCCGGCATCACGCCCTTCAGCTGGGTCGTCCCGCCATTGACCCGGAAGAACTGGGCCACGGTCATCTTCAGATCGCCGAACTTGGGCTTGTCGTTCTTGGCGATCTCGTCCAGATTGATCATGGTCTGGACCGTTCCCTTGCCGAAGCTCTGCTCGCCGATGATGGTGGCCCGCCCGTAGTCCTGCAGCGCGGCAGCGAAGATCTCGGAGGCCGAGGCGGAGCCCCGGTTGATCAGCACGGCCATGGGGCCATCCCAGGCGACCCCGGCGTTCTCGTCACTCTCGACCCCGATGCGGCCGTCAGGGCGTCGCTGCTGCACCACGGGGCCCTTGTCGATGAACAGACCGGTCAGCTCGACCGCCTCGCGCAGGGAGCCACCGCCGTTGTTGCGCAGGTCCACCACCAGGCCATCGACCTTCTCCTTGCGCAACTCGTCGAGCAGGCGCACCACGTCGCGGCTGGCGCTGCGGTATTCCTTGTCGCCGCGCCGGCGTCCTTCAAAATCCTCGTAGAAGGCCGGCAGGGTGATCACGCCGATCCGGCGCAGGGCAGGGCCTTCGCCGACCTTGATGATGCTCTTGCGGGCGGCCTGCTCCTCGAGCTTGATCTTGTCGCGGACGAGCACCACCTGGCGGTGCTTGCCATCGGGCCCGGCGTCGGCGGGCAGGATGTCGAGGACCACACGCGTGTCCTTGCCCCCCCGGATCAGCTTGACCACTTCGTCCACCCGGGTGCCGACCACATCCTGGAGCGGCCCTTCCGCCTGACCGACGCCGACGATCCGGTCGCCGACAGCAAGCTTGCCGGAGCGGATGGCCGGCCCCCCCGCCACCAGTTCGCGGATGGTGATGTATTCGTCCCGCTCCTGCAGCACCGCACCGATCCCCACCAGCGAGAGACTCATCGAGATGTCGAAGTCGTCAGAAGCGCTGCGCCCGAGGTAGCTCGTGTGGGGCTCGATGGACATGGCGAAGGCGTTCATGAAGATCTGGAACACGTCCTCGCTCTTGTTGCGGGTAGCCCGCGTCAGAAAGCCGTCGTAGCGCTTCTCCAGGGTCTCGCGGATGGTCTTGTCGTCCTTCCCGGCGAGGCGCAGGCGCAGCCAGTCATTCTTGACCCGCTTGCGCCACAGGTCCCGCACCTCGGCGTCGTCCTTGGGCCAGGGGGCCTTGTCGCGCATGTAGGTGTAGCTCTCGCGGGCCTCGAACTCGAAGCCCTGGCGAAGCTGCTCCCGGGCATAGGTCAGGCGTTCCACGGTACGTTGCTCGAACTTCTGGAAGATCGTGAAGGGGATCGCCAGGTTGCCACGCTGGATTGCGTCGTCGAGGCGCGTCCTGTAATCGGCGAAGCCGTCGATATCCGCCTGGGTGAAGATCAGCCGCTCGGGGTCGAGCGACTTGAGATAGCGGTCGAAGATCTTCTCCGACAAGGTGTCATCGAGGGGCTGGGTCTTGTAATGGTAGCGTCCCAGCAACTGGGCGCTCAGATAGGCCGTCTGGGCCTGCTCTACGGTAGGCTGCAGACGCTGCGCCGCCGAGGACTCGGCAGACAGGGCCGGTACCGCGAAAACTGCAACAACAAGGGCCCAGATCAACCTCTTTTTCACTCGAAACTCCGCAAAGTACATGGGATCACACCGAAGAGCCTGAAGCTACATGCTTCTTGAAGACCAGTCGACAGCATTTTCCCTAATGGGTTCGTGCTTGAGGTCCTGCCGGTGCCGGAATTTCGTAACCGGAAACTTCGTGAGGCCCTGTAACTGCCGGAGCTGACGGCCGACGCCCGTGCGGCACGCGTGGCGTCCAGCGACGGGCACCGGGCCCGCAGCGAGATTACGGAGATGTAATGTTCGGGACAGCTTCCCGTCGGGAAGCCGCCGTCACAATGGAAACCTCCGATCACTGAAGGCGTCGCCATGAATCTCCAGGCACTGATAGCGTCGTCCATCCTGAGTCTCCCGGCCGGTTCCCTATGAGACATTGCTCGTCAGGGCCGATGGCTCGAGCAGCGTGTTTGCCCGCCACTGAATTTGCCCCCCATTCTTGAAGGAAACTCCCATGAAAGCTCCTGTCCTTGTTCTTGCCCTCTGCCTGGGTAGCATTGTTTCCATCCCCGCGATGGCGGCCAGCGATCATGCAAGTCACGCTTCCATGCACGGCAACGCAGCCACCGCCCAGCCGCTGACTGATGGGCTCGTCAAGAAGGTGGACAAGGCTGCTGGCAAGCTGACCTTGTCCCACGGCCCGCTGCCCAACGGAATGCCCGCAATGACCATGGCCTTCGGGGTCAAGGATGCGGCCTGGCTGGAGCAGTTGAAGGCCGGTGACAAGATCCGTTTCGCCGCCGATCAGATCAACGGTGCAATGGTCGTCACCCGCCTGGAACGCAACTGAAGACCGGGCGGGCCGTCCGCGGCGCCGCCGGTCCTGGGAGCCCGCCATGAGTACCTCGATCAAACCCCCCACGCGCTGGCTGTGGGCACTCCTTCTGGGCGCAAGCAGCCTGGCCGCCCAGGCCGGTGATGCCGGCCTCGGCGGCAGCCTCGAATCCCTGCTTGATTACGCCCGCACCCGCAACCCGGAGTACGCGGCCATGCGCCATGAAGCCGAGGCCGCTGCGGAGAGGGTGGAGCCAGCCGGGGCCCTGCCGGACCCGAAGCTGCGCACCGAGCTGCGCGACATCACCCGCATGGGGGAGCAGAACCCCAGCCTTGCGCCGGCGCGTGTGGGCAGCACCCGCTATCTGGTCATGCAGGACGTGCCCTGGCTCGGCAAACGTGAGCTCAAGCGCGAGATCGCCGAACTCGACGCGCGCGGGGCCGCCGGGCGTGCCAGCGGCACCTGGGCGGAGCTCGCGGCCCGCATCAAGGCCGCTTACTCGCAACTCCAGTACGTCCATCGCAACGAACAGTTGACCCGCGAGCTTCTCGATCTGGTGACACGCCTCGAGAAGATCGCCCAGGTCCGCTACGCAGGGGGCCTCGCCCCGCAACAGGATGTGATCCGGGCTCAGGTCGAGCAGACCGGCATGAAGAGCGAGCTGGTCGCCCTCGAGAACGAGCGGCGGCAGCTCCAGACCCGGTTGAACACCCTTCTTGCACGGCCCGGCACATCGCCGTTCGCCGCCCCGGAACACCTGCGCCCCTTGCCGGCGCCGGCCCAACTCGACCTTGCGCTCCTCGAAGAGCGGGTCCGCTCAAGGAACCCCCAGCTCTTTGCCGAGGAGGCCCGCATCCGGTCTGCCGAGAAGAACCGGGAACTCACCTACAAGAACCGCTACCCCGATTTCACGCTGGGGGTCTCGCCGATCCAGTACCAGGGCTCCGTCAAGGAGTGGGAGCTGATGGTCGAGCTCAACCTGCCGCTGCAGCAGGGAAGCCGGCGCGCCCAGGAGCGGGAGTCGGAAGCGATGCTCTTGGCGGCAAGGGCCCGCCGTGACGCAACGACCAATCAGGTGCTCGGCGAGCTGGCCGAAAACCTCTCAGGACTCGAGGCGGCCCGCCGGACCGAGGCCCTTGCGTCAACCAGTCTCCTGCCGCAGTCCGAGCTGACGTTCAAGGCGGCCCTGGCCGGCTACGAGACCGGCAAGGTCGATTTCGCAACCCTGCTCGATGCCCAGCGGCAGATCCGGCAGGCTCGCCAGAACCAGATCAAGGCTCAGGCCGAAGCGCAGCTTCGCCTGGCTGACATTGAACGCATCCTCGGAGAAGACCTATGAAGACCGGCGCAGGCATTGCCGTGGCCACCCTGGCGCTGGCGCTGGCCGGGGGAGGGGGTTACTGGCTCGGCCAGCGGCCCCAGGCTGGCCACGGAGAGGGCGGCGTACCCCAGGCGCAGGCACCTTCCGGCGTCGTGAAGACGGAACGCAAGCTGCTGTATTACCGCAATCCGATGGGGCTGCCCGACACTTCGCCAAGCCCGAAGAAGGACCCGATGGGGATGGACTACATCCCGGTGTATGAAGGCGAGGGCGAGGAGCCATCGACTGCGGCCGGCGCCCTGAGAATCAGCACCGAGAAGATCCAGAAGCTGGGCGTGCGCACCGAGGCCGCCGAAGTGCGCAGCCTCGAGCGCAGCCTGCGCGTGGCCGGCCGCGTGGAGATCGACGAGCGGCGCAGCTTCACCATCGCCCCCAAGTTCGAAGGCTACGTGGAGCGCCTGCATGTCAACGTGACCGGGCAGCCGGTCAGCAAGGGCCAGCCCTTGTTCGATGCGTACAGCCCCGAACTGGTGTCGGCCCAGCGGGAATACACCATCGCGGCGCAGGGCGTGGAAGCCCTCAGGGACGCGGGAAGCGAAGCCCAGGCTGGCATGCGCCAGCTGGCGGAATCGAGCCTGTCGCGTCTGCGCAACTGGGACATTCCGGAAGACGAGATCCGTGCCCTGGCCAAGTCCGGCACAAGCAAGAGGACATTGAGTTTCCGCTCGCCGGTGGCCGGCATCATCGTCGAGAAGAAGGCCGTGCAAGGCATGCGCTTCATGCCCGGCGAAGTGCTTTACCAGGTGGCCGACCTGTCCTCGGTGTGGGTGCAGGCCGATGTGTTCGAGCAGGACATCGGCCAGATCCGCGTCGGTGCGCCAGCCCGCATGCGCATCAATGCCTACCCGGGCAAGGTCTTCGAAGGACGCATCAGTTACGTCTATCCGACCCTCAATCCAGAGACCCGCACGGTGCCGGTGCGGGTGGACCTGCCCAATCCCGGGCAACTGCTGAAACCATCGATGTTCGCCCAGCTCGAACTGCCCGTCGGCGGCGGCCGGCCGGTGCTTGTGGTGCCCGACTCGGCGCTGATCGACAGCGGCACCCGCCAGATCGTGCTGGTCGCCCTGGGTGAAGGCCGCTTCGAGCCCCGCGAAGTGAAGCCGGGTGGGCGCAGTGCCAGCCATGTGGAAATTCTCGACGGCTTGAAGGCCGGTGAACAGGTCGTGGTGTCCGCCAACTTCCTGATCGATGCCGAGAGCAATCTGAAGGCAGCGGTCAACGGCTTCGGTGCCGGGCAGGGCAGCGCGGCCCAGCCAGCGGCCGCTCCGAAGGCGGCGGGCCACAAGGCGGAAGGAACGGTGGACGGGGTGGATGCGAAGGAAGGCACCGTCAGCCTCAGCCACGGCCCCGTCGCGTCGCTCAACTGGCCCGCCATGACCATGGAGTTCAAGGTGGCCAACCCGGCGCTGCTCAAGCCCCTCAAGCCGGGGGCCAGGGTGGGGATCGAGTTCGTCGAGCGCCAGCCGGGCGAGTGGGTCATCACCGCCGTGACACCGGCCAGCTCCCACACGGGGCACTGACAGGACGCCGCCATGCTTGCCAAGCTCATCGACTGGTCGGGCCGGAACCGCTTCCTGGTCCTGCTGGCCACCCTGTTCATCATCGTGGCGGGCATCTTCGCCGTGCTGCGCACCCCCATCGATGCACTGCCCGACCTGTCGGACGTGCAGGTCATCGTCTACACCGAATACCCCGGCCAGGCGCCGCAGGTGGTGGAGGACCAGGTGACCTACCCCCTCACCACGGCCATGCTGTCGGTGCCCAAGTCGAAGGTGGTGCGCGGTTTTTCCTTCTTCGGGGCGTCCTTCGTCTACGTCATTTTCGAGGACGGCACCGACATCTACTGGGCCCGCTCGCGGGTGCTGGAGTATCTCAACTTCGCCGCCGGACGCATGCCCAAGGGTGTCACGCCGCAGATCGGGCCGGATGCCACCGGCGTCGGCTGGGTCTATCAGTACGCCCTGGTGGCCCGCGACAAGACCCTCGCAGAGCTGCGCAGCATCCAGGACTGGTATGTGCGTTACCAGCTGGCCAAGGCGCATGGCGTGGCCGAGGTGGCCTCGGTCGGCGGCTTCGTGCAGACCTACCAGGTCACGGTGGACCCGGTGAAGCTGCGTGCATACGGCATTCCGCTGATGAAAGTGGCCCAGGTGATCCGCGACTCGAACCGGGATGTGGGCGGCCGCGTGGTGGAGATGGCCGAAACCGAATACATGGTGCGCGGCAAGGGCTATCTGCGTGGCCGGGAAGATATCGGGGCGCTGGTGGTCAAGACGGCCGGCGGCACGCCAGTGCAGATCCGCGACATCGCGCGGGTCGAGCTGGCCCCCGACGAACGGCGCGGCCTGACCGAACTGAACGGGGAGGGGGAGGTGGTGGCCGGCATCGCCATGGCCCGCTACGGCCAGAACGCGCTGGAGGTGATCCACAACCTGAAGGACAAGATCGCCGAGATCGGCCCCGGCCTGCCGGAGGGGGTGACGGTGCAGACGGTGTATGACCGCTCGGAGCTGATCCACCGGGCCATCGAGACCCTCAAGCGAACCCTCATCGAGGAGTCGCTGATCGTCGCCCTTGTCTGCGTGGTCTTCCTGCTGCACCTGCGCAGCGCCCTGGTGGCGATCCTGATGCTGCCGGTGGGCGTGCTGATGGCCTTCATCGCCATGCGCCTGCTGGGCATGAACTCCAACCTGATGAGCCTGGGCGGCATCGCCATTGCCATCGGGGCGATGATCGACGCTGCCATCGTGATGATCGAGAACGCCCACAAGCACCTGGAGCGCCTGCCGGAAGGGCATTCCGGCCGGGAGCGCTTCGAGGCCATGCTGGGCGCGTGCAAGGAGGTGGGGCCGGCCCTGTTCTTCTCGCTGCTGATCATCACCGTCTCCTTCCTCCCGGTGTTTACGCTGGAGGGGCAGGAGGGCCGCCTGTTCTCGCCACTGGCCTACACCAAGACCTTCTCGATGGCCGCTGCGGCCCTGCTGTCGATCAGCCTGGTGCCGGTACTGATGCTGCTGTTCATCCGGGGCCGCATCCTCCCCGAGGCGAAGAACCCGGTCAATCGACTCCTGATCTGGGGGTACCGGCCGGTGATCGCCTGGGTCATGCGCTGGAAGAAGCTCACCATCGCCCTGGCGGTCCTGGTCCTGGCGCTGTCGGTGTATCCAGCGTCACGCCTGGGCTCCGAGTTCATGCCGACCCTCAATGAAGGCTCGCTGCTCTACATGCCGGCCTCACTGCCGGGCATGTCGATGACCAAGGCCGCCGAGCTGATGCAGACCCAGGACAAGATCATCAAGAGCTTCCCCGAGGTGGCATCAGTGTTCGGCAAGGCTGGCCGGGCCAACACCGCGACCGATCCGGCTCCGCCCGAGATGTTCGAGACGGTGATCAACCTCAAGCCCCAGTCCGAATGGCGGCCGGGCATGACGACCGACGGGCTGATCGCCGAACTGGACAAGGCCCTGCAGTTCCCCGGTGTCGCCAACTCCTGGACGATGCCCATCAAGGCCCGTACCGACATGCTGTCCACCGGCATCCGCACCCCCATCGGTATCAAGGTCTTCGGCAAGGACCTGGACGAGATGGAGAAGCTGGCCAAACAGATCGAGGCGGTCGTCAAGACCGTACCGGGCACCACCAGCGCCTTCGCCGAACGCATCACCGGTGGTTTCTACCTCGGCATCGAGCCCGACCGGGAACAACTGGCCCGCTATGGCCTGGCGGTTGGAGAAGTGCAGGACGTGATCGCCAGCGCCCTCGGCGGCGAGATGGTGACAACCACCGTGGAAGGCCGCGAGCGCTACGGGGTGACGGTGCGTTACCCGCGTGAGCTGCGCTCCGATCCGCAGCAGATCGCGCGCGAGGTATTGGTGCCGGTGATGGGGGGCGCCATGGTGCCCCTGGGACAACTGGCCAAGGTGGGGGTGACCAGGGGAACACCCGGCATCCGCACCGAGAACGCCCTGCTGTCGGCCTACATCTACGTGGACATCCGCGATCGGGACATCGGCGGCTACGTGGCCGATGCGAAGAAGGCCGTGGCCGCCCAGATCAAGTTCCCGGCGGGCTACTACGTCACCTGGAGCGGCCAGTTCGAGTACATGGAGCGGGCCGTCGAAAAGATGAAGGTCGTCATTCCTGTCACCCTGCTCAGCATCTTCGTGCTGCTCTACCTGAACTTCAGGCGCCTCACTGAAACCCTCATCGTGATGCTGTCGGTCCCCTTTGCGCTGGTCGGCGGGGTCTGGCTGATGTGGCTGCTCGGCTACAACCTGTCAGTGGCGGTTGCGGTGGGGTTCATCGCGCTTGCGGGGGTCGCGGCGGAAACCGGGGTGGTGATGCTCATATACCTGGATCACGCCTGGGAAGCGCTCAAGACCCGGTGCCAGGCTGAGGGGCGTGCTCCCCGCGTCGAAGATCTTTACGCCGCGGTGATGGAAGGCGCGGTCGAGCGGGTCCGTCCCAAGATGATGACGGTGGTCGCCATCATGGCCGGCCTGCTGCCCATCATGTGGGGCTCGGGAACGGGGTCGGAGGTCATGAGCCGCATCGCGGCACCGATGGTTGGCGGCATGCTTTCATCAACGGTGCTGACCCTGGCGGTCATCCCGGCGATCTATGCGCTGGTCAAGCAGTGGCAGCTCGAAAGGGGCAGGAAGCAGGGGGCCGGGTAGCGGTCGCCTCAGGCCGGAGGATTCAGCCGGTAGCGCCGAACAGGGCGCCGACGCCGGCAGTGGCCGCCATCGCCAGCGCGCCCCAGAAGCCGACCCGCGCGGCGCCGACAAGCGGACTGGCACCACCGGCGCGGGCCGCGATGGCCCCGAGCAGGACCAGGAATACCAGCGAGGCACCCGACACCCATGGGATCAGGCCAGCTGTCGGCACAGCCGCAGTCACGACGAGCGGGAGCACGGCTCCGACGGAGAAGCTCGCCGCAGACGACAGGGCCGCCTGCACCGGCCGGGCGCTCAAGGTGTCCGTGATGCCCAGCTCGTCGCGGGCATGGGCGCCCAGGGCATCGTGGGCCATGAGCTGGGTGGCCACCTGCAGGGCCAGTGGATAGTCCAGGCCTCGCCCTACGTAGATGGCGGTCAGTTCGCGCAGCTCGGCTTCCGGGGATGTTTCGATTTCGAGGTTTTCCTGGGCCAGGTCGGCCTGTTCGGTATCGGCCTGGGAGTGGACCGAGACATACTCGCCGGCGGCCATCGACATGGCACCGGCGACCAGCCCGGCCACCCCCGTGACGAGAATTTCCCTGGGGCTGGTTCCGGCGGCGGCGACGCCAATCACCAGGCTGGCTGTGGACACGATGCCGTCATTGGCCCCCAGGACGGCGGCCCGCAGCCAGCCGATGCGATCGGTACGATGGTGCTCACGGTGGCGATGGCGCATTGGCATGAGGTCGGTACGGCAGTGGATTCACGTGTGGCGTCCCACGCCCGGCATGGCCTCGGGTCAGGCCTTCAGGAAGTCCGGGGTGCGGCCGGGCCTGGCGGGGTGCTGAGCTGCCGATTGACCTCCAGCCTGTCGAGTTCGTCGGGGAGGTCAATGAAGCGCTGCTGGATTTCCAGGAAGCGGTCGCGCAGATCCAGGAAGGCATCGAGGATGTCAGGGTCGAAATGGCTGCTGCGACCGCGGATCATGATCTCGATGGTCTCCGGGACAGGGATGGGGTCTTTGTAGACTCGTCGCGAGATCAACGCATCATACACATCGGCAACCGCCATGAGGCGGCCGGAAAGGGGAATCGCATCGCCCGCGAGCCCAAGGGGATAACCGCCGCCATCCCATTTTTCCTGGTGGGACAAGGCGATTTCCTTGGCCACTTCGAGCACGGGCACCCGCTCGCCCACCCGCCTCATGGTCCTTTCGATGGCGTCGTGACCGATGGTGGTGTGGGTCTTCATGATCGTCATCTCCTCGTCGGTGAGGCGGCCGGGCTTCATGAGGATGCGGTCGGGGATGCCGACCTTGCCGATGTCGTGAAGCGGCGCCGCCTTGAAGAGGAGGTCGATCATCTCGTCGTTCAGTTGTCCTGCAAAGCGTGGGTGGGTGCGGAGGTGCTCTGCGAGGGCCCGCACATAGTGCTGAGTGCGCAGGATGTGATTACCCGTTTCGTTGTCGCGGGCCTCGGCGATGGAGGCCAGCGAGATCATGATGGTTTCCTGGGCGACCCGGGCCTCTTCGGCACGCCTGCGACTTTCTTCGGTCCGGCGCTGGACTTCGGACTCGAGGAAGGCATTGCGGTCGCGCAGAAAGTTCGCCACCTCCTTGAGGCGGAGGTGGTTGCGGACGCGGGCCGAAAGGATGGGGGGACTGACAGGTTTGGTGATGTAGTCCACTGCGCCGAGGACCAGGCCCTGTGCTTCGTCGGCGGGGTCGTTGAGGGCGGTCAGGAAAATGACCGGAATGTCGCTGGTGGCCGGGTCGGCCTTGAGTTGCCGGCACACTTCGAATCCGTCCGGGTCGGGCATCCGGACATCGAGCAGGACGAGGTCTGGTGCGGGAGTCTGTCGCGCAATCGCCAATCCGCGATTTCCGTTGGCCGCCACCTTGACCCGATACTCACCGGACAGCAGCTCGTCGATCAACAGCAGGTTCTGCGGCGAGTCGTCGATGACCAGTACGACAGGGCGGGATTCTTCATTCTCATGCATCTCAAACCTGTCTTTCCTGGTGTCTCCGCAAGGTCTCCAATGCCTGGTCGAAATCGAACTGCTGCAGCTGCCCGGCCAGGGTCTGGAAGCTGACGGACCCCAGCGTCTCCTCGAGGAGCGCCCGATGTCCGTCGAAGACTGCCAGTGCCTTGGCATCGTCGTTTTCGATCAGTGACAATAGTTCTGCGATCACGCCAGCGGAGTCTCCTTTCGGCCTGGAGGACTCAGGCTGGGTGGGGAAAGCAGAATAAATACCGTTGACGGTCAAAATGAGCACTTCTGTAATGCTCGATACCATCTCGGTCAGCGCGGCGGTCGATGCGCCGTCCGTGACGGCCTTTTCGAGCGCTTCGGCCGCAGCGCTGACCTGCTCTGCGCCAATCTGGCCGGCGCTGCCCTTCAGCGTATGGGCAAGGCGCTGTGCGGTAGCCAGATCCCTGGCGTCGAGCGCGGCCTGCAGTTGAAGCGGCAGTTCGGCGCTATGCTCGGCAAACAGGCGTAGATAGCGGGCGTAGCGGCTATCGGACCCCATCAGGCGGCTGCGCCCGACTTTCAGGTCGATGCCAGCGATGTACTGCGGAAATGCCGTGCGCTTGTCTTCTTCCGGGAGTACGGGCGCCGTGAGCACCTCCGGAATGCCCTCCGGCGACAGGTTGGCCGCAAGGGTGCGGAACAGTGCTGCGGGTTCGATGGGTTTGGCGATGAAGTCGGTCATGCCGGCCTTCAGGTAACGGTGCCTGTCCTCCTGCATCACATTGGCGGTCATGGCGACGATGGGCAGCTCCCGGGTCTTCGGCGCTGCGCGCAGCAGGCGGGTGGCTGTGATCCCGTCCATGACCGGCATCTGGATATCCATCAGGATGGCATCGTAGTCACGCTGGCTGGCCAATTCGACGGCCCGCGCGCCGTTCTCGGCCAGATCGACGATCAGGCCGGCATCGGCCAGCATCTCGGTGGCCACCTGCTGGTTGAGGAGGTTGTCCTCGACCAGCAGGATCCGGCGTCCCGGGAAGCGCGGCAGTTGCATCGGCAGCGTCGCAGCATCCGGGCTCCCGCTGGGGCGGCTCTCCGGTTCGCTTCCCAGTACCCGGTTGAGCACCTGGAGAAGGGCGGATGCCAGGATGGGCTTGAACAGCATCCCGTCGAGATGCATCTCTTCGGCAGCGTGCAGTACATCCTCCTGGCCGTGGGCCGTCAGCAGGACCAGCGCCGGCGCCGGATTGAGCCCCAGCCGCCGGATGCGGCGCGCCGTGGTGAGACCGTCCATTTCCGGCATGGCCCAGTCGATCAGGACTGCGGCAAAGGCATCGTCCTGACCCAGGGAGTTTTCCAGCCCCCTCAAGGCCTCATCGGCGGATGCTGCCACCTCGGGGCGCATTTCCAGCTGGGTCAATGCCTCGAGGACGGAATTGCGGGCCGCGCGATTGTCATCCACGACCAGGATCCGCGAATACCGCAATGCAGGATCAAGAGTCGGTCCAGGCTCGGCAGCGCGCGCAAGGGACAGCCTGGCCGTGAACCAGAAGCTGGAGCCCTGGCCTGGCGTGCTTTCGACACCGACCTGCCCCCCCATCATCTCGGCCAGCCTCTTGCTGATGACCAGGCCCAGGCCCGATCCCCCGTACTTGCGCGTAGTGAAGGAGCTGGCCTGTTCAAAGCTGCCGAACAGGCGCGCGATCTGCTCCGGCTCGAGGCCGATGCCGCTGTCGATGACCGTGAAGCGCAGCACGACCTGTTCGGCGCTCTGCCGATCCAGGGCCACCCGGACACGGACCTCGCCGCGCTCTGTGAACTTGACCGCATTGTTGCCATAGTTGACCAGGATCTGGCTCAGCCTCAGGGGGTCGCCGCAGAGTTGGCGGGGCACCTCCGGTGCGATCTCGAAGATCAGCTCCAGGCCCTTCTGCGCAGCCTTGTCGCCCACCAGGTTGGCCATGTGGTCGAGCACGCCATCCAGTTCGAAATCGGTGGACTCAAGCGTCTGCTTGCCGGATTCGATCTTGGACAGGTCGAGAATGTTGTTGATGATCCCCAGCAGGTGGTCGCCTGCCTGGCGGATCTTCAGCGCATAGTCCTCCTGCCTGGGGGTCAGACTGGTGCGCAGCATCAGGTGGCACATGCCGGATACGGCGTTGATGGGCGTGCGGATCTCATGGCTCATGTCGGCCAGGAACTCCGACTTGGTCTTCATCGCGGCCTCTGCCTGCTCCTTGGCGTCTTCCAGCGCCGATTCGGTAGCCTTCTGCTGTGTCACATCCTGCAGCGAGCCGGTGATGCGGGGCTGGCCGCTTGCGTCGGTAGCCAGCACTGCCAGGGCATCAAGCCAGATCTCGGCGTTGTCGATGGGGCGCCGGAAGGGAAAGGTCATGTGCGATTCCTGGCGCTTCCCGGTGTACAACTCGCGGATCAGCGATTCGAAACGCCGCGCGTCGGCAGGACTCAGCGTGGAGATGCTCTCGATGATCTGGTCGAGGCGATGCTCTGCTGCGGGTGGCAGGCCGAGGAGCTTCTCCAGGCGGGGACTCGAGGGGAGGCGGGGGCCTTCATCCTTCCATTCGAGCACCCAGTGGGCGCTGCCGGTGAGGTCCAGCACCTGCTCAGCGGCTGCGCGGGACTGCTGCAACTGGTGGGTGCGCTCCTCCACGTGATGCTCGAGATCCGTGTTGAGGCGGCGAACCTCCGCCTCTGCCGCTTCACGCTTCCGGATGTCGTCCTCCAGATCGGCAATGGAGCGGCACAGGCTGTCCTGCATCTTGTTGAGGCCGGTCACCAGCAGGTCCAGTTCATCGTCGGGGCCGTGTCGCGCCGGGCGGTCGAGCTGCAGGTGGTCGCGGAGATTGCTCCGGCTCAGCGCCACCACGAACTGGGAGGTCATGCGCAGATGACGCATGACCTGTCTTTCGATGATCAGCAGGAGGAAGCCCGCGATGCAGCACACCAGCACGAGGTTCGACACCAGGCCGCGACTGACCGCCGCGAGGGCACGCTTGCGGCTCGCCGTGTCGTCGATGCCGATGACCAGCTTGCCGATCTCCTCGCTACGCCCCGCGCCTGCAGCCGCGGGCAAGATATGGATGAGGGGCAGGTCCCGGGTCAGGGTGGTTTCGTTGGACTCGCCCTTCGACAGCATCTTGCTGCGTCCGTCATGAACCGCCACATAGACGACATCCGGCTGACGGGCGATGCCGTCCACGAAGAGCTGCAGGGCATCGAGATTGTAATTCCAGACCGCATTGGCAATCGGCGGCAGGGAAGAGTCGGCCAGCAACTCGAACCAGTGCTCCAGGTCTGCCCGATCCCGGCGCTGGGTCCGGTTGTAATCCTCCGCCGTCAGCAGCAAGGACACCAGGATTGCAAAAACAAAGGTCGCACCAGCCAATTGGCGGCTGAGCCGGGTGCTCTTGGTGGGGACGACGACCGACGATCTCTGCATCGACTGTATCCGGCTCCGAAATGTGTCACTGGCCTGGGCGCAGCAAGCAATCCATTGCTGCCAGCAGGTCGCGGAAAGCCAGCAATTCGGGTGCCGGCACTCACTCGACCATTCCGCAGCGATCCTATACCAGCCCGGCGGGAGTCGCTAAGTGATTTAGCCTCGATTAGCACTCAAGCTTTCCGCGAATCGTTCGCTAATCCTCGGGTAGCCCAAAATATGTGATCACATGACGACGATGGTAAAGACGGATCGATTCGAGAAACTCACTCTTCTTCTGGTGGAACCTTCCGCGCTGCAGCGCCGGATCATTGTTGGCGAATGCACCGAAATCGGTGCCTCCAATGTCGACGTGGTGGGCAGCCTCGCCGATGCGCTCGACTGGCTGCAGGGCTGTCGCGCCGACGTGGTGATTTCGGCACTTTATCTGCCCGACGGCACCGGCACGGAACTGGTCGAGCGGATGAGGCGGGATCCCCGCTGGGTGGATGTGCCGTTTGTCCTGATCTCCAGCGAGACCCGGCCCCAGGCACTCGAACCAGTCCGCCAGTCCGGCGCATGTGGCATCCTGCCCAAGCCCTTTACCGCGTCCCAGCTGGCGAGGGCCTTGTCCCGTACCCTGGAAATGCCTGAGAGCCTGGACATGGAGGACGTGGACGTGGAGTCCCTGCGTGTCCTGCTGGTGGATGACAGCCCCAATTCCCGCCGCTTCATCCGGCGGGTGCTGGAAAGCCTCGGGCTGCGGCACTTCATGGAGGCGGGGAACGGCAAGGAGGCGGTGGTGATGCTGGCGGAAACGCTGGTGGACCTGATCATCACCGATTACAACATGCCCGAGATGGACGGGCGGGAATTCGTCGAATACGTGCGTACCCGCAGCTGGCAGCAGAGCGTGCCGATCCTCATGGTGACCAGCGAGTCCAACACGAGCCGGCTTGCCGCCGTCGAAGAGGCAGGTGTGTCGGGCATCTGCGACAAACCCTTCGATACGACGGTACTCCAGCAGTTGCTGGCAGGCATCCTGCGACAGCGGGAGGATTGATCCAGGAGTTTATCCATGCAGCTTGCCGAAACGCGACTGCCCGGTTCTTGCGACTCCCGCGCCATCCCCACCCATCTCGGTGCAGGCAGGCGTTTTTCATGGTGCTGGCGACGCGGGACCATGGGTGCGCTGCTGGCCGCCCTGCTGGCCAGCGTGGCCCATGCCGAGACGCTGATCGTATATGGAAGCGACCGTTACCCGCCAATCTCGTATCTCAAGGCCGGCAAGGCGGAGGGCATCATTCCCAGGATCCTGCAGCGCCTGCAGGCCGAAACCGGCGACACCTACGACATCCGCCTGATGCCTTGGGCACGGGTCATGCGCATGGCCTCCGCCGGAGAAGGCGCGGCAGCGAACATCTCCTGGAACTCTGAGCGGGCGGAGATCTACGATTACTCGGTACCCCTGTACCTATCGGAAGTTGTGGTGGTGGTCAGGAAAGGCAATGCGTTCCCCTTCGAGACGCTGCAGGATCTCAAGGGCAAGCTGATTGGCGTGGGCCTGGGCTCTTCTTACGGCAATGCCGCAGACGAGGCGATTGCCAAAGGCCTTTTCGCCGTGGATCGGGATGCGGACCAGCAGAGCCGCATGCTCAAGCTGCTGGCCGGACGGGTGGATGCCGTGTTCGTCAGCAGCGGAAGGGAAGGGGTACGCCACATGCTGGAGTCGGCACCGGAGCTGAAGGGCCGGATAGACCAGTTCGTGGTTCTGCCTCAGGCTGTATCCAGCAACCCCTTGCACCTCGCCTACCTGAAGAGAGCCGGAAAAAAGCCGGCCATCGAAAGGCTGAACAAGGCCTTCCTGCGCCTCAAGGCGCGCGGCGCCTTCAACGATCTGCTGGCAGGCGGCCCGCGGTGGCGGACGGATTGATCCAGGAGTCTGTTCATGCAGTTTGCCGAGACCCGACCGTTCTGTCCTTGCGGTCACCGCATCCCCCTCGATGCAGGCCGGCATTTTTCGTGGTGGCGGCGACGAGGGGTCATGGGCGCGCTTCTGGTCGCCCTGCTGGTCGGCGTGGCCCATGCCGAGACGCTGATCGTGTATGGGAGCGATCGCTTTCCGCCGATCTCGTATCTGAAGGCAGGCAAGGCAGATGGGATCTTTCCCAGGATCCTGCAGCGCCTGCAGGCCGAAACCGGCGACACCTACGACATCCGTCTCGTGCCTTGGGCTCGGGTAATACGTATGGCCTCCGCCGGAGAGGGCGCAGCGGCGAACATCTCCTGGAATTCGGAGCGGGCGGAGATCTACGACTACTCGGTACCCCTGTACCTATCGGAAGTTGTGCTGGTGGTCAGGAAGGGCAACGCGTTCCCCTTCGAAACCCTGCAGGACCTGAAGGGCAAAGTCATTGGTCTGGGGCTCGGCTCATCGTACGGCGATGCCGTGGATGAGGCCATCGCCCAGGGGGTTTTCGCCGTGGATCGGGATGCGGACCAGCAGAGCCGCATGCTCAAGCTGCTGGCCGGGCGGGTGGACGCCGTCTTCGTCGGCAGCGGGCGGGACGGAGTGCGTTACATGCTGGAGGCTGAACCTGAACTGAAGGGCCGGATCGATCAGTTTGCAGTCCTGCCCAAGGCCGTGCGCAGTGATCCGCTGCACCTCGTGTACCTGAAGACAGCCGGCAAGAAGCCGGCTATCGAACGATTGAACAAGGCCTTCCTGCGTTTGAAGGCACGCGGCGCCTTCAACGATCTGCTGGTCAGGCCTTGACCGCCTCGAGCAGTTCGCGCACGGCCTGCACACGTGCCTTCAGGTCGGGGGCGGCGAACTTGCGCACCAGCTTGTCCTGGCCCGACATGCGGATGTTGCGGTCCTTCTGGATCAACATGATGACCTTGACCGGATCGATCGGTGCATTCGGGCCGAACTGCACGGTGATCTGGCTCTCGGATGCATCCATCTTGGCCACTCCGTAGGGTTTGACGAGCATGCGCAGGCGGTGGGTTTCGAGCAGGCTGCGGGTCTGCGGCGGCAACTCGCCGAAGCGGTCGATCAATTCCTCCTGCAGGGCCTGCAGTTCCTCCTCGCTGTCACAGTTGGCCAGGCGCTTGTAGAGCGTCAGGCGCTCCTGTACGTCGCTGCAGTAGTCATTGGGCAGCAGCGCGGGGGCGTGGAGATTGATTTCGGAGACGACCTCCAGGGGCTGGCTGAGGTCGGGCTCCTTGCCCTGCTGCAGGTCGCGCACGGCGCGCTTGAGCATCTCGGTGTAAAGGCTGACCCCGACCTGCTGGATCTCGCCGGACTGATTCTCGCCGAGCACTTCGCCAGCGCCGCGGATCTCCAGATCCTGCATCGCCAGGTAGAAGCCGGAACCGAGCTCTTCCATCATGGTGATGGCCTCCAGGCGCTTCTGGGCCTGGGCGGTGGGCTTGGCGTTGGCATCGGTGAGCAGGTAGGCGTAGGCCTGGTGGTGGGAGCGGCCGACCCGTCCGCGCAGCTGGTGCAGCTGGGCCAGGCCGAAGCGGTCGGCCCGGTTGATGATGATGGTGTTGGCGGTCGGGATGTTGATGCCTGTCTCGATGATGGTGGTGCACAGCAGCAGATTGGCCTTCTGGGTGGTGAAGTCGCGCATCACCCGTTCGAGTTCCCGCTCGGGCAGCTGGCCGTGGCCGATGACGATGCGCGCCTCGGGCAGCAGCTCCTCGAGGGATTCACGCACGTTCTCGATGGTCTCCACCTCGTTGTGCAGGAAATACACCTGCCCGCCGCGCTTGAATTCGCGCAGCACCGCCTCGCGCACGATGCCCTTGCTGTGCGGCTGGACGAAGGTCTTGATGGCCAGTCGCTTTTGCGGTGCGGTGGCGATCACCGAGAACTCGCGCAAGCCCTCCAGGGCCAGGCCCAGGGTGCGGGGAATCGGCGTGGCGGTGAGGGTGAGGATGTCCACCTCGCTGCGCAAGGCCTTGAGGGCTTCCTTCTGGCGCACCCCGAAGCGGTGTTCCTCGTCGATGATGACCAGACCCAGGCGCTTGAAGGTGACGTCCTTCTGCAGCAAGCGGTGGGTACCGATCAGGATGTCCACCTTGCCCTCACCGAGTTGCTGGATGGCCTCGGCCTGCTCCTTGGCGCTCTTGAAGCGGGACAGCTCGGCAACCTTGATCGGCCAGTCGGCGAAGCGGTCGGCGAAGGTCTGATAGTGCTGCTCCGCCAGCAGGGTGGTAGGGCACAGGACAACCACCTGCTTGCCGTCGGCCACCGCAATGAAGGCGGCGCGCAGGGCGACTTCGGTCTTGCCGAAGCCCACGTCGCCGCAGACCAGGCGGTCCATCGGCTTGCCGGACTTCATGTCGGCAATCACGGCCTCGATCGCCGCCAGTTGGTCGGGAGTCTCCTCGAAACCGAAGCCGTCGGCGAAGGCCTCCAGGTCGTGCTGCTTGAAGTCGAACTTGTGGCCCTTGCGGGCGGCGCGCTGGGCATACAGGGCGAGCAGTTCGGCGGCGGTGTCGCGGACCTGCTGGGCGGCCTTCTTCTTGGCCTTCTCCCACTGGCCGGAGCCCAGGGTATGCAGGTGGACGGCCTCCGGATCGGCGCCGGCGTAGCGGGTGATCACATGCAACTGGGACACCGGCACGTAGAGCTTGTCGCCGTTGGCGTATTCGAGGTGCAGGAACTCGGTATGGCCTTCGCCCAGGTCCATGTGCACCAGGCCCATGTAGCGGCCGATGCCGTGGCTCGAATGCACGACCGGGTCGCCCTGCTTGAGCTCCGACAGGTCCTTCAGCCAGCCCTCCACCGTTGCCGCCTTGCGGCTGTCGCGGCGCGTGCGGGTGCGTGCGGTGGCGGCATAGAGCTCGGACTCGGTGACCACCGCCAGGCCGGCCTGCTCCAGAATGAAGCCGCCGGCCAGGGGGCCGGTGCCCAGGGCCAGCCGCGCCGTGCTCCCCACGAAGCCGTCGAAGTCGCCATTGGCCTCGGGCTTCAGGCCGTATTCGGCAAAGAACTCGGCAATCGTCTGCTGGCGGCCGGCGGATTCGGCCAGCACCAGGACACGTCCCGGAAAGCTGGCGCAGAACGCCTTGAAGCGGTGCAGCGGGTCGCTGGCCTTGCGCTCCACCGAGATGTCGGGGAGGGGGCGGGCCGGGCCGTCACTGCCGCCCGGGGGCAGGGCCAGGCGGATCCGCTCCTTGAGGGCCACGAAGAAGCTCTCTTCCGACAGAAAGAGCTGATCCGGTGGCAGGATGGGGCGCGTCTTGTTGCCGCCGAGCAGCTTGTGGCGACTGCGCGCGTCCTTCGAGAAGGCCTCGATCGCCCCGGGCACGTCCCGGTGCAGCAGGATCGGAGCGCTGTCCGGCAGGTAATCGAAGAGGGTGGCCGTCTCGTCGAAGAAGAGGGGCAGGTAGTACTCGATGCCGGATGGCGCGATGCCGTTGGAGACATCCTTGTAGACCATGCAGCGCGACGGATCGCCTTCGAAGGCCTCGCGAAAACGGCCGCGGAAGCGGGTGCGGCCCTTTTCGTCCATGGGGAACTCGCGGGCCGGCAGCAGCCGGACTTCCTTGACGGGGAAAACCGTGCGCTGGGTGTCCGGATCGAAGGTCTTGATGCTCTCGACTTCCTCGTCGAACAGGTCGATCCGGTAGGGCAGGGCGGCACCCATCGGGAAGAGGTCCACCAGGCCGCCGCGCACGCTGTATTCGCCGGGGGTCATGACCTGGGTGACATGGGCGTAGCCCGCCACCGTCATCTGGTTGCGCAGGCGCTCCACATCGAGCTTTTCGCCCTGCTTCAGGAAGAAGGTGTAGGCCGCCAGGAAGGCCGGCGGCGCCAGCCGGTACAAGGCGGTGGAGGCGGGCACCAGGGCAATGTCGGCCTCGCCGCGGCTGATCGCGTAGAGGGTGGACAGACGTTCGGAGATGAGGTCCTGGTGGGGCGAGAAGCTGTCGTAGGGCAGGGTCTCCCAGTCCGGCAGGAGGTGGGTGCGCAGGCCGGGGGCCAGCCAGGCGATCTCGTCGGACAGCCGCTGGGCATCGAGCGGATTGGCCGTGATGACCACCAGCATGCTTCCCTCCCGGGCCAGGCGGGCGATTGCCAGTGCGTCGGCTGAGCCGGCGAGGGCGGGCAGGTCGAGGCGCTGCCCCGGCTTGGCCCGGGCAAAGGCATCGAGGGCGGGAAGGAGGGCGCTGAAGCGGGGGGAGGCGGACATGCGGCTGCGTGCAACAGAAAGCGAAGGACAGGATTATAGGCGCAGCCCGGTTCAGGGCCGGGCGATCTGGAAGGTCTCAGTGACCCGGTCGGCTTCCTGGCCGACCTCGTTCCAGGTGGATTCGGTGACATGGGTCCAGCCGCGCCGGCTGCGGCGGATCACCGTGGAGCAGCGGGTGCCATACCCGGGGGCGCGGATGAAGGCGCTGGAGAGCATGCGCTCCCAGGCCAGGCTGACGCCGGTACGGGGCAGGAGTTCGTCGGGAGCCGGCCGGTCGTCGCGCAGGAGTTCGCGCAGCGGGGTGTCGTCGGGCAGGGCGGTCAGCGCCCGCGACAGGCGGGACTTGCCGGCCACGGCCTTGGGCCAGGGCGTGTCGAGCAGATCGTTGGACAAGGCGTAGAGCCCCGGCTCCAGCAGGTGCGATACACCGCTGACGCTTTCGTGAACGCCCAGGCTTGCACCGTCGGAGACCATCAGGTTGAAACCGTTGTAGCGTGGCCCCTCCCTCTGCAGGCGCTCCAGTGCAGCAGCCGTTGTCTCTGAACTCCTCAGGAAATCTGCGACGAGATCGCCGCGGGATGGCGTGCCAGCCCGCTGCCGGCCCGGGTCACGGAAGTTGGTCAGCCCGGCGAAGCGCCCCGAGCGGCTGAGTCCCAGCCAGGTTCCCCCGGCCTCCAGGTCGCGGCCGGCGAAGATGTCGGGATGATCCGTCCACCATGCCGCGGTCGCGGCCGGGCGGGCAAAGAACTCATCCCGGTTGGCGGCGACCACCAGCGGAAAATCCGGATGCGCCTGCCAGGCGACGAGGATCAGGCACATGGGACGAAGCGCTCGATGTGGCGGCGCCCACCCTCGTCGAGAAAACGATCGAGGCCATGGCACTCCACGGCCTGCTCGAGCGCGGCATCGAAGACAACCGGATCGGCCACGTTCTCGTAGATCTCCATCCACGTCCAGGGGTCGTCAGCCTTGCGCAGAAAGCGCCCGGCGATGCCCGTCCGGTGACGGAGATCGTCCTGCAGGTTGTAGAGGGTGTGGGCCAGATCGGCTTCCATGCCGATCCGGACCGGGTAGTAGATGTAGTAGTGGGACAGTGTCAAATGCGCGAACTCAGGCCAGTGCGTAGGGCAGGGGCAGGAAGCTCACGGACGGCCCCTGCGGCGACCCCAGGTGCACCTCGGTGGAGTCTGCGCTGGAAGTCTGCAGCACGATGAGCGCATCAAAACCGGCGCTTGGCGCGGGGGCCGCCATCACCACCTTGCCGGCGGACTGTTCGCCGAATTCGGGCGAGAAGACGTCGGCACCAGGGGCTGGCGCGTCCGCCACATCGATATGCACGCGGAACATGCGCTTCTTGAGCTTGCCCAGGTAGTGGGTGCGGGCGACGATCTCCTGGCCGGGATAGCAGCCCTTGTTGAAGCTGACTCCACCGATCAGGTCGAAATTGAGCATCTGGGCGACGAACTCCTCCTGGATCGGCTGCGTGACGGTGGGTTGCCCCTGCACGATGTCGGCCCACTGCCAGGCCGCCGTGCCGGCCGGGACGGCCCCGCTGGCGACGAACTTGTCCCACAGGCCCAGGGCCTCGGAGAGGGGGGCCGAAACGATGAAGCGGGCGCCTTCGAGGCGCACCACGGTGGCCACCCCGGAAGCCGTGGCCCTGGGCGTGCCGGGAATGTGCAGGCCGGCGGCCTCGAGGGCCGCGCCCGCCTGGGGGCCGGCCAGGCCGATCAACACGCAGTCGCCGCTGTCGTCCATCAGGCGCACCTTGGAGCGCAGCACGTACATGGACAACTTCTTGAGCATGGCCGCATGGATGTCCGCCGACAAGGTCAGCAGGTAGTCGCTGCCCTCCCGCCACAGCACGATGCTGGCGAGCATGCGCCCCTTGGCCGTATTGAAGCTGGTCAGCTGGGCTTCATTCGGGCCGAGCTTCTTCACATCGTTGGAAAACAGGTTGTGCAGGAACACCGCGGCGTCCTCGCCGGTGGCGCGGATCGTCCCCAGGTGCTGCAGCGGTACCACGACCGTCCCCTGGGACGCGAGCACCACGTCCTGCCGGGCATCGTCATTGAACTGAACGGAGAAATCGGTGAACCGGGCGCCCTTGGCGCCGAGGTGGGATTGCCATGTAGCGTTCATCAGTTTGGGGTCCTGTCGCAAAAACGAGTCTCAAAGCGGTTTGCGCTATTATAGGGGCGTCGCCGCACGGGGGCTGTCCTGCTCGGTCAAAGCAAGAACCAAGCCCTCAGTTTTTGCTGGATCTTCCTCCTTTCCTCGTTCCTTCGTTCTTCCCGAAAGCCTCAAGTTCCCCGATGAAGCGCCTGTTTTTTCGTCTGTGTGCAATGGTGCTCATGGCAGCTCTACTCATCGCGGGGGGATTGGCATGGTTCGCACAAAGTCCGGTCGGTTTACGCCAAAGCCCCCTCGACTTCACCGTGGAACCCGGCTCGTCGATGCGCCAGGTGGCGCGCCAGCTTGTTGATTCGGGGATCGATGTGGAGCCCTTCCTGCTGGTCACCCTGTCGCGCCTGACCCGCCAGGCCAACGCCATCAAGGCAGGCAGCTACCAGATCGAAAACGGCGTGACGCCTCTCCGCCTGCTCGACAAGCTCAGCCGCGGCGACACCACCCAGGGCGATGTGGCCCTGATCGAGGGATGGAGCTTCCGCCAGTTCCGCGCCGCCCTGGATCGGCATCCCGACCTCCGGCATGACAGCGCAGGCCTCAGCGATGCCCAGGTCCTCGAACGCATCGGCGCTGCCGCGCGGCACCCTGAGGGGCTGTTCTTCCCCGACACCTATCTGTTTGCCCGCCAGTCCAGCGACCTGGATGTGCTGCGCCGGGCCTATCGCAACCAGCAACGGGTCCTGCAGCGGGAATGGGAGAAGCGGGCCGACGGACTGCCCTACAAAGACCCTTACGAAGCCCTGATCATGGCCTCCATCGTCGAGAAGGAGACCGGACTGGCGGCCGACAGACCATTGGTGGCCTCCGTCTTCGTGAACCGCCTGCGCGCCGGAATGCTGCTGCAGACCGATCCCACGGTCATCTACGGACTGGGTACGGCGTTTGACGGCAACCTGCGCAAGCGCGACCTGCTGGCCGATTCGGCCTACAACACCTACCTGCGCATGGGCCTGCCCCCCACCCCGATCTCCATGCCGGGGGTCGCCGCAATGCGGGCGGCGCTCAATCCGGAACCAACCGACTATCTCTATTTCGTGGCGCGGGGCGATGGCTCCAGCGCCTTCTCCCGTTCCCTGGAAGAACATAACCGGGCCGTTGCCCGCTACATCCGGAAACCGTCGCCGTGAAATCCCGTTTCATCACCTTCGAAGGCATCGATGGCGCCGGCAAGAGCAGCCAGATCGCCGCTGCCGTTGCCCTCATCGAATCCCGCGGCCTGAATGTCGTGCAGACCCGCGAACCCGGAGGCACGCCCCTCGCCGAAAAGCTCAGGGCTCTGTTGCTGCACGACGCAATGCACCTCGAGACCGAGGCGATGCTGATGTTCGCCGCCCGCCGCGAGCATCTGGCCGCGGTGATCGAACCGGCGCTGGGTGAGGGCAGATGGGTGGTGTCCGACCGTTTCACCGACGCCACCTATGCCTACCAGGTCGGCGGACGGGGGCTGGACGAAGCACGTTTTGCGGCGCTGGAGCAATGGGTCCACCCCCACCTGCAGCCCGACCTGACCCTGCTCTTCGATCTTGACCCGATGGAGGCAGCCCGCCGCCTGGCCGGCACGGGCGACGCGCCGGATCGTTTCGAGCGTGAAAAGGCCGACTTTTTCGAACGCGTCCGCAATGCCTATCTGCGTCGCGCTGCGGCCGACCCGGCACGGATCAAGATCATCGACGCGGCGCAGACCCCGGACGCCATCCGCCGCGAGGTGGAGAACATCATCCTGGAGACCTGCTTCCAATGATCTTCGAGTGGCAGTCCGGGTTGTGGCAGCGGGTCCTCGACAACGCAGGGCGGATGCCCCATGCCCTGCTCTTCGCGGGGCCGGCAGGTGGCGGCAAAAGACTGTTTGCCGAGGCGCTGGCCGCCCGCATCCTGTGCAGCCAGCCGGGGGCCGGCGGGCACGCCTGCGGTGCCTGCGAGGATTGCCTGTGGCGACTGGCCGGCAATCACCCGGACCTGATCCGGGTCATTCCGGAGGCTGACCAGGAAGAGCGGGGGGACAGCCCCGGGGACAAGGCCGAAGGCGGCAAGACCGCCAGCCGCCAGATCGTGATCGACCAGATCCGCGACCTGCAGCACGCCCTCACCACCGGCGGCCATCGGGGAGGGCAGCGTGTCGTCATCGTGGATCCTCCCGAAGCGATGAATCCGTTCACCGCCAATGCCTTGCTCAAGCTGCTCGAGGAGCCCACCACCAACGCCCAGTTCCTGCTTGTATCCTCGTCACCGAAAAGGCTGCTGCCCACCATTCGCAGCCGTTGCCAGACCTGGACCTTTCCCCGCCCACCGGCAGATCAGGCCCACCGCTGGCTGGAGGCGCGCAAGCTGCCCGAGGCGGAGGCCCTGCTGGCCTTCTGCGGAGGCATGCCGCTGGCGGCGGCAGACATGGCCGAAGGCGGCGTGGGCGCTGCGCGCAAACGCTTCATCAGTGACATTTCAAAGCTTCCCGACAAGCCGCCCATGCGCCTCGCTGGTGAATGGGAGGCCTGGCTGAAGTCCAAGGAATCGATTGCGGTCGGCTTCGATCTGCCAACCCTGGTGAGCTGGATGCAACGATGGGTCGCCGACCTGTCCGCCTTGCGCCTGGGGGGCACGCTGCGCTTTTTCCCGGACTGCCGGGACACGCTGACCATCCTGGCAGGGCGGATGTCTTTGGACACTGCGCTCGGCTGTTACAATGAAATCACCCAGTCGCGGCGAGTGGCGCAACATCCTCTGAATCCCCGGCTATTTCTTGAAGACATGCTGCTGCGGTATGCCCGGAACCTCCAGGCGGCCGCAACTGCGGTGCGCAAATGAACGAACCGACACCCAGAAGACCCGTGGCGGCACGACCCAGCGTCCTGTCCCTCAACATCACGTCGAAGTCGGCCCTTTACGCGGCCTACATGCCTTTCATCCGTAACGGGGGGCTGTTCGTGCCGACAACCCGCGGCTACAAGCTCGGCGACGAAATATTCATGTTGCTGCAGATCATGGACGACCCCACCAAGCACCCGGTGGCGGGCACCGTCGCCTGGATCACGCCAGCCGGCGCACAGGGCAACAAGACGCAGGGCATCGGCGTGCAGTTCGGCGGTGACGAAGCGGGGCAGGTGCTCCGCAACCGCATCGAGCAGATCCTCGCCGGCCACCTCGGCTCAGCCCGTCCCACTCATACCATCTGATCTCCAGCAATGCTCGTTGACTCCCACTGCCACCTCGACTTTCCCGACCTGATCGCCGACGAGGACGCCATGCTGGCCAACATGGCCGAAAAAGGCGTCACCCACGCCCTGTGCGTCAGCGTGAAGCTCGAGACCCTGGCCGGCGTGATCGGCCTCGCCGAACGCCATGCCAACCTGTTCGCCTCGGTCGGCGTGCACCCGGACAATGCCGAGGTGGAAGAGCCCGACGAAGCGCGCCTGCTCGAGCTTGCCGCACACCCGAAAGTGATCGCCATCGGCGAGACCGGGCTCGACTACTACTGGCATAAGGATGCTCCCGAGTGGCAGCGCGAACGCTTCCGCACTCATATCCGTGCGGCAAGGCGTTGTAACAAGCCCCTGATCATCCACACCCGCGACTCCGCAGCAGACACCCTGCGCCTGATGAAGGAGGAGGGGGCCGATCAGCCGGGTGGCGTGATGCACTGCTTCACCGAAAGCCGTGAGGTGGCTGAACAAGCCCTGGACCTGGGGTTCTACATCTCGTTCTCGGGCATCGTCAGCTTCAAGAACGCTGAAGCTCTGCGGGATGTCGCGCGCTTTGTTCCCCTCGACAGGCTGCTGGTGGAGACCGACGCGCCCTACCTGGCTCCCATGCCCTTCCGGGGCAAGACCAACCAGCCCGCTTACGTACGCCATGTAGCGGAGGCTGTGGCCAATGCCCGTGGCGCGAATCTGCCCACCATCGCAGAGGCCACCACGAACAATTTCTTCAGGTTATTCAAGGACGCCAGACCGTCATGAACTCACCCCGACCCCGCTTCCGCCACCTGCTCACCGCCCTGGTGGCGATGCAGTTGTCCCTGCCCGTCAGTGCCGACACCCTCGACGATCTTCTGAATGCCGCCAAGCTGGGGGATGCGAGGGAAGTCTCCCGCCAGGTGGCCAAGGGCATGGATGTGAACTCCACCGACGAGAACGGCAACAGCCTGCTGATCCTGGCGGCCCGTGAGGACCAGCCCAAGGTGGTGGCGGAACTGTTGCGCCAGCGCGGCATCAAGCTTGATGCACGCAACGCGGCCGGCGATAGCGCACTGATGCTGGCCAGCCTGAAGGGGCATACCGAAGTAGCCAGTCTGCTGCTCGGGGCCGGTGCCGATTTCCGCCACGAGGGCTGGAACCCCTTGCTGTATGCAGCCTTCGAAGGCCGCCTGGCGATTGTTGACCTGCTCTTGACCAAAGGCGCCAACCCGAACGCCAAGGCCCCCAACCAGGCCACGCCCCTGATGTTTGCTGCGCGTAACGGGCACGAGGAGGTCGTGATCCGCCTGCTCAAGGCGGGCGCCGATCTCGACCTGCTGAATGACCAGAAGGAAAGCGCCGAGAGCTGGGCCATCAAGAGCCGGAACACGGACATTGCTGGCCTCATCCAGGCGGAGCGCAAGGCGCGGGCGGCCAAAGGGCGTTGAAAGAACAGGCCCGCAAGCGGCCCACCCGCCGGGTCAGAAGTGACGGCCCAGACGCCAGGGCAGCGACGGCGCCACACGGCGGAGCAGGGCGACACCGACCAGGGCAAGCAGGGCCGGAACCACCGCCTGCATGCCTTGACCGCCTGCCAGCAGAACGCCAACGACCAGACCACTTGCCATGAGGATGCGACAAATCAGGGTTTCCATGCTGGACTCCTTCCAGATAAGCAGTTGAGGCGCCTTGCATTTCTTGCGCCAGATAATGCTGGCGTTCCTCCCTGCCCGGGCTCAGGAATGCCATGACTGTGATTATATACAGTAACCAATGAGAGGCAAGCCCCCTTGCGTGCGAGGTAGGTCCTCCGGCTAAACTGCCGGGCATGAATTCGCCCAGCCCCAGCCCCAATACCGTTCCGACTCCCGTCATTCCGGTTCGCCCGCTCGACGAGGTGCTTATCCCTGCAGACCTCGACGGCAGTCGCGGTGAGAATCGGGCCGATCCTGCCCGACTGCAGATTTCCGCCCGGACGGATGCGGAGGCCATCCGCTGTTTTCTCACCGAATACGACCGTTCGCCCGGTACCTACCGGATCTACCAGCGGGAGTGCGAACGCCTGCTCCTGTGGGCGCTGATCGACTGCAGCAAGCCCTTGTCCAGCCTGAATCGCCAGGATTTCGAGGGCTACCTCAACTTTCTCGCCGACCCCCAGCCAGCCAGCCTGTGGTGCGGCCCCAAGGTCGAGCGGGTCTCCGAGCGCTGGCGTCCTTTCGTGGGACCGCTGAGCGAGAGCGCGGTGCTGACCGCCATGGCCGCCATCAACTCCCTGATGCGCTATCTCGTCGATGCCGGCTACCTGATGGGCAACCCGCTGGGCCTGATCCGTCAGCGCCGCCGCAAGATGTCCGCCGAAGCTGCCGGTCCCTTGCGTGCCGTGGCCTCCACGGACGAGGTGGAGAAGATCGAGCGCTTCCTGGATGAGCAGATGTGGCAGGCCGTGACCGCCGCAATCGAGGCCATGCCCCGAGACGCGGAGCGGGGTCGGGACGAGTACGAGCGAGCCCGCTTTCTCGCTGCCACGCTGTACATGCTCGCCCCCCGCGCCGGCGAACTGGAAAGCCATCGCATGAACAGCTTCCGTGAAGAGCGGGGGCGCTGGTGGTGGCATGTGGTGGGGAAGGGGGGCAAGAAGGCCAAGGTTCCTGTGGCTGACGACATGCTGCAGGCGCTCATCCGCTACCGGAAGTACCTGGGGCTGAGCGCGGTACCCCGCCGGGACGACACCACGCCAATCCTGGTCTCGGTGAAGGATGGAAGTCCGATCACGGCCCGGCGCCTGAACCAGATCCTCAAGAAGATCTTCTTCGCAGCCGCCGAGCTCCTGCCCCCGGATGCCGAACACAAGAAGGAAAAGCTGCGCGCCGCCTCGGCCCACTGGGGGCGTCATACCGGCATCACGGCAAAGCTTGATAGTGGCATCGACGAGCGCTTCGTGCAGAAGGATGCCCGGCATACGGATGCCCGCACCACCCAGCGCTACATTCACGAAGAGGAAGAGCGCTGGCACGACGAGTCCCAGAAGCAGCGCCTGCCGTGGGCTGGCAGCAAGCCGGACTGACAGTCCTCCGGGGCACAACAGCCCACAGGGAAGTGGCTTCGTCTTACCGTTACAAATTAAACGTTATACGAACGTACACGTATGTTATTTTTCGGATGTGAAATTTGATGTCATCGTGCAACAGAGGGATGTTCCATGGCTCGCAGTAGTAGCGTCACGTTCGAAGCGGTAGAACAGATCTGTTTCCAGTTGCTGGCCGCCGGTGAGAATCCGTCTTTCAACCTTGTCTATGCCGAGCTCGGCAACAAGGGCTCCAGCGAGATCGTCCAGCGCTACATTGACCAGTGGCGGCGTGAGACGGGCGCCGCGTTCTTCCGCCAGCGAAGCGTTCCCGGCATGCCGGACGAGCTCGTCTCGTCGGCTGACACCCTGATGAGCAAGGTCTGGTCCTTGTCCCTGCAGCACGCCGAGCAGCTCTTCGCCAGCCAGCGTGAGGAGCTGGAGCGGGAGCGGAAGAGCATCGAGGCCCGGCTGGCCGATGCGCTGGAACAGATCGGTCGCATGGAGGCGGAGGCGAGCACCGCCGCGGCCAGGATAGAGGCCTTCGAGGCCGCAGTGCAGAGTCGCGACGTGACGATCAGCGACCTGCGCAATCAGGCGCTGGAGTTCCTGCGCCAGCGCGAAGGGCTGGAAACCCGGGTCAAGCTGCTCGATGAAGCTGCCGAGCAACGGGAGCAGAAATTCGCTGCAGAGTCCGAACGCCTCACCCGCCTGCTGCAGAGCGATCGCGACCGCTACAGCGCGGCGATCAAGGAAGAGCAGGAACGCAGCGCCCTCGATCGCGACATGCTGCTGAAGCAGATCGATCAGGTCCGCCAGGAGAAGCTGGGAGAGATCACCACCATGCGCCAGCAACTGGCCAACCGGGAAGATCGGGAGGCCCGCCTGCGGGAGCAGACCGAGGAGGCCAAGGCCGCGCTGCGGGAGGCTGTCTCGCGTTCCCGGCAGACTGAAACCTCCCTGGCTGCGGCCGAGGGACGGATCGAGCGGCTTCAGGCCCAGCTCAAAGTGGCCAGCGAAGCCGCCCACGGCAAGGAGTCGGCCGTGGCAGCCGCCGAGGCGCGGGCGCGGGCCGTGGAAGAGGTTCGTCTGGCTGAGACTGTCAGGGCCCAGAAAGCCGAGGCGTCCTTGGCGGAAGCACTGGCTGAGCTGGCTCAGTTGAGAAAGAGGTCGCTTTAGCCTCAGCGATATGATTTTCGCCTCACAAGCATTGAAGTATTCCTTCTTTTGGCTGGACGGCCTTTGCACGCATCATGGAAGAACCTGCTGCCGGTCCTGACCGGGGTCTTGTCCTGAAAGAATGCCGGACATGGCCTTGATGGCAACACAGGCCTGTCACGAAGTTCGACCCTAGACATCACGCATTCCGGAGTTCCTATGTCCCAGTCTCGCCAGTCCGATTACCCGATCGATCCGCTCTTTACCCGGCGCTGGTCGCCCCGTGCCTTCACGGGGGAACATATTCAGGAAAGCACGTTGCTGAGCTTGCTGGAGGCGGCACGTTGGGCGCCCTCTGCCTTCAACGCCCAGCCCTGGCGATTCATCTATGGCCGGAGCGATACGCCAAGCTGGCAACCGATCTTCGACAATCTGGTTGAATTCAACCGTGGGTGGGCACACCGAGCCGCCGCGCTGATCGTGGTCCTTTCCAAGAAGCGTTACCTGGCACCCGGTGCCACGGAAAGCCAGGAAAACAGCTCGCATTCGTTTGATGCTGGAGCTGCCTGGGCAAGCCTTGCGTTTCAGGTGACACTCTCTGGCTGGCACGCCCATGGCCTTGGTGGATTCAACCCTGATGGCTTGCGCCATGCCCTGGGCATTCCTGAGGACTATGCGATTGAAGCTGTCATTGCGATAGGCAAGCTCGGTGACAAGGCAACGCTCCCCGAAGCGCTGCAAGCACGGGAATTTCCCAATGCGCGCCGCCCCCTCTCCGAACTGGTGGCCGACGGACGTTTTGTGTTTGATGAATAAGCCAGGGTTTCCGGTGATGCCGATCTGATCCCGGGGCAGTTCAACTCTTCTGAGCCCTTAAAGCGAGCTGGAACTGCATCATCCTCAGATGCAGCTCCAGCTCGCAGCGCCTTTACGCGGGGGCCAGATTCTCCCGGCAGCGGGCAGGGCGGCCCTCACGCTTGATGCGCTCGATGTCCCGATAGCGTGCAGCCGGGTGGGTGTCCGGGAGCAGGGGGCCCTGACCGAAGAGTTTCTCGCGCAAGGTGCCCGGCTTATAGGCCGTGGGATAGACACCCCTGCGCTGCAGTTCGGGCACAAGGTGCTCCACAACGTCTTCAAAGGTTTCGTGGGCCAGCGCATAGGCCAGATTGAAGCCGTCCACATCGGTTTCCTCCACCCACTTCTGCAGGGTGTCCGCCACGCTGGCCGGCGATCCGACGAAGACGGGCCCCAGCCCACCAACACCCGCCCATCGGGCCAGCTCGTCGATGGTCCACTCCTTGTCGCCGTTGGCCAGGTGTTCGACCACCGAGACAATCGCATTGGTCTCTACCGCTCGCACAGGGTCCTGAGGGGCGTACTGGCCGAAATCAATACCGCTCCAGCCGGACAACAGCACCAGGGCACCGTCGTAGGAGACATGGCGTTTGTACTCCTCGAACTTGGCCCAGGCCTTCTCGTCGGTCTCGTCAACGATCACGGTCACCAACGCATAGACCAGCACCTTCGACGGATCGCGGCCCGCGGCGGCGGCCTGGCGACGGATGTCCGACACATACTGCCCGAGGGTGGAGCGAGCCGGCGTCGAGACGAAGACGCACTCGGCATGCTCGGCGGCAAAAGCCTTCCCGGCCCCAGAGGCGCCGGCCTGGAAGAGTACGGGTGTGCGCTGGGGGGAGGGCTCGCAGAGATGGTAGCCGGGGACCTCGAAGTACTTACCCTTGTGACCGATCTCGTGCACCTTCTCAGGGTCGATGAAGACCCCCCGGTCCTTGTCGCGCAGCACCGACCCTTCCTCCCAGCTGCCTTCGAAGAGCTTGTAGAGAACCTCGGTATATTCGGCGGCCACTTCGTAGCGGTTGTCATGGCGCCGCAGCCCGCCCTCGCCGATGTTCTTGGCACCGCTTTCCAGGTAAGAGGTCACGATGTTCCAGCCGACGCGTCCCTTGGTGTGGTGGTCGGCGGTGGAGAGGCGACGGGCGAAGGTATAGGGATGCTCGAAGGAGGTGGAGGCCGTGATGCCGATGCCCAGGTGCTCGGTCACCATCGCAATGGGCGCCGCGAGCTGGAGCGGATCGTTCACCGGAATCTGCACCCCTTGGTGAAGAGCGTGGTAGTTGCTGCCCTTGTACACGTCGTAGTAGCCCACCACATCGGCGATGAATACGGCGTCGAAGAAGCCCCGTTCAAGGGTGCGCGCGAGGTCGGTCCAGTAGTCCAGGTCCTTGTACTGCCACGAGCGGTCGCGGGGATGGGTCCACAGCCCGGGAGACTGGTGGCCCACGCAGTTCATTTCAAAGGCGTTGAAGCGGATGGTCTTGCTCATTGGGGTTTCCTTGAAGGGCACTCCGGTGGACCGGAGACTGCAGAAAGGCGGGTCCGGACGGAGCGCTGGGACATGGCGGGGTAAAGTGTTTTTCGCAGGAAGCATGCCAACGCGCAGCCCGCACACTACCGTCCCGTCGGGACAAGAACTGCTGATGAAGGAGCAGGGCTGCGGATAGGGCGCTGACAGGGCAGCACCCCCTAGGCGACTGTGCCGCCAAGGTAGTAGTGATGGATGTTTTCTTGTTCGGCAAGGCGTTGAGCCGGCCCTTCGTCGACCACCCGGCCGTTCTCGATGACGTAGCCGTAATGGGCGTGGCGCAGGGCGACGTTGACGTTCTGCTCGGCGACCACGAAGCCGATGTTCTCGCTGGCATTCAGGTGGCTGATGATCCCGAAGATCTCTTCCACGAGAATGGGGGCCAGGCCCATCGAAGGCTCATCGAGCAGCACCAGGCGTGGCCCCGTCATCAGGGCACGTCCGAGCGCCAGCATCTGCTGCTCGCCCCCCGAGGTCAGCCCGGCCGCGGTCTGGCGCTTGACCTTGAGGCGGGGAAGCCAGGCGTAGATACGCTCCAGCGCGGCATTCATCTCCCGCCGCCCGAGCTTGCGCAGAAAGCCGCCGCTGCGCAGGTTGTCCTCTACGCTGAGTTGGGGAAACACATGCCGCCCCTCGAGCACATGGACGACGCCCTGGTGCGCCAGGAGATTGGGGGCCAGACCGGTGACATCCCGGCCGTCGAAATGGATGCACCCCCGGCTGATGCGCGCGCGATCAGCCTGGACGATGCCGGAAACCGCCTTGAGGGTCGTGCTCTTGCCGGCACCGTTGGCACCGAGCAAGGCCACGATGGCCCCATCAGCGACTTTCAGCGAGATGCCGCTTACGGCCAGGATGGCCCCGTCGTAGACGACCTCGATGTCGTCCACCACGAGCAGATCAGGGGGCTCAGCAATGGAAGGTACGGATATCGCCATGAGAACTCCGGAAAGGAAGAATGGAATGCCCGGGGCTCCGCCAGGTGGGGTGCCCCGTTGAGGCTTGCGTCTCTTAGCTGCAATCGCGCGGCTTGATGTTCTTCTCCCGGGCGTAGGCCGCGGCCTTGGCATCGATCAACGGGCGCAGGGCCTTCCGGTCGGCCTGGACCCAGTCTGTCACCAGGACCCACTTCTTCCCGTCCCACTGCTGGACCCGTGCGGCACCGCCGCCCTCATGCTCGTTGCACGACAGCTTGAGTTTCTGGAGCAGGCCGAAGAAGCCGATTTCCTTCAATCGGGCGTCGCTGATGTCGAGGTGCTCGAAGGCCCAGCCACCTTCCTCCCCGTTGAGCGGACGATTACCGAACTTCCGGTGGCCCGTGCGCAAGGCTTCCACGGCCATGGCCGCGTTGATCAGACCAATGTTGTAGTACACGCTGCCAAAGAACTTTGGATCCTTGAGGTCGCTCTTGCCAGCGTCGAGGATGAACTTCCGCAGGCGCCTGTGGATTTCAAAGTCGGCCCCGCCGGGGAAGGGCGCCAAGGCCTGGTAGCCCTTGGCGGCCGCACCGGCAGGCAGCACATCCGCCTCCGAGCCGGCCCACACATCACCAATGAGGCGATCCACGGGTATTCCGAAGCGGGCGGCAGTCTTGATGCCGACCGGCGTCGACACCCCCCACGTGCGCAGGAAGACCCAATCGGGCTTGATCTGGCGAACCTGGCGCCATTGGGCCGACTGTTCATTACCGGGGTCGGCCACCGGAATCTGGATGTTCTCGAAACCGTACTTCTTCGCCAGCAACTCCATCGGTGCCTGGGTCTCACGGCCATAGGCGGAATCATGGAATACCGTGACGATCTTCTTGCCCTTGAGCTTCTCGAAGCCACCTTCCTTCTGGGCGATGTAATTGATACCCACCGAGGCCTGGCTGTAGTAGTTGAGCAGCAGTGGGAATGCGTAGGGGAAGACACTGCCATCGGTGGATTCGGTGCGCCCGCCCGCCGGGTCGACCAGCGGAATGCGGTCGGCGACACCCTTGTCCATCAGGGCGTAGGAGGCCGGTGTGCTGTGGGTGAAGAAGAAGGCCGTGGGAGCACCGTTGTAGCCCTTCTTGTAGCGCTCGTAGCATTCGACGATGCGATCGGTGCTCCACTCGGTCTCGCACTCTTTCCACACCAGCTTGACGCCGTCGACGCCGCCCTCTACCTCGTTGATATAGCGCAGATAGTCGATCACCCCGGCCCACCAGGGAATGCCACTGGACGCATAGGGGCCCACCCGATAGGTCGGCAGGGGGATGAACTGCTCGTTGGTTGCAGCCTGGGTCACCGGAGCTGTGCCCATGAGGGCGGCGGCCAGGGTGGCTGCCAGGACGGTTCGCTTGAGGATGTTGCGCATTTTCGTTTCTCTAGTCAGGGGGCAAATGAAGACGGGAACGGAGGGTTCAATACAACGGTGTTTCAGAAGCGCAGGGGCCAGACCGCCAGGCGCGCGGCGAAGCGCCGCAACATGCGGGCCAGGCCTTCGGGTTCCTTGATCAGGAAGGCGATGATCAAAGCCCCGAAAATGATCTTCTGGAGGTTCTGGATCTGGCCCGGATCGACACTGCTGCCCAGCAGGGCCTGGCCCGCCTGGCTCAGGAAGAGGGGCAGCAGGCTGATGAAGGCGGCACCGATGAAGTTGCCGGCAATGCTGCCCATGCCGCCGATGATGATGATGAAGAGGATCTGGAAGGATCGATTGATATCGAAGCTGCTGGCGCTTGCCGTGCCGAGGTAGGCAAAGGTCCACAGGGCACCGGCGATCCCGAGGTAGAAGCTGCTCACCGCGAAAGCCAGCCGCTTGTAGCGGTCCACCTCGATGCCGATCACGGCCGCCGCGGTATCCATGTCGCGGATCGCCGTCCAGTTGCGCCCCACCTGGCCACGCACCAGGTTATGGGCGATCCAGGTCAGCAGCGCCACCACCGACAGCGTCAACACATAGCGCCCACCGGGCCCCGAAATGTCATGACCGAACACCTCCAGCCGGGGAGCGGAAATGGTTCCGGACGAAGCATGGTTGTAGAACCACGGAAACTTGGTGAACACCCATTCCAGGAAGAACTGCGCCGCCAGCGTGGTCACCATCAGGTAGAAGCCCTTGATGCGCTTGCTCGGAATGCCGAAGACAAAGCCCGCGCCCGCTGCGATGGCGCCCCCGGCAAGCAAAGCCAGGGGCAAGGGCAGGGCTGGCACGCGCAGCAGGAAGGCATAGGTCGCAAAGGCCCCCACCGCCATGAAGCCGGCCGAACCGACCGAGGTCTGCCCGGTGTAGCCGGTCAGCAGATTGAGTCCCAACCCGGCCAGGGACAGCACCAGGAAGGGAATCAGGATCGCGTTGAGCCAATAGTCATCGGCGAGCCAGGGCAGCAGGCCGAAAGCCACCACAAGAAGGGCGCCAGGGCCCCACGGAAAGGGCCGGGCGGCAACCTCGAGCAAAGCGTGCTCGAAGGGCCGGGAGAAAGACGGGGAGAGAGGCTGGGATTGACTCGACATGCTTCACACCCTTTCGATGGCGCGTTCGCCGAAGAGCCCGGCGGGCCGCACATAAAGGAAGGCCAGCGCAAGGAAATAGGCAAACCATGGCGTGATCCCGCCGCCCAGCAAGGGGCCGGCGTAGACCTCGGCAAGGTTCTCCGCGGCACCGACGATGAGCCCGCCGGCGATGGCCCCGCCGATGGAGGTGAAGCCGCCGATGATCAGCACCGGCAGCGCCTTGAGGACCACCAGGGAGAGGGCGAACTGGACACCTTGGCGCGCGCCCCACAAGAGGCCGGCAACCAGACCGACGATGCCGGCCACGGCCCAGACGATCTGCCAGATACGATTGAGGTTGATGCCGATCGACAGGGCCGCGCGGGTATCGTCGGCCACAGCCCGCAGCGACACGCCGATCCGCGTCTTGTTGAAGAGCAGCGCCAGCACCAGCACGAGGATCCCCGCGGTGGCCGCCGCGAACAGGTCGAACTGGCTCACCATGATGTCGCCGATGGTGATCGGGACGTCCTCGATGCCGAGGTCGAGGGCGCGGACCTCAGCGCCCATGAGCCCCTGGGCCAGTCCCTCGATTATGAAGCTCAGGCCCAGGGTGGCCATGAACAGGGTGATCTGCGAGCGCCCGACCAATGGGCGCAGCACCGCACGCTCGATCGCCAGGGCCAGCACGATCATGATCGACACGCTTGCCAACACTGCAGCGGGGAAGGGCAGGCCGGCCTCCTGCAGGCTGACGCAGTTCAAGGCCGCGAACAGCAACATGGCGCCCTGGGCAAAGTTGAATACCCCGCTGGCCTTGTAGATCAGCACGAAGCCGATCGCCACCAGCGAGTACATTGTCCCGGCAAGCAGGCCACCGATGAGGGTCTCGAGGAAAAAATTCATGTTCTTGCGCCCTCTTGTTGGACGGCTCCCAGATAAGCCGCAATGACGTCCGGATTGGCCTTCACCTCGGCCGGCGTGCCGTCGCCGACCTTGCGCCCGTAATCGAGCACCACCACGTGGGCCGAGAGGCCCATCACCACCCCGATGTCGTGCTCGATCAACACCACGGTGGTCCCGAAGCTGCGGTTGATCTCCGTGACGAAGCGGCTCATCTCGCGCTTTTCATCGGCGTTCATGCCGGCCATCGGCTCGTCGAGCAACAGGAGGCGTGGCCCGGCGATCAAGGCACGGCCCAGTTCGACCCGTTTCTGCAGGCCATAGGCCAGGCTGCCCACCGGCGTATCCCGCCAGGCCTGGAGCTCAAGGAACTCCAGGGTGTGCTCCGCCAGCTCGCGAAAGGCGCGGGCTTCGCCGCGGGCGGCAGGCAGGCCCAAGGCCTGGGCGAAAAAGCCCGTCCGGGCATGCCGGGACAGCCCCGACAGCACGTTGTCGAGAACACCCATGCGCTTGAACAGAGCGTTGTTCTGGAAGGTTCTGCCAATGCCCCGGCGGGCGGCCTCCAGCGGGGTGATCCCCCGGTAGTGGATGCCCTCGAAGACAAGCTCGCCGGAATCCGGCCTGTACACCCCGTTAAGCACGTTGAGCAGGGAACTCTTGCCCGCTCCGTTGGGGCCGATCAGGGCGCAGATCTCGCCCCGCCGCACCACGAAGCTGAGCCCTGAAATCGCCTTTACACCCTTGAAGGACAAGGAAACATCCTGAACTTCCAGAATCGGATCGGCCGCTTGGGGCGCGTTCATGGCAGCTCCTCCCGGCCTGTGCCCAGCCATGCCGAGGCGACAAGCGCAGCGGGCTCGACTGCGCGCACCCGATGCAAGCCGGCAATCCGGCGTACATGGGAGCGCAGATGCCGATGGGCTCCGGGCCGTCCGGCATGACGCTGGGCCCAGTCCCACAGGCGGCGGCCCAGGCTGCCAGAGGGGGCCAGGCGCTGGTCGAGTTTGTCGTGAAGCGCACCGGCCCGGGCCGCCGACAGCAGCAGCATGACGGGGGCGATGTCGCACCGGTCGCGAGACGCGGATTCCGCATTTTCAGGAAAAGCGAAGGCTTGCCCGTGGGTGAGGAGGCGCTCGAGGATCAGGCCGAGCCCCTCAGCCCATTCACTGCCTTCCTCGACCCACGCACTGCGGCTGCTGCGCAGCCGATCCCATTCGATACGTTCCGGCATGGGGCGGGGCTCTCCGAACAGTTCCGCGATCGGGGTCACGGACAAGCCGGCGCTGCGCTGCGCCGGCGCTTCGCGCAGGTACAGGCGCGGTGCTGCCCGGGCGCCTGCATAGGCCGCAATGGCACGGCTTGCCCCGTCGCGGCTGGCCACGAAGAGATGGTGCGCGCCCGCTGCAGAGAGGCCATCGAGCAGGGCCTGGCCGGACAGGTCCGGAGAAACCGCTACCACCTCGCCGCCGGCGTTCCGGGCGCCCAGCGCCAGCAGGACCAGGGTGGGCTCGAACGGGCCCGCCAAGGCCAGCCGCTCACCCGGACCGAAGCCACGGGCGGCGAGGGCGGCGCTCAGCTCGGCCACTTCGCGACGGACGTCCGCCCAACGCCAGGCCATCCAGCGCCCCCGACGCTTGTGCAGCAGTGCCAGGGCTCCGGGACGCGCCGCTGCCCAGGTATCGAGGTGGCCCACTGGATCGCTCGCCACAGGCAGTCGCTGGTTCATCGCGTGATCCTCCCAGGGCTCAGAAGGAATGACGGATGCCGACCGCAGCACTGCGTTGGTAGCCATTGCCTGGGTTGTACCCCGCACCAACAGAACTCACGAAGCCCGCATCACGGCCCACCCCGTTGTTATTGACGCTGGCGTAGGTGGTGTAGAGAACCGTGCGTCTGGACAAGGCATGTTCGTAGCCGAGCGCCCACTGACCAGCCTTGGCATCGCCGTGGCCGGACGCAAGCTCGCTGCTGCGGCGCACGTAAGAGGCAAGCAGCTTGCCATCTGCCCCAAGCGGCAAGGTCGCGCCGAGCAACCACTGGCGGCTGTCCTTGACCGTGCTGGCACCCGTGTCGGGGCTGAAATCGGCGCTGTCGGAGCGACGGATGCCGTATAGCGCAGCCAGCTTCGCAACGCCGAGGTCGTAGGTCGCACCCACGTCGTAGGCCCTGATCTTCTTGCCGTCGTAAGTGGCCGTCAGCACATTGCCGGCATCGTCCCGGCCCGTGCTGCGCGAGCGCAATTCCTGAAAGTGCGCGCCCACCAGAAGCGGACCCTTGCGGTACTGAGGCTGCACCGATAGCGCCTCCACATCGCCGGTCGTGCCATTGCCCCGATTACCGATGGACTCCTGCCCGTAGCCGTTCAGGGAATAAGCCGCAGAGAAGGAGAGGCCTTCCTTCTCGGGAGAGAAATAAGTGATCTGATTGTTCCAGCGGTATTCGGTCAGGTACACATTGTTATATTGACCGACAGTGACGCTACCAAAAGGATCGACCTCGGAAGTGAATAAGTAGCCGGGCGTGTATTGCCGCCCCAGTGCCACCTTCCCGAACGCGCCCCCCAAGGCAACAAAGGCCTGGCGGCTGAATCCACCCCCACCCGGCAATTCACCGGTGGAGGTATCGATGGCGGCTTCAAGGATGAAGCTGGCCTTGAGCCCATTGCCGATGTCCTCGATCCCCTGGAAACCAAGCCGGCTGGGCACGCTGGTTCCCGAGTCGGTGCGTGACTGGCTGCCGATGCGGGGATCGACGTTCCTGTCGCTCCAGCGGTAGCCCATGTCGACGGTGCCGAAAATGGTGACATTGCTCTGCGCCAGGACGGACGTGCTCGCTGCAACAAGAAGCAGGGCAAGGACGTTGGTATTTTTCATTTTTGGATTTCCATTACGGTTGTTGGCACCTCCTATTAGCAGTTCGCGTGCCAGGGCAAATAATGAAAAACTAGGGAGAAAGTGGCCTTGAAAGCTGATCAAGACATTCCGGATGCGGCCATGGAGGCATAGCCTGCTATTTGCATGCCTCTGTTCCAGCAATTAAATCAATTGAATAAAATATTCATTGAATAAGCATCCGACATATTCATGGAGGCCAAAAAAAGCCGCACCCCGAGGTGCGGCTTAAAGTTCCTGAGGAAAAACCTCGAGGATGAGGAGATCAATGTTCGCGGCGGCGGCTATGGTAATGCCTGGCTTCACGAAAACTGCGGCGGCCCTCGGCGCCGATTCCCAGATAGGAAGCCCGTACATCGTCCCGCTCGGCCAGTTCGGCGGAAGGACCGCTACCCGCGATGCGGCCGTTCTCCAGGATATGGGCGTGATCCGAATAGCGAAGGGCGATCGCCGCATTCTGTTCCGCGAGCAGGAAGCTCACTCCTTCCTCATGGTTGAGGCGGCGCACGATCTCGAAGATCTCGATGACGATCTGCGGGGCAAGCCCCATGGACGGTTCGTCGAGCAGGACCAGGCGGGGGGAGGCGATCAACGCACGTCCGATGGCCAGCATCTGCTGCTCACCGCCCGACAGATAACCGGCGCGACTCCGGCGTCGCTCGGCGAGGCGCGGAAAGTAGGTGTAGATGCGTTCCAGCCCCCGGCGCAGATCAGCGCGGGAGGGGGTGCGCACAAAGGCGCCGACCCGCAGGTTCTCGTCCACATCAAGCTCGGCGAAGCAATGGCGCCCCTCCAGGACCTGCACCAGCCCCTGGCTCACCAGTGCCGCCGGATCACTCTTGAGCACATCATGACCGGCAAAATGGATGCTGCCGCAGGTCACTTCGCCACGCTCGGCCCTGATCAGACCCGAGATGGCCTTGAGCGTCGTCGTCTTGCCGGCGCCATTGGCGCCGAGCAGGGCATGGATGCGTCCCTCCGGCAGCTCAAGGCTGATGCCGCGGGCGCCGAGGATCACCTGGTCGTAGATCACGTGGATGTTATCGACTCGGAGGATGGAGGAAGTCGTCATGGGCAAGAGTCCGTTGTTGATGTGGGCGCAGGCCTTGCAGCCTGCGCGGACGTTTGATTTCAGCTCTCCTTGGCGCAGTTGCGCGGGGTGATGCCCTTTTCCTTGGCGTAGGCCGCAGCGGATTTCTCGATGATCGGACGCAGCAGGCCGCGGTCTGCCTGCACCCAGTCGCTGATCACCTTCCAGCTGGCTCCATCCCATTGCTGAAAGCGCACGGCACCACCGCCCTCGTGATCGGAGCAGGAGAGCGTGAGGGTCTGGACCAGGCCGGTCGCGCCGAGATCCTGCAGGCGTTTGGCATCAAGCTTGAGATGCTCGAAGCCCCAGCGTACTTCCTCACCACTGAGCGGCCGTTTGCCGAACTTGGCTTGGGCAATCCGTAGCGCCTCGACGTTGAGGATGCCGTTCACCACGCCCAGGTTGTAATAGACACTGCCGAAGCGCTTGGGATCCTGGAGATTGCCCTTGCCGGCCTTGACCACCACCTTCTCGATGTCCTTGAGCACCGGGAAATCCGTGCCGGCCGGGTGGGTGGTGATGGAGATGAAGCCCTTGGCGGCATCGCCCGCAGGTGCGGCGTCGTCTTCGGAGTTGCTCCAGATGTTGCCGATCACATGGTCGGCCGGAAAGCCGGTCTTCGCGGCGGTCTTCAGCGCCACCGGGTTCATCACCCCCCAACCCCGCAGAATCACCCAGTCAGGCTTGATGCGGCGGATGTTGAGCCACTGGGATTGCTGCTCGGTGCCCGGGTGGGGAACTTCGATGTGACTGATGGCGAAACCGTATTTCTTCGACAGGATGTCCAGGATGGGGATGGTTTCCTTGCCGTAGGGCGACCCGTGATAGAGCGTCACGATCTTCTTGCCCTTCAGCTTGTCGAGACCACCTTCCCGCTGGCCGATGTAATTGACGATCGCCGACACCTCGCTGTAGGGATTGAGCTGCAAGGGGAAGACGTAGGGGAAGACGCTGCCGTCGGTCGAGTCGGTGCGCCCGTGGTTGATGGTGATCAGCGGAATCCGGTCGGCGGTGGAGCGTTCCAGGGTTGCGTAGGCGATGCCGACGCTGAGCGGGTTGGTGGCGGCTGCCGGCGCACCGTTGAGCCCCTTCTTCAGGCGCTCGTAGCATTCAACCCCCTTTTCGACGACATACTCGGTCTCGCATTCGGACCAGGTGAGCTTGACGCCATTGACCCCGCCATCACGGGCATTGACGAGCTGCATGTAGTCGATGAAACCACCGAAGAAGCCGGTGCCGCCGGCTGCGTAGGGGCCGACCCGGTAGCTTTGCAGGGGAAAATACTGCTCGCCGGCGGCTGTGGCGCTGCCGCTGACAAGCGCAAGGCCGAGGCTGAAAGCGGCCGTCAGGCGGCGCGGGGAAAAGCGCGATGTGGTCATGAAGCAAGACTCCTGTGGGGATGATTGGGGGGCGTAGCCCCGTGAGCTGCCCTGGATCGGCTGGCCAGGCCGTTCCATGACAGGGATCAGGTTGAGGTAAGGGAAGGCTCAGGCGCGCAAGGGCCACACTCGGGCGCGGGCCCGCAGGCTGCGCCACAGACTCGCCAGCCCATCGGGCTCGCGGATCAGGAAGAGGATGATCAACAGCCCGAAAAGGATCTTCTGGAGGTTCTCGATGTGCCCCTGGTCGATCACTCCGGCGAGCAGCGAGCCGCCCAGGTTGCTCAGCAACAGGGGCAGCAAGACGATGAAGGCGGCGCCGAGGAAGTTACCGAGGATGCTGCCCATGCCCCCGATGATGATGATGAAGAGCACCTGGAATGAACGATTCAGATCGAAGCCATGGGGCTCGACGGTGCCCAGGTAAGTGAAGGCCCACAGGGAGCCGGCCACGCCGCAGTAGAAGGAACTCACCGCAAAGGCCAGGAGCTTGCTGCGGGCAACCGGGATGCCGATCACCGCCGCGGCGGAATCCATGTCACGCACGGCCATCCAGTTGCGGCCCAGGTCCGAGCGCACGATGCGGCCGGCCAGGAAGAAGAGGGCGGTCACCACCAGCAGCGTGAGCAGATAGCGCCCCGCCGGAGAGGACAGGTCCTGCCCGAGTATCGTCAGCGGAGGTGCGGTGATCACGCCCGAAGGATTGAAGTTGGAAAACCAGCCGAACTTGGTCAGCCCCCACTGCACCAGGAACTGGGCGGCGAGGGTCGAGACGATCAGGTAGAAGCCCTTGATGCGCAGGCTCGGCAGGCCGAACACCACGCCGGCCAGCGCTGCCACAAGTCCGCCCAGGGCGAGGCTGACCAAGAAGGGGAGGCCCTCGATCCGCAGCTGGAAGTTATAGGCCGCAAAGGCGCCCACCGCCATGAAGGCGGCGCTCCCCAGGGACAACTGCCCCGCATAGCCGGTCAGCAGATTGAGCCCCAGACCTGCCAGGGACAGGATCAGGAAGGGAATCAGGATGGCGCTGAACCAGTAGTCGCTGGCCCAGGCAGGCACTACCAGGAAGGCAAAGGCCAGCACCAGGCCCAGGCCGACACGCTCCTGGCGGAGGCGGAAGGCACGGCGGTCATGGGCATAGCACGTGCTGAACTGCCCGGTCTCGGATAAAAGCATGATCAGACCCTCTCGATGGTGCGCTGGCCGAACAGGCCCGCAGGACGTACCAGCAGGAAAAGCAGCGCGAGCACATAGGGAAACCAGTTCTCGAGGCCATCGCCGATCACCGGGCCGGCATACACCTCGGCCAGCTTCTCCCCGGCGCCGACGATCAGCCCGCCGACGATGGCGCCGCCGATCGACGAGAAGCCGCCGATGATCAGCACCGGCAAGGCCTTCAGGACGACCAGGGAAAGTGAGAACTGGACTCCGAGACGGGCGCCCCAGAGCAGTCCGGCGATCAGCCCGACAAAGCCGGCAACTGCCCAGACCACGGCCCAGATGCGCTGCACGCGGATACCCGTGGCCAGCGCAGCCAAGGGGTCGCTGGCGACCGAACGCAGGGACAGGCCGATGCGGGTCCGCGAGAACAGCAGGGACAAGGCCAGCACCAGCAGCGCGGCTATGCCGGCCGCGAAGAGATCGAAGCGGGACAGCAGAATGCCGCCAAGATCGATGGGCTCATCCTTGATGCCCAGTTCGAGGCCGTGCACCTGGGCACCCCACAGGAGCTGAGCCAGGCCTTCGATGATGAAGCTGACCCCCAGGGTCGCCATGAAGAGCGTGATGGGCGGCCGATTGACGAGGGGGCGCAAGACCCCACGCTCGATCGCCCAGGCGAGGGCCAGCATTGCCCCGAGGGTGGTGGCGAAGGCACTCCAGAAGGCGAAGCCCCGCTCCACAAGGCTGACGAAGGTCAGGGCGGCAAACAGCACCATCGACCCCTGGGCGAAATTGAACACCCCCGAGGCCTTATAGATCAGTACAAAGCCGATCGCCACCATTGAATACATGATCCCGGCCAGGAGGCCGCCGATCAGCACTTCGAGAAAAAAATCCATGTCTTGACTCCAGCGTTCAGTGGGCGCCGATGTAGGCGGCGATGACCTGCGGATCGTCGCGTACCCGGGCCGGCGGGCCGTCGGCGATCTTGCGGCCGTAATCGAGCACCACCACGTGGTCTGAAATGTCCATCACCACGCCCAGGTCGTGCTCGATGAGGACCACCGTGGTCCCCAGGTCGCGGTTGATGTCGAGGATGAAGCAGCTCATGTCCATCTTCTCCTCGAGGTTCATGCCGGCCATCGGCTCGTCGAGGAGGAGCAGTTGTGGCTCTGAGGCGATGGCCCGGGCCAGTTCGACACGCTTCTGCAGACCGTAGGGCAGCTTGCCGACAGGTGTGTCGCGATGCGCCTGGATGTGCAGGAAGGCCAGGATTTCCTCGGCCCTGTGCCGATGCAGATCCGCCTCGGCGCGGGCGCGGGGCAGGCCCAGCACCTGCTCGATCCAACCCGCCCCGACCCGCACGTTGCGGCCGGTCAGCACGTTGTCGAGCACGCTCATGCCCTTGAACAAGGCCACGTTCTGGAAGGTTCGCGCGATGCCTCCGAGGGCTGCCTGGCGAGGGGCCGATCGGGAGGTCACCAGGCCGTCGTACACCACGCGCCCGCCCTGCGGCCGATAGACCCCGTTGATCACATTGAGCAGGGAGCTCTTGCCGGCACCATTGGGGCCGATCAGGGCGCAGATCTCGCCACGCGGGACCGAGAAGGAGATGTCGGTGACCGCCTTGACGCCGCCAAAGGACAGGGACACGTGTTCGACCGCCAGCAATAGTGCTGAGGCGGATAACGCACTCATGGCGCCACCCATACGTTCAGGAGGCTGGCCAGATCATGCTCGGGCGGCCTGTTCTGCGGCAGGCAGGCCGCGTCCGGCCAGCGTCTCAGGCTCACGCCCAGACGGGCAAAGAACTCGGTCAGGTCGGCATCCGGCGCCGGGCCGACCACCAGGGCGTGACGCACCCGGCCCAGCCCGGCCACCTCGGCCAGGGGGCGCCGCACCAGGATGCGCGCCAAAAGCCCACTCCGGGAGTGGAGCGCCGCAGACACCAGGCGTCCGCGCCAACCGTCCCGGGAAGCCGGCAGACGGGCCTGGATCCGGCTGCGCAGCCGGGCGTAGGTCTCGGCCGATCCGAGGATCAGGCTCGGGCCGATCTCCCGTCGATCCGGATCGCGGCTCTCCGGGCTTTCGGCGATATTGAGGGTGAAGCCTGCAAGCAACCAGGGGGCGAGCAGGTAGCGAACCACGCCCGCCGGCGCAAAACGCCTCCCGGCGAAAGCCTCCTCACCGACGTTCAGCCCGCTTGCCGCGATCAGCCGGCGGGCGCCGTCCAGGATCTCGGCGTGGGTGATGCGGCACACCGGCCCGTCGTCCCACCCACCTGCGACGTGGTAGCGCAGCGCAACATCCCGGGCCACGCAGTGTGGGTACGCAGACCCGTCGGGCGCAGCTGCCAGCCACTCACCGTAACTGGCCAACACCGTCTGCCGGTAGGCATGCAGGCCGCGGGCATCGGCATAGATCAGCCTCTTGCCGGAGAAGCCCGCCGCCAGCAGGCGATCCACCTGCTCCTGGTCGTCGCCAAAGGCGATGCAGGGCCGCAGTCCGATGAGCGCCGACGCCAGGGCCTCGGGTTCGGCATCCAGAGCGAGGGGGGCAACGACACCTCCCAGCCATTGGGCGGCCAGCAACATGACCACGGCCTCGGGCGAGGGCTGGCCAAGCAAGGCCAGCACGTCTCCATTGCCGAAACCGTCGGTCTGCAGCGCCGCGGCTGCGCCTGCCACCTCGGCGAGCAGATCCGGCCAGCGCTTCTCGTGCCAGATGCCCAGCCGTTTGAAGCGCAGGGCGACAGTCCGGGGCTGCAGTCGCGCCTGCTCGCACAAATGGGCCGGCAGCGTGTCGGGGCTATTGCTGGAGGAAAGGGCCTTGTTCAAGGTGTGCATTCTTGGCAATTCCTGTTCATATGCAACGAAACGAAAATCCTTATTCGAAATTCCATTTTCGAAATTTCATTTCATTCCGGACTTTCTATTCTGGAATTCATTTACCGAACCCCTTCAGCTTCAATAAGCATAAAGCGGGCCAGGATTTTCGCCAAAATCCCCTTTTGTATATTGCTGAATCCGGTGCTTGTTGCGGGCCCAGACACACCCATGCTGGACAAGTGCTTTTGAGGCAGCAACCCGTGGCATGGGGAAGCACTCTCAACAAATAAAAAGGCGCCATAGCAGGCGCCTGATGAAAGGACCGGGTCCCCCCCGCGCGGAGGAGAGTTACCAGCAGGAGCAGTCACTTACCCTGCTGCGTGCAGGCGCACACCGCGGAGGACATCGTCAGGGTAGAGAAGAGGGAGGCCGTGGGCGGCTGCGAATTCACTCACTTCGTCGCCGTGGAGACAGCGCCCCCGGGAATCGTGCAGCGAACAGATCAGGGCTGCGTCGGCCAGAGCGAAGCGGACGGCGAGCGTACTCACCACACGTTCGCTATCCGGCCAGCTCAGGGTGCCGGCGCCACTCAGGGTGACAAAGGGATCACCGAAGGCTGCTGCCTGGCGTTCCGCCTCGCAGGGATTGCAGACAAGCCCATGCAGGAGAGGACACAGGGCGGCATTGCTGCCCACGCCGGGCTCCGCGCCGGAATGGCTGGAGAGATCCGCCGCCTGGCCCTCACAGGACAGGAAGAGCCGGACGCCATACCTCTGACGATCAGGCAGCAGTACGCTGATCAGCCCACGGGTCAGGCTCCGCAACTGGCTCAGGGTTTCAGGCCGCAGGGTTTCCAGGGCAGCGAGCAGGCAGGCGCTGCCCGGACGCAGCGGATCGGATGCAAGCACGGTCACCGCTCCGTCCCGGTAGGCGGCGAGGGCCGCGCCAGGATCGGGAAGGCGGGATTGCGCGGGGCTGGATAGCGTCACCATGTCGCACCATTCATGTCTGGGGGTTATCAAGAGAGTGGCCGCTTCGGGCCATTCACTTGAGGGCGGATATCGCCCCGATCTTGATCAGGCGGGCGCGGATCACATTTCGGCTCACGCCGAGGAGCCGCGCCGCCTGGACCTGGTTGCAATGGCAGTAGTGGTAGGCCGTACGCATGACCACCTCCTCGATCTTGTCGAAGATGTCCTCGTGACACGCCTCGAAGAGGCCGACGAGGGCCTTCTCGAGTTGGCCGAGGGCCTCGTCCTGGCTGTTTCCCGGAGCGGCTTCGGGCTCGGCCTCGCGCTCGAGGCCGAGGGAGGACAGGTACAAGTCCTCCGGGCGCAGCAAGGCGTTCCTGGCGATCAGCAGGGCATGGTGGATGACGTTCTCGAGCTCACGAATATTGCCTGGCCAACTGTGCTGACGCAGCTTCTGCTCGGTATCCGGATGGATGCCGATCTCACCGTAGCCAAGGCGCCGCCGGTACTGGCTAACGAAATGACGGGCCAGCGGCATGATGTCGCCCGGCCGCTCACGCAGGGGTAGCAGCTCCAGGTGCACCACGCGCAAGCGATAGAAGAGGTCTTCGCGGAAATGTCCGGCCTTGACCGCTTCTTCAAGGCGCACGTTGGTAGCGGCGATCAGGCGCACGTTGATGGGCACCGGCCGGCGCGCACCGAGCCGTACCACTTCGCGCTCCTGCAGCACGCGCAGCAGCTTGACCTGGATGCTGAGCGGCAGATCGCCGATTTCGTCGAGGAAGAGGGTGCCTTCATTGGCAGCTTCGAACCACCCCGCCTTGGACGAAAAGGCGCCGGTGAAAGCCCCCTTCTCGTGGCCGAACAGCTCGCTTTCAACCAGGGTCTCCGAGAAGGCGCCACAATTGACTGCAACGAAAGGTCCGTTGCGACGCGCGCTCAGGCCGTGCACATGACGGGCGATGAGTTCCTTGCCGGTTCCGGTGTCGCCGATGATCAGCACGTTGGCTTCGCTGGGCGCGACCAGTTCGATGCGCGCCAACAGCGCCTTCGACCGGGGATCCTCAAAAACCTGGGCCGTGGCGCGAATCGACTTGGTCAGGACCTCAGGATTGGGCAGGGTCAGCAGGCGACCGTCGGTCGTGTCAATGCGTTCGCCGGCCAGGGGCACGAACTCGGGGTGATCCGAGGCGTGGCCGGAATGGGCGGAATAGGGCGTTGTGGGGTCTTTCACGAGTAGAAAGTCGGCTTCGGGTAGTGTTGCTTCAAGGCCCATTCACCTAGCTCCAGAAGTTTGTAATCGATCGGGTCGTGCATGGTGTGCGTGCGCAGATTGCGCCAATAGCGGTCGAGCCCCAGCCCGGCATGGGTGGCACGTGCGCCCGTCACCTCGAACATGCGCGTACAGAGGTCCATCCCTGTCCGCGTCGCCAGCACCTTGGCCGAGGAGATCGCCAGCGCAATGTCTCCCCGCTCGTCCTCGGTCAGGCGCCCTCCCTTGTTCCAGCCCGCGTCAAGCAGGTCCGCCGCCCGGTTGGTCATCACCCGCACCGCGTCGAGCGCCGCCCAGAACTCTCCGTAGTGATGCAGCACATAGGGGTCGTCCTCGAAACGCTTGGCCGGGGAGCGATGCCAGGGCCGTGCCTCATGGAGGCTGTAGCGACGGGCCTCCGTGTAGGCACCCTCGGCAATGCCGGCGTAGATGTTGGTGAGGATGAGCTGCGCAATGAGCGGGCGCAGGCAGGCAAAGGGCGTGCTCAGCGGTCCCGGATCGGCGAGGATCTCCTTCTCCTCGATGCGCACCCTTTCGAAATTCACGCTGCCACTGTCGGTCTGCCGCTGGCCGAAATTGTCCCAGTCCTGCAACACGTTGATGCCGCTGCGGGCGGTCGGCACCGCGGCGATGACGAGCTGTTGCGGCGTGTCCTGGGCATAGGCTGAAACAACCAGCATCTCTGAATCGAGCGCACCGGAGCAGAAGCTCTTCTTCCCGGAAAACTCGTACCAGCCGTCCTGGCTCCGGCTGACGGTGCGACGGTCCAGCGGATTGACGGCATTCCCCCAGAACCAGTTGTGGCGGGCCGTCTGCTCGAACCAGGCTTCCCACTGGCTCGGCCGGGAAAAGAGCCTCACCGTTGCCAACATGAGATGCTGGAAGGCGAAGACATGTCCGATGGAGCTGTCTGCGCTGGACAGGATGCGCACGACATCCAGGGTCTCGCGCCAGTTTGCGCCCAGGCCACCGTACTCGACTGGAATGGACAGGGCCAGCAGCCCGCTCTGGCGCAGCGCATCCCGCTCCGCCTTGGGCGTTCCGCCCAGGCTATCCCGCTCGGCCGCCGTGGCAGCGAATTGTTCGGCGAGGCGCCGGGCGATCTGCTCAGGAGGTTCCGGTGAAACCGTGCCGCCGGGCAGGTCGAGCAGCGTGTTCAAGACTTGGGTCAAGGCAAAGGCTCCGCGATCAGGGTGACACGGAGACCCTCTGCAGAAAGCGTGCCATACCCAAAACGTACCCGGGAGCAACGTTCTGCTGGCCAGGCAGCATCTTCATTGCTACATGCGCAGCAAAAGCCGGGCAGTTGTGCTTGCCGGGGAGCAGTTCAGGGCCAGACCACCCGCTGACCAGTGCCCTCTCACGGATTTGACATGGCTTTCGCTGTTCATCCGCATGAGGTGCTGCTCTACAAGCACTACATCCGCAGCGCTGCTCATGGAAAGGCATGTGCGCAGGCATCGGGCCGTCTTTTGACGGACTCCGGCAGTGGCACGCAATCTGCTGAAGACGGGCAGAGCGCTGTATCGCGGTCCCACACCCGCCGCGTGCTCATGCCAACCGACATGCTCACAACAGAAAGAACACCATGCACAGCCTGCTAGAAGTCCCGGAGGCGAAGTACGCCCGTGCCGCCGCCAGCCCGCTGGCGATCGCCCGCGCACTGGCCGAGCACTTCGCTCAAAGCGCCGTCGAGCGCGACAAGACCGGTGGAACCCCGAAGGCCGAACGCGATGCCTTGCGCCAGAGCGGCCTGCTCGGCTTGATCGTGCCGCGCGAACTGGGCGGCCTTGGGGCGACATGGGCCGATACCTTGCAGATCGTCCGTGAGATTGCCCGTGCAGACAGCTCGGTCGCCCACGTCTTTGCCTTTCAGCACCTGCTGCTGGCCACGATTCGCCTGTTTGGCAACCCGTCCCAGTGGCGCCCGCTCTTCGAGCAGACTGCCGGGAAGGACTGGTTCTGGGGGAATGCGCTCAATCCGCTGGACACCCGCACCGTGGCAACACGCCAGGACGACGGCGGATTCGAGTTCGATGGCAGGAAGAGCTTTTGCTCCGGGGCGATTGATTCGGACATGTTGATCGCTTCCGGGGTCGACCCGGCAAGCGGCAAGCTGATCATCGCGGCACTCCCCACCGACCGCGCCGGCATCGAGCTCTTCCCGGACTGGGACAACATGGGGCAACGCCAGACCGACAGCGGCAGTGCCGCCTTCCACCGGGTGCGCATCGCCCGCAGCGAAGTGCTGGCCGAGCCGGGCCCCCTCAGCTCTCCCTTCGCCTGCCTGCGTCCGCTCATCGCCCAGCTGATCCTCTCCAACATCTACCTGGGGATCGCCGAGGGCGCCCTCGAGGAAGCCCGCCGCTACACCCTGGGCCAGAGCCGGGCCTGGCCCGCCGCCGGGGTCGACTCGGCGGGCAAGGATCCCTACGTGCTGTCGACCTACGGTGAGTTCTGGGTCGGCGTGGAGGGGGCCCGCCTGCTGACCGACCGGGCAGCCCACGCGCTGGATGCCGCCTGGGTCCGCGACCTGGATCTGAAGGAAGCGGAGCGTGGTGAGGTGGCCGTGCATGTGGCAAGCGCCAAGGTGGCGACCACCCGCGTCGGGCTCGACCTGACCAGCCGCATGTTCGAGGTGGCAGGGGCCCGGGCCACCACGGCATCCCTGCGCTTTGACCGCTACTGGCGCAACCTGCGGACCCATTCCCTGCACGACCCGGTGGCCTACAAGGTCCGCGAGCTTGGCGACTGGGCGCTCAACGGCAGTCATCCGACACCTTCCTTCTACTCCTGAACCCAACTTTCATCATGCAGAACATCATCGATCACGCCGCCGGCTTCGGCCGCGTAAGCGACGCCATCGCGGCCATTCGTGCCGGTCAGTTCGTCATCGTGGTGGACGACACCCATCGTGAGAACGAGGGCGATCTCATCATCGCCGCGGAGAAGATCACCCCGGAACAAATGGCCTTCCTGGTCCGCCACAGCAGCGGTGTGGTGTGCGTGGCCCTGCCGGGCGCGCGCCTCGACGCCCTGGCCTTGCCCCTGATGGTGCGCGACAACACGGAATCCCACCGTACCGCCTTCACCATCACCGTCGACTATCGCCATGGCACATCCACCGGCATCTCTGCAGCCGACCGCGCCGCCACCCTGCGCGCGCTGAGCGACCCCGCCGTGGAGGCTGATGATTTTGCACGCCCCGGTCACATCTTCCCGCTGCGCGCCCGGGAGGGTGGGGTGTTGGTGCGTCCGGGGCACACCGAGGCGGCTCACGATCTGGTGAGCCTGGCCGGCCTTCGACCCGGCGGTGTGCTGTGTGAGATCGTCCGCGACGATGGCGCCATGGCACGCCGTCCTGACCTGCTGCGCTTTGCCAGGGAACACGCACTTCCCATCATCACCATCGCCCAGCTCATCGAATATCGCCAGCAACTCGAGGCCCGCCCGCGCCAGCGCGCACCCAGTGAAGCGCTTCTCGATCTTGCCTGAGAAGACGCATTTTCCGGAAATGGACGCCTTATCGGAAAAGAGCATTTGCTTATCAGGAAGCACATCGATGACCAATCAAATGCCCACCTGAATGAAAGCGCCTCCCAGGAAGCAGCAATTGCTTGATGAGTGCTTCCTGGGCAGCAGATTGAAGGCGAGCTCCCCTCCCGGCGTCCGGGCCATATCGAAAAAAGGGCCGTCAGGCAGCCTTATTTCAAAAGAATCCCCCGTTTCATTCATATGTTCTGGCAATAAAACGGCCTTTTCGTGAATTAACGAGATAAATAAAGGCGTGGCACGGAAGCTGCTATCAATCAATTGCCCGCGCCCCACCGGCCGAATTCAAATCCTCCGCAAACCAATTCCCTGGAGAATCACCATGAGCAATAAGCCCAAGATCGTTGCCGTCTCCGGCGGCCTTTACAAGCCCTCCCGTACCCGCGTCCTGGTGGACGAGATCGTGGCCTCGCTGGGCCAGCAGGTGCAGTTCGACCTGCATGTGATCGAACTCGCCGACATCGCCGCCGAACTCGGGAGCGTGGTCAATCCGGCCGACCTCCCGCCGCATATCGCGGCCCATATCCGCGCCATCGAGAACGCCGACTTCCTGGTGGTCGGTAGTCCGGTCTATCGGGCCACCTTCACCGGCCTGTTCAAGCACCTGTTCGACTTCGTGCATCACGAGGCCCTCATCGATGTGCCGGTGCTGTTTGCCGCGACCGGCGGCAGCGAACGCCACGCCCTGGTCATCGATCATCAATTCCGCCCCTTGTTCAGCTTCTTCCAGGCCTTGACCCTGCCCATCGGCGTGTACGCCTCGGAAGCCGATTTCAGCAACTACCGGGTGTCCAGCGAACTGCTCAAGGCCCGCATCGAGCTGGCCACCCGCCGGGCGCTGCCCTTCATCCAGAAACGCCAGGCGATCGGGGATGCCGAGACCCGCGCCGCGGCCTGAATTCAAACGCTCACTTTTCCTATCGCCTGGGAGTAAATCGCCATGACTCAATCCATCCACCCCGTCAAATTTGCCTACTGGGTTCCCAACGTCAGCGGTGGCCTCGTCGTCAGCAAGATCGAACAGCGCACCAGCTGGGACATCGACTACAACCGCCGCCTGGCCCAGATCGCTGAAGACGCGGGCTTCGACTACGCCCTGTCGCAGATCCGCTTCACGGCCGGTTACGGTGCCGAATACCAGCACGAGTCGGTGTCCTTTTCCCATGCCTTGCTGGCTGCCACCACCAAGCTCAAGGTGATCGCGGCCGTGCTGCCGGGGCCGTGGCATCCGGCCGTGCTGGCCAAGCAGATCGCGACCATCGACCACCTCACCAAGGGCCGGATCGCGGTCAACATCGTGAGTGGCTGGTTCAAGGGCGAGTTCACTGCAATCGGTGAGCCGTGGCTCGAACACGACGAGCGCTACCGTCGCTCCGAGGAGTTTATCCAGGCCCTCAAGGGCATCTGGACCGAGGACAACTTCACCTTGAAGGGCGACTTCTACCGCTTCCACGACTACACCCTCAAGCCCAAGCCCGTGCAGAAGCCGCACCCTGAGATCTTCCAGGGCGGCAGCTCCCGCGCGGCGCGCGACATGGCTTCTCGTGTGTCCGACTGGTATTTCACCAATGGCAATACCGTCGAGGGTGTGAAGGCCCAGGTGGATGACATCCGTACCAAGGCGGCGCGCAACAACCACCAGGTGAAGATCGGCGTGAATGCCTTCGTGGTGGTCCGCGACACCGAGGAGGAAGCCCGCGCAGTGGTGCAGGAGATCATCGACAAGGCTGATCCGGAAGCCGTGCGCGCCTTCGGCGATGCGGTGACCCAGGCCGGCAAGGCCAGCCCGGAAGGGGAGGGCAACTGGGCCAAATCCAGCTTCGAGGATCTCGTCCAGTACAACGACGGCTTCAAGACCAACCTCATCGGCACGCCGCGCCAGGTGGCCGAGCGCATCGTCGCGCTGAAGGCCGTCGGGGTTGACCTGGTGCTCACCGGCTTCCTGCATTTCCAGGAGGAGGTCGAGTATTTCGGCAAGCACGTCATCCCCCTGGTCCGCGAGCTCGAGGCCGCCCGTCAGAAGGAACTCGCCGCCGCCTGAAGGCGCGGCCTGGACGAGAAAGGACGAGTCATCATGAGCGACAACCGCAAGGACAACCCGCTGTCCACCGGCACCGACTACGAGGCGCTGGCAACACGCTTCCGGCCCATCTTCCAACGCATCGCGGAAGGCGCCGTCGAGCGCGAGCGCACGCGCCGGCTACCTTACGAACCCATCGAATGGCTCAAGAAGGCCGGCTTCGGCGCGATCCGCGTGCCCCGCGAGTTCGGCGGCGGCGGCGCCTCGCTGCCCCAGTGGGTGCGCCTGCTGATCGAACTGGCCGAGGCAGACTCCAATCTGCCGCAAGCCTTGCGCGGCCATTTTGCCTTTGTCGAGGACCGCCTCAACGCACCTCCGTCGCCCCAGCGCTCCCTGTGGTTCAACCGCTTTGTCGAAGGCGAGCTGGTCGGCAACGCGTGGACCGAGATCGGCGAGGTGAAGATCGGCGACGTGAACACCGTCGTGAGCCCGAACGGCGCCACATGGCGTCTCAACGGCGAGAAGTTCTACAGCACCGGCAGCATCTTTGCCGACTGGATCGATGTGTTCGCCCGCCGCAGCGACAACGGAGGCAACGTGATCGCAGCCGTGTCCACCCATCAGGACGGCGTGAAGCAGCATGATGACTGGGACGGTTTCGGTCAGCGCACCACCGGCAGCGGTACCTCGCGCTTCGAGGACGCCGTGGTCGAGGCCGACAACATCATCGATTTCGCAACCCGCTTCAAGTACCAGACCGCCCTTTACCAGCTGGTACTGCTGGCCGTCCAGGCCGGCATCGGACGGGCGGTGCTGCGTGATGCCTCTGCTGCGGTGCGCGAACGCCGGCGCGTGTTCAGTCATGGCAACGCGCCCCGCGTGGCGCAGGATGCTCAGGTACAGCAGGTGATCGGCGAGATCGCCGCGCTGGCCTATGCCGCTGAAGCCACGGCGATCCGCGCGGCCGAGCCGGCCCAGCGCGCCTACGAGGCCCGCTTCAGCGGCGATGAAGGCATCGACAAGGCAGCCAACATCGATGCGGAGCTCGAATCGGCCAAGGCCCAGATCGTAGTCTCCGAACTGGTCATCCGCGCAGCCAGCGATCTCTTCAACGCCCTGGGCGCTTCGGCGGCCCGGGAGGGGCAGGCGCTCGATCGCCACTGGCGCAACGCCCGCACCGTGGCAACCCACAATCCGCTGATCTACAAGTCGCGCGTCGTCGGCGACTGGCACATCAACGGCACCGAGCCTCCCTATGTCTGGCAGATCGGCGGCAGTCGCTGATTTTCGCCTTCCGGCCGGGCCATCCGCCCGGCCCCTTTTCCGAACACGAGGATTACCTGCATGAGTACTCAAAGCCCTGCAACCGGCGAGCGCCTGCGCGTCAATTCGCCCTCGCCCTTCGCACCCCGTCCGCGTCCCGCCCAGCCTGCGCACCTCATCCGCGATGACGCTGAGGCCGTGACCGTCGCCCGCGAGCTGGCCGCCGGCTTCGTCCGCGAGGCGGCCCTGCGCGATCGCGAAGGCTACCTGCCCATCGAAGAGATCGACGCCTATTCCCGTTCCGGCCTGTGGGGCATCAACGTGCCCAAGGCCTATGGCGGGGCCGGTGTGTCCTATGCCACGGTTGCCGAAGTGATCCGGATCATCGCCGCGGCGGATTCGAGCATCGCCCAGATCACCCAGAACCACCTGGTCCTGGTCGCCCACATTGCCCTCGATGCCAGCGAGGAGCAGAAGCGGGACCTGTTCGACCTGGTGCTCAAAGGATATCGCTTCGGAAACGCCTTCTCCGAGCTCAACAGCCGTAACGTGGCAGCCTTCGAGACCAAGGTCCTCGACCAGGGTGACCACGTCCTGGTGAACGGCCAGAAGTTCTATACCACCGGCGCACTGCTCGCCCACATCGTGCCCATCGTCGCGGTGGATGAGGACGGCAAGGGCTATCTGGTGTTCGCTGACCGCGATGCGCCGGGCCTCAGCGTGATCAACGACTGGTCCAGCTTCGGCCAGCGCACCACCGCCTCAGGCTCGGTGAAGATCGATCAGGTGCGCGTTCCCAAGAGTCGTCTGGTGCCGATCCAGGCCTTTGACACCCCCACCGCCGCCGGCCCGATCTCCCAGATCATCCAGTCGGCGATCGACGCCGGCATCGCCCGGGGGGCCCTGGACGAGACCATCGCCTTCGTCCGCGAGAAGAGCCGGCCGTGGATCGACAGCGGCAAGGAAAGCGCGGCCGAAGACCCCTTCACCATCCAGGCCATCGGCAGCCTGGCGATTCGTCTGCGCGCTGCCGAGGCGGTTCTGGAGCAGGCCGGGCGACGCATCGATGAAGCCCTTGCTGCACCGGGTGACGCGACGGTCGACGCGGCCACGGTGACCACCGCGGAGTCCAAGGTGCTGACCACCGAGGTGGCCATCGAGGCGACCACGCGCCTCTTCGAGCTGGCCGGTACCCGGGCCACCCTGGCCAGCCACAACCTCGACCGGCACTGGCGCAACGCACGGGTGCACACGCTCCACGATCCGGTCCGCTGGAAGTACTTCCACATCGGCAACTACTACCTCAACCAGGTCAGCCCCCCGCGCCACCCCTGGAACTGAGCCTTGAGCTCCGGGTCGGACATGTCCTCGCGGCATGTCCGCTTTCCTGAGCGATGAACCGAAAATGACCGAGAAAACACGGACTCAACCGACCCTGCGCCCCGAGACCCTGAGCGCCCAGGGGCTCGGACACATTGCCGAACCTTACCGGGATATCGTCGAACCGATCCACCTGGCCACCACCTATGTGCGCGACCGGAACGGGGAGCTGGTCGGAGGCCGCCTCTATGCCCGCGACGCAAATCCGGCCTACGACCAGCCCGAGGCCTTGCTGGCTCGCCTCGAGAACGGCTGGGAGGCATTGCTGCTGCCCTCAGGCATGGCCGCAGCCCAGGCGCTGCTCCAACTGTTGAAGCCGGGCGAGCGGCTGGTCGTACCCCGCAGCATGTACTGGGCGTTGCGCAGTTGGGTACGTCATTACACCGCTCACCTGGGCATCACCTTGGTGGAGTATGACAACGCCAGCCTGGACAGCCTGAAAGCCGCCCTCGCCGGGGAGACGACCCGGCTCCTGTGGATCGAGACGCCGGCCAATCCCACCTGGGACGTGACCGACATCGCGGCTGCCAGCGCACTGGGCCATTCCGTCGGCGCGCGGGTGGTGGTGGATTCCACGGTGGCCACGCCGGTGCTGAGCCGCCCGCTGGAACTGGGCGCGGACTTCGTGATGCACTCGGCCACCAAGTATCTCAACGGCCACTCCGACGTGATCGCCGGCGCCGTGGTGGCCCGGGAAGACTCCGAAGACTGGCAGGCCATCCGGCGCCACCGGAACCAGGGCGGAGCGATTCTCGGCGGTTTCGAGGCCTGGCTGCTACTGCGCGGGATGCGCACCCTGTTTCCGCGGGTGCGTACCGCCAGCCGCTCGGCCCAGGCCATCGCCGAATGGCTGGATGCTCATCCGCAGGTCATCGAAGTCCGCTATCCCGGGCTGCCCGGCGACCCGAACCATGCGGTGGCCGCGCGCCAGATGGAAGGGGGTTTCGGCGGCATGTTGTCGATCCGCGTGCAAGGCGGCCATGCCGGCGCGCGGCGCTTTGCCGGCGCCCTGCAGTTGTTCCGTGAAGCGACCTCCCTGGGCTCCGTCGAGAGCCTGGTGGAGCACCGGGCGCCCGTCGAAGGCCCCGGAACCCTGTGCCCTGATGATCTCCTGCGGCTGTCCATCGGCATCGAGGCCGTCGAAGACCTGATCGCGGATCTGGCCCAGGCCCTCGACAGCCCCCATCACCCTCCTGAGGAATACGATGAGTCTTGATATCTTCTGGTTTCTGCCAACTTCGGGTGACACCCGTTACCTCGGCAAATCCAATTCCGGGCGACCGGTCACCCACGCCTACCTACAGCAGATCGCCGTTGCCGCCGACACCCTCGGCTACGACGGCGTGCTGATCCCCACCGGCAGCGGTTGCCTCGACCCCTGGGTGACGGCGGCCGGCGTGGCAGGCGCCACCCGTCGCCTGAAGCTACTGGTGGCCCTGCGCACAGCCCTGACCCGGCCGACCGCGGCGGCCCGCATGGCCGCCACCCTGGACCAGGCGACCCAGGGACGGCTGCTGCTCAACGTCGTGGCCGGGGGGGACTCCACCGAACTCGCCGGTGACGGCATCTTCCTCGACCACGACGCCCGCTATGCCGAGGCGAGCGAGTTTCTCGCCATCTGGCGCCGCCTGCTGGCCGGTGAAACGGTGGATTTTTCGGGTGAGCATCATCGGGTCGAAGGCGCCAGGCTGTTCTTCGAGGCACTCCAGAAACCCTATCCCCCCCTGTACTTCGGCGGGTCGTCCGAAGCGGCCCACGAACTCGCAGCCGAACATGTGGATACCTACCTCACCTGGGGCGAGCCGCCCGATGCGGTGGCCGAGAAGATCGCCGACGTGCGCGCCCGCGCTGCCGCCCGCGGGCGCAGCGTACGCTTTGGCGTGCGCCTGCACGTCATCGTGCGGGAAACCAACGAAGAGGCCTGGGCCGCCGCCGACCGGCTGATAAGCCGGCTCGACAGCGAGACCATCGCCAAGGTCCAGGCCCATTACGCGGCCATGGACTCGGTCGGCCAGCGCCGCATGGCGGCCTTGCACGGCGGACAGCGCGATAAGCTCGAGGTGAGCCCCAATCTGTGGGCTGGCGTCAGCCTTGCCCGCGGCGGCTGCGGCACGGCCTTGGTCGGCGACCCTCAGACCGTGGCGACCCGGCTCAAGGAATACGCCGATCTGGGCGTCGAGAGCTTCGTGCTGTCCGGCTATCCCCACCTGGAAGAGGCCTACCGCTTTGCCGAACTGGTCTTTCCCCTGTTACCGGGCAAGAAGCCTGTCACTCTCCAGGACCAAGTGATGACGGGCGGCCCCTTCGACGCCCGTACCGTGAGTGGTGAGCAAGGGAGGAACGTGGCATGACCCGCATCATCGACATGCGCTGCCGGCCGGCCTATCTGCACGACTTCTTCGGCGCCACGCCAGGCTCCGCCACCAACGACACGGCCCGCTGGCTGAACCGCCGGGTGGGCACGCGCGGTGACGACGAACACTATGCGCGCTCCCGGACGGCCGAAGGCTTTCTGGCCGAGGTGCGCGACGCCGGTCTCGAGCGGGCCGTCGTCGTGGGCCGCCATACCCCTGGCCAGTATCTTCCCATCAACCTGATCCACCAGATCGTGGCCGGCCACGACGAACTGCTCGGCATCGCCGGGGTGGATCCGCATCTGCAGGGCAGGGCGGCCGTGGACGACGCCGAGAGGGCGATCCGCGAGCTGGGCCTGGCCGGCATCGACATCGAGCCGGGCTTCGGCGAACCCGCCCGCTACGCGGACGACCCGGTGTATTACCCCATCTACGAGTTGTGTGCCCATCTGGGCGTGCCCGTTTTCCTGATGACGGGGCCGACCACGCCGGACCCCCGCATCAACGATCCGGCACCACTGGCGCGGGTGGCGCGGGATTTCCCGCAACTGCCCATCGTCTGCTACCACGGCTTCTGGCCGAATGTGCAGGAGGCCCTGGGCGTGGCCTTCCGCTACGAGAACATCCACCTGGTACCCGACATGTACCTCTTCATAGCCGGCAGTGGTGCCTATGTGGAGGCCGCAAACGGCTTCCTCGGCGACCAGTTGTTGTTCGGCTCGTCCTACCCCTTCCGACCGATCGGGCAGAGCATTGATGACTTCGCCCGGCTTGGATTCCGCGATGATCTGCTGGAACGCCTGTTCTACGACAACGCGGTGCGCTTGTTCGGTCTGGAAGACCGCTGACTGCCTCCCGGGCCGAGCCAATAAATTACTCAGACAAAAATAGTCCACGTTTGATTGCGCATTTAAACGCAGACAGATATAGTCTGCGTTATGGCACATCTGACTGTTAGCGTCGAATACGGCATCCATTGCCTGCTGTGGCTGGTCGGCTCGGGAGAGACGCCCCTGAGCAGCCGGGATCTGGCCGAGTTGCAGGGCATCTCGGTCAGCTTCGTCGCCAAGATCTTCCCCAGGCTCGAGAAGGCGGGGATCGTTGCGGCCTGCGAAGGCGTGCGGGGGGGCTATCGCCTGGCCCGACCGCCGGAAGAGATCAGCTTCCTGCAGATCGTGGACGCCATCGAGGGCAGCAAGCCCTTGTTCGACTGCCAGGAAATCCGTGGCCGCTGCGCGGTGTTCGAGGCCTCGCCGCCCGAGTGGGCAACCCGCGGTGTGTGCGGTGTCCACCAGGTCATGCTGAAGGCCGAGAAGGCCATGCGCGAAGAACTCGCCGCCCACTCCCTGGCGGAAGTGGCGGCCACTTTCAGCCGCAAGGCCCCGGGGGAGTTCTTCGTCGAGGTCCGCGACTGGACCAGCGAACGTGCCGGCAAGCGCAAGCCCGGCCGGCGCCCCGGGAAACCCGAACCTCCCTCCTGATCCGGCGTGGCTGTGTGCCTCGCTGCCCCTGATCACAACCCGATCCAGATTCTTCCTCGGCCCTCACCGGATGGGCCGAGCGAGCCCTTGCGCGCCTGCGCAGCGGGAAACCCACGTCCGGTACCTTCCAGGAGTCGAAGAAATGTCCAAGAGAATCGTCATTGCAGGGTCCGGCTTTGCCGGCCTGTGGTCCGCCCTGTCGGCTGCGCGTGCGCTCGCGCTGGGAGGCGGGGCAGGGGAGGGGGTCGAGCTGGTCGTGGTCTCTCCGACCCCCACCCTGGTTGTCCGCCCGCGTCTCTATGAGGCCGTGATCGAGAACATGGATCCGGACCTGAGCGCACTCTTTGCAGCCGTCGGGGTACGTCACCTGACCGCCAGGATCGAGGCAATCCACACCGCGGAGCATGCCCTCGAGATCGTCGCCAGCGATGGCACCCGGTCCCGCCTGAACTACGACAAGTTTGTTCTGGCAGCTGGTAGCACCCTGTTCCGGCCTCCGGTGCCGGGCATCGCCGAGTTTGCCTTCAATGTGGACCAGTTGGACGACGCCAGGGTACTGGATGCGCACCTCGCCTCCCTGGCACACAGGCCGGCCACGCCGGGGCGCAACACGGTGGTGATTGCAGGTGGGGGATTCACCGGCATCGAAACAGCGGCAGAAATGCCGGACCGCCTGCGCAAGGCCCTGGGGGATACGGCCGGGGCCGCCATCCGCGTCGTGGTGATCGAACAGGCAGCGGGAATCGGTCCCGACCTGGGGCCGGTTCCCCGACCGGTCATCGAGGCGGCCCTGGCCGAGTGCGGTGTCGAGATACTGACCGGCACGGCCGTCACCGGGATCGATGCAGACGGCGTGACGACCTCTGCGGGTGAGCGGATAGCGTCCGCCACCGTGGTGTGGACCGCCGGCGCCCGCGCCAATGCTCTCACCGCTCAGATCCCAGGGGAGCATGACCGGTTCGGCCGCGTCCATGCCGATCCCTACCTCCGCGCCCCGCAAGCGCCCGATGTCTTCGTCACCGGAGACGTCGCCCATGCGGCGACCGATGACCAGGGCAACGTGGCGGTCATGTCCTGCCAGCATGCCTTGAGCCTCGGCAGGGTGGCGGGCCATAACGCGGCGGCCGAACTGCTCGGTCTTTCCCTGCACCCCTACAGCCAGCCGAAGTATGTCACCTGCCTCGACCTGGGCCCCTGGGGGGCGCTCTATACCGAAGGCTGGGACCGCCAGGTTCGCCTGACGGGGCAGGAGGGCAAGAATCTGAAGCGGGAGATCAACACAAAGTGGATCTATCCGCCCGCCGCAGACCGGGACGTCGTCTTCGCAATTGCCAATCCGGATTACGTGATCGTGCCCTGATGGCGTCGCCAAGGGATTGCCATTGAGGCTAGGGGACGCCTTCGCGCGCCATTTTTTCCAACGGCGCGCTCGCGTATGGCATCCAGGTCGATCTGCTCGATCTCGTGCTCTCCGGTGAGGTGGATGACCTGTTCATTCAGCCAATCCTCGGGCGCGTCGGTGTAGCCCTGACGCACCCAGCAGTCGGCGGGTAGCAGATGGACCACGGTGTCCAGGGGAACCGAGGACGGCAGTTCGGAAGCGAGGGAGGCGAGACCCTGCCGCGCACGCAAAAAAATGCCCGGATCAAAAGATCCGGGCTTAATTCCACACCAAAGGAGGAGGGTGGAGGAGACAAGCTGCATGTTACAGGTCGATTGCCTGCTCCTGATTCGAGAGTTCTTATGGCTCCATAACAAAAGCCGAGAGATTTCCAAGCCAGCAAGCCGGGCAGGGAGTGTCACAGCCCGAAGAATTCGCGGATCCGTGTGCTCAGGGCCGCGCTCTGGTTGCGATGGCTGACAAGGTCATCCAGTTTTGATTGCGTGTATTCCCGCTCCAGCGTCTGGAAATGCGCCAGGTGCTGCTCCAGAAGGCCCGAAATACCCTCTGCCAGTTCCGGGCGGGCCCGGATGACTTTCTCGAAACCGGCCTTGTCGAGCCTGTAGGCCTCCACGTCGGTCAGGGCGATCACCGTGGCGCGGCGCGGTTCGCCGGTCATGAGGCCAAGCTCCCCGAAGACGGCGCCCAGATGATCCTTGTCCATGCAGTGGGGCGCACCGCCGTCCGGCGGTTGCCACCACGCTTCGGCCTCTCCGCTGACGATGATGTATAGCCAGTGGGCCACCGCGCCCTGTTGAGTCATGATGTCGCCCTTCGCAAAGGGCGAATTGACGAGGTGCCTGGCCAGCTCCAGTTTTTCGTCGTCTGACAGGGCGGCGAAAAGGTCTATCCTGGCAATCGCATCCAGACGCCGCTGCAGCTCCCTGGCATGCACGTCGTTACGGTATTTCTTGCCTTCCTGCACCAGATGGACGATCCGATCCGACAAGGCCAGGCGGATTCCCGCCCGCTGCAGCGAGGCGAGGATATGACGGCGGACGTCTGAATCCGTAACGGCGTCGGGCCCCGGATCGATCAGCCAATAGCGCAGTTCATAGGTCACGTAACCCGGACCAAAATTGGTCAGCAGGCATTGTGGCGCGGGGGCAAGGCTGACATTGGGAATGGTGGCGGCCTGGATGTCATGCAGGACCGTATCGATCACACGGGACGGAGGCGTGCTCAAGTCCACATTGAAATTGATGCTTCGCCGCTGCCGGGTAATCCGCGATTTCTGGTCGCAGATCACCGCATAGCGGTTGCGCATGAGCTGGCTGTTCGGGACGACCATCTTGGCCCCGGTGCGGGTCACGATGGTCGTGTATCGCCACTGTATGTCCGTGACCTGGCCGGCCAGATTCTCCATTTCGATCCAGTCCCCGATCTCCAGGGAATTGTCCATCTGCAGGGCCAGCCCCCCGAGCAGGTTGCCCAGGGTTTCCTGCATGGAAATGGCCAGCACGGCGGTGACGATTGCCGAGGTTGCGAACAAGGCGGTGAACTCCACGCCGGCCAGGTTGAGACGGACGAAACCCCACAGGATATAGCCGGCAATGACCAGGATATCAACGAGAATTCCCGACACCTGGATGTGCAGCCGGACCAGCACGACCCGGAACAGGGCCAGGCCCAGGTAGCGCACGACAGCGAGCCCTTCGCCAAACACGGCCAGCTCCCGTATCCAGTGCAGGAGGCCCGGCTGCAACATGCCCTCCAGGAGGCCGGCCAGAATGTCTCCAAGCAGGCACATGCAGAAGAAGACGGCGGTGTTGATGAGCGACCGGCGGAGGGCCGAGAGAGGACGGAACATGACAAGGGCCGAGAGCAGCATGGCCAGCATGGCGAATGGAGCCTCTGCACTCAGGAAGGGGATGTGCATGGATCAGTCTCCCGCGCAAACCTTCAGTGAACGGAAGAAAAGCAGGCGGTCGTTCATGAAGCGTCTCCGATTTGCCCGTCGTTTCCGACACCCGCAGACACGCAGACCCGGCCGGGTAGCGGCTGCAGCCAGGGGCTCGGGGCATTATTTCATCGGGATCGCCTGCCGCTGCGACGGCGAGCCGCGTGACACAAGAGATTTCGATTCATCGAAAGCACGGCCGCTTCAATCGCGAACCTGCCGACGCTCAGGTGGAGTGGCTTGTCAGCGCGAGCCGATGAAGGGATACCCGGATCCTGCCCCCTGGAAGGGCATCCTTTTAACTTCTGAAAACAGTAACCTCCGGGCCCATTATTACGCCTGCATAAACTTCGTCCGGTGCCACCAGTACCGCCAGCACGGCTATCACTGCCGCGCTTGCCGCCATCCTGGCGGCCATCTGCTCCCATGTCCTTCTAGTCTCAGGTGTCTTTGCCCGGGCTGCGCCGCACTCGGCCAGCATTTCCATTGGATCGACGCCAAGTGCTTGCGCTAGCTGTATCGCTTGATCGTCGTCGGGCGTTCTGTCGCCGTCATACCATCGCGTTACCGTCGAGCGAGCCACGCCCGTAAGGCGTGATATCTCCGCTAGGTTCTTGATTTTCCCTGCGTTTATTGATTCGTCGATGTAGTGGCGGATTGTCTTCATTGCTTGGCCTCCTGTGACGTGTCGACCATAGTCTAAGCGTTGCCTGCTTGACAACATGTTGCAGGCGTGGCAACTTCGCGTCGTTGCCAGATTGGCAACTTCCATGGGAGTGGATCATGTCCAACAAGCTGGCTGATGCGGTCCAGAAGGCAAAGCGCCTTACTGAAGCTCGCATTTACGAGAAGGGCGTCGTGCCTTTCTGGATTCGCGAAGAGCGCGTCCTTTCCGATCACTCGACCCCGTCCGGCCTCCCCACGTCGGCTCCCGCCGATGTGCGGGCGGGGTCACCCCTTTGCTTGATCTCCGACCCTGAGATTCCCCGGGTGTGTGTTGTCCCTGGTGTTGGATCTCCGATCGGTCGTTGTATCGATTGCCGTCATTACCTGCCTGACGATTCGGAGCAATGGTAATGGCCTCCATCAAAAAGCGCCCCTGGTCCATCCCCACGATGGACGAAGTCCGCGCTAGCGAAGCTGCGTCACGTCTTTCCGTGGAGCAGATGAGTGTTGGTTCCGTCACGCCGAGCTGCGACGCCGTAGGCGGCGCGGCTGGCGGGGCGGAATCAACCCCCTCATCAGTAACACGAGGGGAACATGTGCAGACCGTGGAGCTGGTGATGGTCGGCGGTCAAGTGAAGCACGTGATGAAACGCACCGGCCCGGACGGCGGGCAGGCCTTCATCGACTGGATCAATTTCACCTGC